>CALMFH010000236.1 GCA_937864925.1 uncultured Alphaproteobacteria bacterium | reverse complement strand
GGCCGGCCTGGGTGGCGGCTTCCGCCTCCTCCGAGGAGAAGACGATCTCGCCCGCAGCCGCACCGGGCGAGGCCGGCAGGCCGTGCGCGAAGAGCTTGCGCTCGGCCTTGGGGTCGATGGTCGGATGCAGGAGCTGGTCGAGGCCGGCCGGATCGATGCGGCGGATCGCCTCTTCTTTGGTGATCAGCCCTTCGGCCACCATGTCGACGGCCATCTTCAGCGCCGCCTTGGTGGTGCGCTTGCCGATGCGGCACTGCAACATCCACAGCTTGCCGCGCTCGACGGTGAACTCGACGTCCTGCATGTCGCGGTAGTGCTTCTCCAGTCGCTCGCAGATCGCCGCGAACTCGGTATAGGCCGCCGGCATCACCGTCTCGAGGCTCGGTTTGTCGGAGCCGGCCTGCTCGCGGGCGTGCTCGGTGAGGTTCTGCGGGGTGCGGATGCCGGCCACCACGTCCTCGCCCTGGGCATTGACCAGGAATTCGCCGTAGAGCGCCTTCTCACCCGTCGACGGGTTGCGCGAGAAGGCGACGCCGGTCGCCGAGGTCTCGCCCATGTTGCCGAACACCATCGCCTGGACGTTGACCGCGGTGCCCCAGCTCGCCGGAATGTCGTGCAGGCGCCGGTAGGTGACGGCGCGGGCGTTCATCCACGAGCCGAACACGGCGCCGATCGAACCCCACAGCTGCTCGCGCGGATCCTGCGGGAAGGGCTTGCCGAGTTCACGCTCGACCAGCGCCTTGTACTCGACGATCACCGCCTTCCAGTCGGCGGCGGTGAGATCGGTGTCGAGGACGTAGCCGTGATCCTGCTTGTAGGTGTCGAGGATCTCCTCGAAATCGTGATGCTCGAGGTTCAGCACGACGTTGCAGTACATCTGGATGAAGCGGCGATAGCTGTCGTAGGCGAAGCGTTCGTCACCGGCGACCTTGGCGACCGCCTCCACCGTGGCGTCGTTGAGGCCGAGGTTGAGGACGGTGTCCATCATGCCGGGCATCGAGGCGCGGGCGCCGGAGCGCACCGAGACCAGCAACGGGTCCATCTCGTCACCGAACTCCTTGCCGGTGATCTTGCCCATCAGATCGAGCGCGGCATCGACCTGTGCCGCCAGATCGGCCGGATACTGCCGGTCGTTGGCGTAGAATGCGGTGCAGACCTCGGTGGTGATGGTGAAGCCCGGGGGCACCGGGATGCCGAGATTGGACATCTCGGCGAGGTTGGCACCCTTGCCGCCCAGCAGAGACTTCATTTCGGCGGTACCTTCCGCCGAACCGTCACCGAAGGTGTAGACCCACTTGGTCATGCGACGTCTCCCGTCTCGAGATCGCAGCAGCGCACGCGAGCGACGAATCCGCTCACGCCGGCCATTCGACTTTCGAATGGTGGTTTGCATCCGCCGCGTGGCGCTGACAAGTCGTTTAACCGCATACGCCCTGCATTCGATGGACGATTGCCGCATCCGGTGATGCCGGGATCTTTCACCGCTGAAATTTCTTCGAACCGAGACCCCGAAATCGCCTCGGCGGAAGAGCCTTCACAAGCGGACACAAACCCGCCATTCTGCCGGCGTTCGATCGATTGGTTCGTTCGGATCGCTCCGACGGCGTCGGAGGAGCCGGAGGCCGTCGCTGGGTCGTGTCTCTCGCGGAGCCGCACGCCGGCCGATCGACGAGATCGAACGGCTTCGCGTCCCGCCCTCGGGCGGCCTCGCCTGAACCGAGGATCGGGTGTTCGGCCGAACGTCCGCGCCGAGACCCTGGGAGCTTCCCGCGTATGGACCGTGACTTCGAGAATTGCCGCCGCGACCCCTCGTCGCCCGCCCGAACGAGGAAGGCCGCCGATCGTCGTACCGGCATGCGCCTTCTCTTCGCCGCGACCCTCCTCGCCGGCCTGTCGAGTGCCGGGGTGGCCATCGCCAAACCGATGGTCGATCTGCTTTCGGTCTTCACGCCGCCGACGCTCGCCGGCAACTACCTCGCCGGCCGTTTCGCGGGGTCCGCGCGCGACATCGCCGCCGCCGCCGCCTATTTCCAGACCGCGCTCGCCCTCGATCCCGGCAATCCGGTGCTGATCGAGCGGGCGTTCCAACTGCTGATCGCCGACGGCCGCATCAAGGACGCGATCCCGGTCGCCGAGAGCATCGTCGCCCGTGACAAGGGCCATTCGCTCGCCCGTCTCGTCCTCGGCGTCGATGCCCTCAAGCGCGGGCAGTGGGAGAAGGCGCGTGCCCAGTTGCAGCAGACCGCGCCCCGCCCGCTCTCCGATCTCACCGTGGCGATCCTCTCCGGATGGGCTCAGGCCGGGGTCAAGGACACCGCCGGAGCGCTGAAGACGGTCGACAAGGTCACCGGCCTCGACTGGTATTCCGTGTTCAAGGGATTCCATGGTGCGCTGATAGCCGACATGGGCGGGCGCAAGGCGGAAGGCGCCGAGCGCATGACGGCGGCCTACGGCGCCGACAAGCGGGCGCTACGCGTCGTGGAATCGCAGATCCGCTTCCTCGCCCGTCAGAAGAAGACGACCGAAGCCCTCGCCGTCATCGCCGAGTTCGAGAAGACCCTTCCCGATCATCCGGTGATCGAGGGGCTCAAGGCCGAGATCGAATCCGGCGCGATCCCGGCTCCGATCATCTCCACGCCGCAGGCCGGTGCCGCCGAGTTCCTCTACGGCCTCGGCTCGGCCATGGGGCGCGACGGCGGCGAAGATTTCGCCGCGATGTACCTGCAGCTGGCGCTGTGGCTGACCCCGAACGCCGAACTGCCGACCATCGCGCTCGCCGGTCTGCAGGGCCAGATGAAGCAGTACGACAAGGCGATCGCGCTGCTCGACCGAGTTCCCTCCGGATCGAAGTTGAGGCCGCTCGCCGACATCCAGATCGGCCGCTACCACACCGTCACCCAGAACTACGAGGAGGCGTCGAAACACCTCAGGGCGGTGGTCGAGCGCACTCCGAAGGATCTCGACGCCATCCAGGCACTCGGCGACGTTCTGCGTGCCGACAAGAAGTTCGCCGAAGCCGCCGAGATCTATACGCGCGCCATCGCCCAGATCGAAAAGCCGACGAAGAGCGACTGGCAGCTGTTCTACTACCGCGGTATCGCCCACGAGCGCACCAAGCAATGGCCGAAGGCGGAAGCCGATTTCGACGAGGCGCTGAAGCTGCAGCCCGACGAGCCGCACGTGCTCAACTACCTCGGCTATTCCTGGATCGACATGGGCCAGAACCTCGACAAGGGTCTGGCGCTGGTGCGGAAGGCGGTCGACCTGAAGTCCGACGACGGCTACATCGTCGACAGTCTCGGCTGGGCCTACTACAAGCTCGGCCGCTTCGACGAAGCGGTGAAGGAACTGGAACGGGCGATCCTGCTGCGTCCCGACGATCCGGTGATCAACGACCACCTCGGCGACGCCTATCGCGAGGTCGGCCGCACGCTCGAGGCGACCTTCCAGTGGCGCCATGCCCTCGACATGAAGCCCGAGGCCGAAGAGGTACCGAAGATCGAGAAGAAGCTCGCGGACACCACCGGTGCCCTGCGCGCCGCCGGTCAAGGTGCTCCGACGTCCGGAGCGGTCGAGACCGCCGCGAAACCCGCAGCCGCTGCATCCGAGGCGGAAGCCGCAGCTCGCCCGTCGACCTCCACCGGCGATGTGAAGCCCCCGGAAGCCGCACCCGCCGAGGCGAAGCCGCAGGAGGCGCCCCCGCCCGCTCCGACCGGCGAAGCGCCGCCGAAGGCCGAGTGAGCGTCGGACCATGGTCGGAGTCGCCGCCACGGTCGGACCGTCGAGCGAAGCGGCGCCGGCCAAGATCAATCTGGCGCTGCACGTCGCCGGACGTCGCGCCGACGGCTACCACCTCCTCGACACGCTGGTCGTCCACGGCGTCGCCGCCGACCGCGTCGACGCCCGTCCGCAGGGCGAGGCGTCGACGAGCGATGAACCGGTGCCGATCGAGCTCGCGATCACCGGCCGTTTCGCCGCCGGGCTCGACACCGGTCCCGACAATCTGGTGCTGCGTGCCGCGCGGCTCCTGGATGCCGAGGCCCGCCGCCTCGCCCGCCCGCGCCGCCCGTTGGCGCTGACGCTGGAGAAGGCCCTGCCGATCGCCTCCGGCATCGGCGGCGGCTCCTCCGACGCCGCCGCGACGCTGCGGCTCCTGAACCGGCTGTGGCGGCTCGATCTGCCGATCGCCCGCCTCGCCGAGATCGCCCTGCCGCTCGGTGCCGACCTGCCGATGTGCGTCCACGGGCGACCGCTGCGGGCGCGCGGCATCGGCGAGACGATCGACCTCTTCGCCGGCCTGCCGACACTGCCGATGGTGCTGGTGAACCCCGGTGTGTCGGTGGCGACGCCTGCGGTGTTCCGGGCGCTCGCGAACCGCGACAACCCGCCGATGCCCGAGCTCCCGCCGCGCTTCCGCGACGCCGATCATCTCGTCGACTGGCTCGCCACCACCCGCAACGACCTCGAGCCGCCGGCGATTCACGTCGCGCCGGTCATCGGCGAGGTGCTCGCCCGCCTCGGCGCCGCGCCCGGCTGCCGCCTCGCCCGCATGTCGGGCTCCGGCGCCACCTGCTTCGCGATCTTCTCCGACTCCGCCGCCGCCGGCGCCGCCGTCGCGAAGCTGCCGGCGGACTGGTGGGCGGTGGCCTCGGCGGGTTGAGCCGCATTCACCACGATCTCCGGAAATCGAACGGTTCCGGCGCTTTCGTGCGATCCTCGCGGCTCTCGGGAGGCGGCCGGGCGATCACGGTCGCGTGGTGAGCGGGGCGGAGGGCGATGAGCGCGCCGGGTGTTCACGGGGTGAGAAGTCTCGACGAGTTGACGTCACTGCGCTTCTTCGCGGCGGCGCTGGTGCTCGTCTATCACTACTGGCGCTCCTACCTACCGGGTATTCCGGTGCCGACCGGGCTCGATCTCGGCTTTGCCGGCGTCAGCTTCTTCTTCGTCCTCTCCGGCTTCATCCTCGCCTACAACTATGAGAGCGCCGGCACCTTTCCGCGCCACGAGTTGCGCCGCTACCGGGTGGCGCGCCTGGCCCGCATCTGGCCGGTCCATCTCCTGGCGATCCTCGCCTTCCTGCCGTTCTTCGCCGCCGACCTGATGCGCCACGGCGTCACCCTCGACCGCGTCCTCGCCGCGATCGCCACACCGTTGGCGCTACAGGCGTGGATCCCCGGCGTGGCGACGGTGATCAACTATCCGGCCTGGTCGATCTCCACCGAGGTGTTCTTCTACGCCCTCTTCCCCTTCCTGGTGGCGCCGGCCTTCCGGCGGCCGGGGGCGGCGATCTTCGTCGCCGTCGTCTTCCAGTTCGCGGTGTGGATCGTCCATGCCCTGATCTGGCGGCAGGCCGGTGGCGGCGACCTCATGGCACCCACCGCGGCGACGGAAGCGGCCGCCGACTTCATCCGCTATTTCCCGATCGGTCGGCTGGGCGAGTTCGTGCTCGGCGTGGCGCTTCTCGCCCTGTGGCGCGAGGGGAGGGCCCCGTCCGATCGCCACACCCTGCTGGCTGCCGCCGGGGTCGCCGCGCTCGGTCTGGTGCTGCTGCATCACCACCTGCCTCAGGAGGCGCTGCACGGCGGCGGCACCGCCATTCTCTGGGTGCCGTTGATCCTCTACGGTGGGAGCGAGCGCGGCGGCATCCTCGCCGACCCGCGCCTCGTCTTCCTCGGCAAGGCCTCTTTCGCGCTCTACCTCTTCCACGTGCCGGTCGACTACTACGCCCGCACCATCGACAAGCACTTCCTTCACGGCGCGCTCACCGCCCATCCGGTGGTGTTCTTCGCCGTCTCCACGGCGGTGGCTCTCGGTGTCGCCTGCCTCGTCCATGTCGCCGTCGAAGAGCCGGCACGCCGCTGGATCATGAACCGCCACGACAGGCGCAGCACCGAGCCGGTGCCGCATCGCGACCCCGCTCTCGCCGCCGCCACGCTCGGCTCGTGAAGAGGTTGCCGCGCCTGACCCGAACGTCTCGAGCCCGCCCCCTTCACCTCGGCGTCCCGCCGTGCGATCAGGGGACATGATCAGGACCGTCGTTCCGACCCTCGACCAGATCCGCGCCGGCGGCAAACCGGCGTTGGCGCGCGCCCTCTCGGTGATCGAGATCGCCCACGGCTCGGCCGAGCTCGCCCGTCTGCTCGATGCCTGCGCCGCCGACGGACGAGGCGACGTCCTCGGCCTCACCGGTCCGCCGGGGGTGGGCAAGTCGACACTGACCAACGCGCTCATCACCGAAGCCCGCCGGTCCGGCCGCACCGTCGGTGTCGTCGCCGTCGACCCCTCGTCGCGTTTCACCGGTGGCGCCCTCCTCGGCGACCGTACCCGGCTCCGGACCGACCCCGACGACCAGGGCGTCTTCGTCCGCTCGATGGCGGCACGCGATCGTCTCGGCGGCCTCTCCGATCATGCGGTGGCGGCGATCGTGACGATGCGCGCCGTCTACGACCTGGTGGTGGTGGAGAGCGTCGGGATCGGCCAGTCGGAGGGTGACATCGCCTTCGTCGCCGATACGGTGCTGCTCTGCATCCAGCCCGGCTCCGGCGACAGCCTGCAGTTCATGAAGGCCGGCGTCATGGAGCTGCCCGACGTCGTCTGCGTCACCAAGGCCGACATGGGCGAGCCGGCGCGGCGCGCCATGGCCGACGTCGCCGGGGCCCTCACCCTCGCCGACCACGAACCCGGCGCCTGGATCGCACCCGTCGTGCTGGTGTCGGCGGCGAGCGGGGTGGGGCTCGCCGATCTCGCGGCCGCGGTCGCCGGTCATCGCGCCCATCTCGCCGACGCCGGCCGTCTCGTCGCCCGCCGCGCCGCCCAGGCGCGGCACTGGGTCGAGGACGCGATCAAGGTGCGCTTCGGCGTCCGTGGCCTGGTTCGCGTCGATGTCGCCGCCGCCCTTGCCACCGCGCACGGTCCTTTCGGCGCCATTGCCCGCCTCGACGCCGAGCTCGAAGCCCGTCTGGCGCGCCCGCTCTGAGCGCGATCGCACCGCCGCCGTTCACCATGTTTTCGCCACACCCTCGCCGACGGTGCGCCACGAACCGCGGAAATCCGCGAAATTCGACGAGTCTCGTCGTGGTTTAACCTTTTCTCGAGGTTACTCGGCGATCATCGAAGCGTCCGGGAAACCACGTCAGCGACGTTGCCCATCGGCAATGCCGTCGGTGTGCCCCGCTGGTTCGGAGTTCGTATCGAGTCATGCCGAATGAGCTGAGCCGCCGTCGCGCGGTCAGACGGGCCGGTCTCCTCCCGCGTCTGCGGGCGGCCCCCGTCCTTCTTCTCGGCCTCGTCGCCGTCGCCGTCGTCGGGCACACCCCGCCGACCGAAACGCCCGTCCGTTGGACGGTGCGTGACGCATCCGGCTGGATGGCCGAATTCGACACCCTGAGAGATCAACGCAGCGCCCTGATCGCCGCTGCGTCGCCGGTCGCCGCCTCCCCCCGCGGCGACCGTCTGGCCGCGGTCCTGCCCGCGCCCGCCCCGCAGTCCTCCGCCGGCGCTTCCCCCGCGCCGGCGGAGGCCGCGCCGGCGCCGATCGTCGTGGCGGAGAACGATCTCGCGCCCCGCCACGAGCCGAAACGGATCCCGCGCGACGTCGTCGATCCCGACGTGACCGGCGCCGTCCCCGGTGCCAAGCGGCCGTCGGTGGTGCCGGTCGAGGTCGCCCCGACGGTCAACCGCTCCGGCAAGGGCGATCGCCTGCTCTCCCCCCAGCCGCTCGGACGCACCACCGATCGCGATCTTCTGATCAAGCCGACACTCGCCACCGTGCCTCCGTCACAGGAGGGTTGGCCGCCGCTGGTCACCGTGACGTCGCTGATCGCACCGCAGTCGACCGAGACACTGCCCCGTCTCGCCCTCGCCGCGCCGGATCGTGCGCTCGAGGAAGGCCGGATCGTCGTCGCCATGACCCGCACCGGCCCCGGCCGGGTGGTGACCCAGTCCGCCGTCGCCGCCTACGGTGATCGCGACGTCGCCCGCACCCGCGTCGCCGGTCGGCCGTTGCTGCCGCCGGTACCCGAAGCCCGCTTGGCCGCCGCGAGCCCGCGCACCACCGTCTGGGCTCAGCCGCAGGTGCCGGAAATCGGCTATGCGCGTCGCTCCGCCGAGGGCATCCTCGCTCGCTTCCGTGCGGTACTCGGCGACGAGCCCGATCCCGAGCCGAAGCCGAAGACCGCCGTCGAAGAGGCGAAGGAGATGGGCCCCTGAGGTCCCGGCGCGCCACCCCCGTGCGCGCCACGCTCCCTCCGTACCGCTCCCGTCACGGGCGCCTCGTTCGATCGAGGCGCCCGTGACGTTTCGACGTCGGCGACCCGATTCGTCTCGGTCGCCCCTTGCCGACCGGCTCATAATTCTATATTTCCAGAAACATGGAATCGAGCGAGATCATCATGGCGCTCTCGGCGCTGGCGCAGGCGACGCGGCTCGCCGTGTTCCGCCGGCTGGTTGCGGCCGAGCCGAACGGCGTTCCGGCCGGCGATCTGGCGCGCGATCTCGCCATCCCGCCCAACACCCTGTCGAGCCATCTCGCCGTGCTCGCCCGCGCCGGCCTGGTCGCCGCCGACCGGCGTGGCCGGTTCGTCGTCTATCGCGCCGTGCCGGCCCGTCTCGACGCGGTGACCGCCGCACTCCTCGCCGACTGCTGCGGCGGTCGCCCGGAACTGTGTATGCCGAGCCGCGTCGAGTCGGCGCGCTCGGGGGAAGAGCCCGAGGTGTTCGGATGACGAGACCGCCCTACGAAGTTCTGTTTCTCTGCACCGGAAATTCCGCGCGCTCGATTCTTGCCGAATCGATCCTGGCGAAGGACGGTACCGGTACTTTTCGTGCCCATTCGGCCGGCTCGACCCCGCGCGGCGAGGTCCACCCGATGGCGCTGAAGGTTCTCGCCTCCTTCGGCTACCCGACCGAGGGCTTCCGCTCCAAGTTCTGGGACGAGTTCGGCGGGCCGGCCGCTCCGGCGTTGGACTTCGTCTTCACCGTCTGCGACAACGCTGCCGGCGAAGTCTGCCCGGTGTGGCCGGGACAGCCGATGACGGCCCATTGGGGCATCGAGGACCCGGCCGCGGTGGTCGGAACCCCGATCGAAGTCGAACGGGCTTTCGTCACCGCCTTCAAGCACTTGCAGCGCCGGATCTCGCTGTTTCTCGCTCTGCCCGTGACGTCTCTCGATCGCATGGCGCTGAAGCGCGAGATCGACGCCATCGGTCGCACCGAGGGCGCCACCTCGACCCGGCCCAACTGACCTGGAGCCCCGCATGTCCGACGTGACGATCTACCACAACCCCGCCTGCGGCACCTCGCGCAACGTCCTCGGCCTGATCGAGAACGCCGGCGTCACCCCGAAGGTGGTGCTCTACCTGAAGACCCCGCCGAACCGGGCCGAGCTCGAGGCGCTGATCGCCAAGATGGGCGTACCGGTGCGCTCGATCCTGCGCGAGAAGGGCACGCCCTACGCCGAACTCGGCCTCGACGATCCGAAGAAGACCGACGCCGAACTGATCGACGCCATCCTCGCCCACCCGATCCTGATGAACCGGCCGATCGTCGTCTCCGACAAGGGCGCCAAGCTCTGCCGCCCCTCGGAAGCGGTACTCGATCTCCTGCCCGCCCAGAAGGGTGCCTTCGCCAAGGAAGACGGCGAGCAGGTCGTCGACGCCTCCGGCAAGCGCGTTCTCTGATCCCGCCGAACCGAAAGGCAGTCGCGATGTCGGTCTTCGAACGGTTCCTGACCCTGTGGGTCGGCCTGTGCATGGTGGCGGGCATCGCTCTCGGCCATTTCCTGCCCGCCGCCTTCCGCGCCATCGGGGCGGCCGAGATCGCCAGGGTCAACCTGCCGGTCGCCCTGTTGATCTGGGCGATGATCGTACCGATGTTGATCCGCATCGATTTCGCCGCGCTCGCCCGCGTCGGCGAGCATTGGCGCGGCATCGGCGTGACACTGCTGGTCAACTGGGCGGTGAAACCCTTCTCCATGGCGCTCTTCGCCTGGATCTTCGTCCAGACGCTGTTCCGCCCCTATCTCCCTGCCGATCAGATCGACGGCTATGTCGCCGGCCTCATCCTGCTCGCCGCCGCGCCCTGCACCGCGATGGTCTTCGTCTGGTCGAACCTGGTGAAGGGCGAGCCTCATTTCACCCTGACCCAGGTCGCCCTCAACGACACCGTGATGGTCGTCGCCTTCGCCCCGATCGTCGGCCTGTTGCTCGGGCTCTCGGCCATCACCGTGCCGTGGGACACGCTGGTGCTGTCGGTGGTGCTCTACATCGTCGTACCGGTGATCGTCGCTCAAGTTTGGCGCCGGCGGGTGTTGGCGACCGGCGGCGAGGCGGCACTCGCCCGGCTCCTCACCCACCTGCAGCCCTGGTCACTGGTGGCGCTGCTCGCCACGTTGGTGCTGCTCTTCGGCTTCCAGGGCGGTGCCATCCTGGCTCAGCCGTTGGTGATCGCCCTCCTCGCCGTGCCGATTCTCCTCCAGGTCTATTTCAACGCCGGCCTCGCCTATCTGCTCAACCGGCTCTCCGGCGAGGCGCACTGTGTCGCCGGCCCCTCGGCCCTGATCGGCGCCTCCAACTTCTTCGAACTGGCGGTCGCCGCGGCGATCTCGCTGTTCGGCTTCGAATCGGGAGCGGCGCTGGCCACCGTGGTCGGGGTGCTGATCGAGGTGCCGGTGATGCTGTCGGTGGTGTGGATCGTCGAGCGCAGCGCCGGCTGGTACGAGGCCGGTGTGGCGAAGACCACGCCGCCCGCCGCATGAGCGGTGGTGGTTCGCTCGGCATACCGCTATGATCGCCGCGTCAGACGAGGTCGATCGAGCGATGCCAGACGATCCCTTTTCCGCCGGCCTCGAACAGTTCTCCCGCGCCATGGCGCTGCCCTGGCGGCTGTTCTCCAAGCCGAGCGGCGATGCCTTCCTCGAGGCGCTGCGCCGTCGCAACATCCTGCTCGACGCACTGTTCTACGACGTGCGCGTCGTCACCCGCGAGGAAGCCGCCGACCTGTCGCCGGCCAAGGCGGGGGAGGGGACGATCCTGATCGTTCCCCCCGGCGGCGGCGGGGGGCTCATCGTCTGTTCGACGATCGAATCCTTCTTCGACGCCGGGGGTGAGGAGATCTCGACCCTGACGGTGGCCGGTGTCGGCTCCTCGGCGCTCGGCACCGCCGCCTTCGCCCGCAACGTCGCCGACGCGATCGGCGCGCCGGTGGCGGCGGTGGTTTCGGGCTACGGCCTCGCCGATCTCGTCACCGAGGCGACCGGTGGTTTCCTGTGGCTCACCGGCCTCACCACGCTGCACGACCTGTGGGGGCGGCTCGACCGCTCGCTCGACTGGGTTCGCGCCGCTGCCACCGACCCGAACGCCGGCGGGGCCGACCCGGTGGTCGCCGAACGCGATGCCGACGTCGTCCTGGCGCTGCTGCGCGACGAACGCGCCCGGTTCGATCTGATCGTCGCCCATTCCAAGGGCAACATGGTGGTCGGCGAGGCGCTCCACGCGCTCCAGCGTGAGGACCGCGTCCGCTCCGATCACATCGGCGAGACGGTACACATCGTCTCGATCTCGTCGCGCCACCAGATGCCGCGCTCCTGCCGGCAGGTCACCGAGATCGTCGGCCGTTGGGACCTGATCGGCAGTTTCGCCACTCGCCGCGACGCCCCGCCCGACGTGGTGGTTCCCGACGCCTGGCACCACACCAACACCGACCTCGTCGGCCACCTTCCGGTGACCAGGGTGCTGAAGGAGGTACTGGGGACCGGCGAGGACGCGGCGCCGGGATGATGCCGGCCCGGTGACGGCCGACCCTGCACTCGACCCGCCGAGCGGACGGGTCGGGAGCCCATGGGTTCGCCATGAGACGGGCCGACCTCAGCGCTTCTTGCGTGCCCTCAGGAACGCCTCGAGCTCGGCGTCGCCGCCCTCCGGCAGGACGATGCGCGGCTTGACGTAGAGGTTGCCGCGGCCGCCCGCCTTGGTCGGCAGGCCCTTGCCCTTGAGACGCAGAGCCTTGGACCCGGTGGTGCCGGCCGGCAGGGTCAGTTCGACCGCGCCTTCGAGCGTCTCCACCCGGATCCGCCCGCCGAGAACCGCCTCGTCGAGCGACACCGGCGCGTCGCCCTCGAGATCGTGGACGTCGACGTGGAACAGCGGATGGCGCGTGAAGGCGACGGTGACGATCGCGTCGCCCGCCCCGCCGGGACCCGATTGGCCCTGGCCCTTCAGCCGGATCTGCTGTCGGTCGGTGACCCCTTCCGGCAACGCCACTTCGAGGGTGCGACCGGTCGGCAGTTCGACACGGACCTTGTCGCCGCGCGCCACCTCTTCGAGCGAGACGTGGGCGGTGACCTCGACGTCCTCGCCGCGCGCCCGGGCGCCGGCGCTCGCACCACCCCCCATGCCGCCCGTGGCACCGGAGCGCCCGCCGCCGCCGCCGCGAAAACCGCCGCGCCCGCCGCCGAAGGCCTGCCCGAGGATGTCGGTGAGGAAATCGTCGAACTCGCCGCCGCCGCGGCCGCCGGTACGCCCACCGCCGGAGCGGAAGTCGAACCCATGGCCGCCGCCGAAGCCGGTGAACTTCGGTTTTCCCTCGGCGTCGATCTCACCCCGGTCGAACTGCGCCTTCTTGGGCGCATCGCCGAGGATCTCGTAGGCGGCATTGACCTCCGCGAAAGCCTCCTTGGCCCGCGGGTCGTCCTTGTTCTGGTCGGGGTGATACTTCTTGGCGAGGCGGCGGAACGCCTTCTTGATGTCGTCGGCGCCGGCCGAGCGTGCGACGCCGAGCACGTCGTAGGGATCGCGCATCGAAACTACCTCGTCTGGCCTCGCTCGGGTCCTCGCCGTCTCTTCCCCGAAGCGCGGGGCGTGCGCCGAATCCGTCGAGCCTGGTCATCGTCGCCCCACATGTGGTGTGGTTCGTCGGCGAACGCCAGAGGAAAACGCGAGATACGGTCACGGACGCGATCCGACGGATGCGACGGACCACGTCTCATACCGGGCTCATGAAATTCGGACTCGTCCGAATTTCGTGAGCGTTACGGCCCGACCGGCCGACGCCCGTTCGGGCTCGCCTTCGTTCACGAAGTTTCGAAGGGGTCGAACCTTCGTGAACTCGGTCTCAGCCGGCCGGTTTCTCGCCGGTCGGGGCGAACTCCACCAGATCCCACGGGCCGAGATAGCCCTGACAGATGCGTCCGCGATAGAGCGCGACGCCCTCGATGGTGGAGAGCGTGGTGGCGAAGTCGC
This sequence comes from uncultured Alphaproteobacteria bacterium, assembly GCA_937864925.1. Classification (GTDB taxonomy): domain Bacteria; phylum Pseudomonadota; class Alphaproteobacteria; order Rhizobiales; family Ancalomicrobiaceae; genus CALBKH01. Next base: position 54,803 of record CALMFH010000236.1, on the reverse strand, counting down.
GGCAGGGGGCGCCGTTGCGCGCCTTGGCCTCGACGATGTCGGAGATGGTGCCGGAGTTACCGGTCGCCGCATTGTTCCATACGAGTTTCGCCGCACCGGCGGACCGCGTCGCCGTCTCGACCGCACGGCGGATCACCTCGCCGTCGCCGTCGGGAGGGGCCTCGTTCGGCTTGCGGATCGACCCGGTGATGATCTCGTCGGCCGGCGGACCGCTCTGCGACGAGGTCCAGCCGGAGAGCGGCATCATGACGGTGGAACAGCCGGCGAGCATCGTCGCGACACCGACGAGGGTCGCGATCACCGCCGGTCGGCTCTGCGGACGCCTCGTCTGGCGCGCTGCGCCGAGCGCGGTATAGGATGCGCTTCCAGGACCGGCCAAGGTACCCTCCACAAGACGATGACCGACCAGTTCACACAGAATCCGCCACCCGAGTTAATGTCGGGTGACTTTTCCGGCGCCGAGGAGCCGTTCCGGTTGTTTTCGCAGTGGCTACGCGACGCCGAAGCGAAGGAACCCAACGATCCCAACGCCATGGCGGTCGCTTCGGTCGACGAGACCGGGCTTCCGGACGTGCGTATGGTGCTGCTGAAGGGCTTCGACGAGGCGGGTTTCGTCTTCTACACCAACTTCGAGAGCAAGAAGGGCGTCGAGCTGCTGACGAGCCGCAAGGCGGCGTTGCTCTTCCATTGGAAGTCGCTGCGCCGGCAGGTGCGCATCCGCGGCCTCGTCGAGGTGGTCGGCGATGCCGACGCCGACGCCTATTTCGCCTCACGGGCGCGGGCGAGCCGCATCGGCGCCTGGGCGTCGAAACAGTCGCGCCCACTGGAGAGCCGTTTCGCACTGGAGAAGGCGGTCGCCGAATACGGATTGAAACACGCCCTCGGCGAGGTGCCGCGGCCGCCCCATTGGTCCGGTTTCCGGGTGGTGCCGTCGGCGATCGAGTTCTGGCACGACCGCCCCTTCCGCCTCCACGACCGCATCGAGTTCACGCGGGAAGCGCCGGGGCGACCCTGGGAGAAGACGCGGCTCTATCCGTGAGCCGTGCCACGTCTCATACCGAGTTCACGAAGTTTCGACCCGTTCGAAACTTCGTGAACGAAGGCGAGCCCGAACGGGCGTCGGCCGGTCGGGTCGTAACGCTCGTGAAGTTCGGACGAGTCCGAATTTCATCAGCCCGGTCTCACAGCCACCGCTTCCACTTGAACACCGCGAAGGTCACCGACACGGACGCGACCATCAGGCCGAGCGCCATCGGATAGCCCCAGGGCTTGTCGAGTTCCGGCATGGCATGGAAGTTCATGCCGTAGATCGAGGCGATCAGCGTCGGCGGCATGAACACCACCGCGAGGATCGAGAAGATCTTGACGATGGTGTTCTGCTCCAGCCCGACCAGACCGAGGGTCGCCGACATCACGAAGTTGACCTTGGCGTCGAGCGACTTCGAGTGCTCGGCGAGCGAGCGGATGTCGTGATCCAGGGTGATCAACCGCGCCCGCCCATCCGGGTCGAGCCGGTCGCGGCCGCCGTGTTCGGCGAGGAAGTGGAACATCCGCGCCAGCGAGACGATGCTCTCCTCGGCGCGCGACACCGCTCCGCCGAGCCGGCCGACCGTGGTGATCGCCTCCTCGAGCCCCTTCTCTCGTTCCCGGCGTGACCGGAACACCGCCATCGACAGCGTGTCGATCTCGCCGCCCACCCGCTCCAGCGAGTCGGCGAGGCGATCGACGATCGTCTCGAGCAGTCCGAGCAATACCCCGCGGCCGTCGACGAGCCCGAAACCGGGACGTTCGGCCCGCGTGCGGAAGAGGTCGAAGGACTTGGGCGCGTCGTAACGCACCGTCGCCAGCCGGTTGCCGACCAGGATGAAGGTGATCGGCGTCAGCCGGGGAGCGGCGGTGTCGGAGAGAACCTGGACCAGGGCGGTCATGTAGAGCGCGCCGTCTTCGGCGTAGAGCCGGCTCGACGCCTCGATCTCTTCCATCTCGGCACGGGTAGGCACCGCGACGCCGAGCATCTTCTCGACGTCGGCATCCTCGTCCGCCGTCGGCTCGATGAGATCGAACCACACCGCCGGCCCTTCCGGCGGCATCGCGTTCGAGATCGCCGCGGTGATCAGTGCGCTGTCGACGAGGCCGTGGATGGTGAGCATGGTGGCGGTCCGGCGATGAGGAGCGGCGCGCCGGTCCGGCGGCGCACACCCACCGTTACCGCGTCCGCGCGTGGCGGTCGACGGTCATGCCGACGGTCGTGCCGACGGCCCCGGTGCTTCGCGTGTCATGGCGACGATCCGTCGCCGACATCGAAACGTCATCGCCGCGGATCGCCGGATCCGCGGCGTCGCTCGTTCCTGCACTCGGTGATCGGACCTTCGGGGCCGGCCGAGGCTCAGCTCCACTGTTCGGAGGGGGCCTTGACCTTCGGGCCCTTCATGGCACTGGCGGCAGCGGATACGGCGGAGATGCCGATCGACTTGTACTGCGCGTCGAGCGTGTCCTGGGCGCGCGGCTGCGATTCCTGAGTGAACTGCCGGTTGGTGTTCTTGTCTTCGGACATCTTGGAACCCCTGTCGCCTTTCTCTCCCCGAGAAGTCGTCCGTATCTACGCTCGCCGGAAAACCTCATCGTCGGAAGACGTCGCTCGCCTTCCGACCCTTGATATGCTTCCCGATTGCGGCGTCTTCGTGTTGTCACACGGCCGACGATCGAATTTTGCTCCGTTCTCGAGCAATCGACCAGATCTCGAGCAACGCGCCGAGATGACGGTTTGACAGTTTTCCGGGGAATTCCGCCCAGCGTGTCATATTTGCATCATACATCCGGCCGGGCCACGGGGCCGCCGCGACCCCGGCGACCGGTCGCCGGACTCGCCGGTTTCGCCACGGCGCCGGCGTGGAGAATGCCGCCGCGCCCCCTGGACAGCGATCCGGTTCGGATCGAAGAATGCTCCATCAACGGGTCGAAGTCGCTCCGCTTCGGACGGGTCGTCCGACGGAGGAAGGAGAATGTCATGCTCGGATCGATGATGGATTGGCCGCTTCTCTGCACGAAGATTCTCGATCACGCCGCGGCTCAGCACCCGAAGCGCACCATCCTCACCCGTTCCGTCGAGGGGCCGCTCCACACCACCGACTACGCCACCCTGCGCCGCCGCTCCCTGCAGTGCGCCAAGCGCCTGGAGAAGCACGGCATCCGTCTCGGCGACCGAGTCGCGACACTGGCCTGGAACACTTGGCGTCACATGGAGGTGTGGTACGGTCTGCTCGGTCTCGGCGCCATCTACCACACGGTCAATCCGCGCCTCTTCCACGAACAGATCGCCTGGATCGTCAACGACGCCGAGGATCGGCTGCTGTTCGTCGATCTGACCTTCCTGCCGGTGATCGAGAAGCTGATCGGCCACATGCCGACGCTCGAGCAGGTGATCGTGCTCACCGATGCCGCCCACATGCCGGCGACGACGTTGAAGAATGCCGTCGACTACGAAAGCTGGCTGGCCGAAGCCGACGACGACTTCGCCTGGAAGAGCTTCGACGAGAACACCGCCGCCGGCCTCTGCTACACCTCCGGCACCACCGGCAATCCCAAGGGCGTGGTCTATTCGCATCGCTCCAATGTCATCCACGCTTGGCAGGCCGCCACCCCCGACATGATCGGCCCGTCCTGTCGGGACGTGATCATGCCCGTGGTGCCGATGTTTCACGCCAACTGCTGGTCGATCGCCTTCACCGCTCCGCTGACCGGCGCCGCGCTGGTGCTGCCCGGCGCCAGGCTCGACGGTCCGGCGATCTACGAGACGCTCGAGGTCGGCAAGGTCAGCATCACCGCCGCGGTGCCGACGGTCTGGCTGATGCTGCTCCAGCACATGGAATCGAAGAACCTCCGCCTGTCGCATCTGAAGCGGGTGGTGATCGGCGGCGCCGCCTGCCCGCGGGCCATCACCGAGAAGTTCGAGAAGACCTACGACGTCCGCGTCGCCCACGCCTGGGGCATGACCGAGATGAGCCCCCTCGGCACCCTGTGCGGCCTGAAGCCCGAGACCGCCAGCCTCGACATCGAGGGCCGGCTCGATCTCCAGGTCAAGCAGGGCGTACCGCCCTTCGGTGTCGAGATGAAGATCACCGACGATGCCGGCAACGAGCGCCCGCAGGACGGCCGCGCCTTCGGTCGTTTGAAGGTGCGCGGTCCGGCGATCGCCGGCGGCTACTTCAAGGGCATGGGCAAGGACGCCTTCGACCCCGACGGCTTCTTCGACACCGGCGACGTCGCCACCATCGACGCCGACGGCTACATGCAGATCACCGACCGCTCCAAGGACGTGATCAAGTCGGGCGGCGAGTGGATCTCCACCATCGACCTGGAGAATCTGGCGATCTCCCACCCCGACGTGATGGAGGCGGCGGTGATCGGCGTCCACCATCCCAAGTGGGACGAACGCCCGCTCCTGGTGATCGTACCCAAGGCCGGCAGGACGCCGACCCGCGACGAGATCCTCGCCCACTACGAGGGCAGGATCGCCAAGTGGTGGATGCCCGACGACGTGGTGTTCATCGAGGAGATCCCCCACACCGCCACCGGCAAGATCCAGAAGATGACGCTGCGCGAGCGCTTCAAGGACTACAAGCTGCCGGGGGTGTGAACTCCCCTTGCGCCGGCGAGTGCCGAGCGGCTCGTAGACATGCGAAGGGGCGCCGATGGGCGCCCCTTCGTCGTCTCGGTTCGGGTCGCGGCGATCAGTTCGCCGACAGCTTCACCGTGAAGGCGCCGCGCAGCTTGCCCGGGGTGAAGCCGACCGCCTTGTCCTGCGGATAGCGCTTGGTGATCTCCGCCGCGATCTCGGGCTTCAGCTCGGTGCCGTGACAGAGCATGCAGGGCTCGGCCGCCATCGGAATCGCCTTCATGTAGCGGAAGGTCTTGCGGCCACCTTCTTCGACCACTTCGCCGAAGTCGACGGTGTCGGGGGCCGCGCCGGCTTCGATCTTCGCCGCGAAGCTCTCCAGCACCTTGCGCTCCCACGCATCCGGCGCATTGGCGGGATTGCGTACCAGGAGCGCGGTGCGGCCGACGGTGACGCCGTGCGCGGTGGACTGGTCGGCGGCGATCCCGGGTGCCGCCCCCTGGCAGGCCTCGATCGCTGCGACCGGGCCACCCGCCTTCATCGCGTTCACCAGCGTCGGCCGCAGGTTTTCCGCCAGCCCCTTGATCGCGCCGCGTGCCTTGGCGAGGTCGGCGGCGTTCGCTCCGCCATCCTGGGCGGACGCGGTCCCGGCGAGGGTCGAGCAGGCGAGAACGGTGGCGGCGAAGAGGCTGCGGATCATGAGAGCACTCCGAATTCGATCGATCGGACCGACGACCCTAGAGAGCCCATGCCGCTGCGACAAGCCGCTCCACCGACCAAGCGAAGTGACATTTCAAAATGCACGAGCTGCGAGAGCCTGTGCCGAACGCCGTCGTCGCGCCGGCCCGGTCGTCACTCCTTGAACCACACCTCGACGTCGCCGGTCAGCTTGATCAGCAGCGGCCTGCCACGGCGGTCGACGCCCTTGCCGACCGGAACGCGGACCCAGCCCTCGGAGACGCAGTATTCTTCGACGTTGAACTTCTCCACCCCCTTGAAGCGCACGCCGACGCCACGCTGCAGGATCTCGGCCGAGAAGAACGGGCTGTCGGCGTCGGCGGCGAGGCGGTCGGGCGGGGTGTCGACGGTCGCGGCCGCGGGGGTGTCGATCTCGGTTTCGGGGGTCTCGGTCATCGTTCGTCCTCGTCGCCGGCGCATCGGGCGCCCGGTCGTTCGGACGCCGTCATGCCCGGTTTCGGCGGCGACGTCAAAGGCGAGGGCCTCGCCCCGTTCGGCTCGACGGCCTCTCTCGCCCCCCTCCCGCGGACGTGTTAAGGGAGGAGGGTGGCCGGACGGGACGTGACCTCGCGCCGGAACCGTCTTCGTCGCCCCCGTCTTCCCGGATCGCCATGCTGCTTCGCCCGCTCGAGCGCCGTTCCCGAATCGCCGGTTGGAGCCGGTGGCTCGGCGCCTTCGCGGTGCCGGTGCTGATCATCGTCACCATCGCCCATCGCTCCGGCCTGATGCCGACCGAACAGGCGCTGGTGCTCGTCGGCTTCGCCTTCGGCTTCGCCGCCGTGGCGCTGATCCTGGCGGCCATCGCCGCGGTTCTCGTCTGGCACGACGGCCGTTTCGGCGGACGCGACGCGGCGATCGGCGCGCTCTGGGCGGTGCTGGCGCTCTCGCCGGTGGCCTATCTGGCGGTGGAATGGATGGATTTCCCCAAGGTCACCGACGTCTCCACCGACGTGGTCGATCCGCCGCTCTATCGTGAGGCCGCCATCCTGCGCGCCGGCCGGCTGAACTCCGCCCGTTCGCCCTCTCCGGAGGAACGCGCCCGCATCCGCATCTCCTGGCCGGAGATCGTCACCCGACGCTATTCGGTCGGTTCCGATCTGCTGTTCTTCGTCACCCGCCGGCTGGTCGAAGAAGAGGGTTGGACGGTCACCGAGATGGTCCAGCCCGCCGGCGACGGCGAGCGCGGTCGCATCGAGGCGGTGGCCCGCACCCTGATCTTCGGCTTCGAGGACGACGTCGTCGTCCGCGTCCTGCCCGAACCGTCGGGTAGCCGCATCGACCTGCGCTCGTCGATTCGCTGGGGCACCCACGACTTCGGCCGCAATGCCCGCCGCATCCGCGCCTTCCTCGACGAGGTCGATCGCCGCGTCGTGGCGAGCTACGGCCGGTGAGTCCGGCGGGGTCGATCGTGGCGAGTGGACGAGCCGCGCCTCGCCCGTCACAACGGGAGCGGGTCAGCTCTTCGCCAGCAACTGGCGGATCTTGATCATCGCCTTGTCGGTCGGCTCCTGGAAGTTGATCGCGCCGACGAAACGACCCTGCGGATCGAGCAGATAGACCGAGGCGGTGTGGTCCATGGTGTAGTCGCCGCCCTTGCCCTCGACCTTGCGGGCGAACACCCGGTAGGCCTTGACGATGCGGTCGGTCTCCTCACGCGACCCGGAGAGACCGAGGAAGCGCTCGTCGAAGGAGGCGAGGTAGCCGTCGAGCTTCTCCGGCGTGTCGCGTTCCGGATCGACCGAGACGAAGACGACGCGTAGCCGGTCGGCGTCCTTGCCCAGTTCCCTCATCCAGGCGGTCGCCTCGAGCAGGGTCGTCGGACAGACGTCGGGGCAGAAGGTGTAGCCGAAGAACATCGCCGTCGGACGGCCTTCGAGGTCCTTGTCGGTGAACGGGCGCCGCTTCTGGTCGAGCAACGCGAACGGCCCGCCGATGCCGACCATCGGCTTCAGCAGGCTGCTCTCCGAACGCGGGGCAGCCGGCTCGCGAAGCACCACATAGGTCCCGAGCCCGCCGGCGATGGCGACGATCAGCACCCACAGCACCACTCGCAGGGACCCGAGGCTCATCGCGCGATCTCCGCTCCGCCTCACGCCCACCGAACCGGCTCGGCGGTGACGTCCGGCCGTCCGAGGGCCTCGAAGACCCGCCGCACGATGCCTGTGGCGTCGAGCCCGATCGCGGCCATCGTCGCCTCCTGGTCTCCGTGGTCGAGGAAGGCGTCGGGCATCGTCAAGGTCCGCAGCTTGAGACCACCGTCGAGCAGGCCGTCTTCGGCGAGTGCGTGGAGGACGTGGCTGCCGAAGCCGCCGACCGAACCTTCTTCCACCGTGACCAGCACTTCGTGTTCACGCGCCAGACGGCGCACCAGGTCGCGGTCGAGGGGCTTCATGAAGCGTGCGTCGGCGACGGTGGTGGAGAGCCCGTGGGCATCGAGCGTCTCGGCCGCACCGAGGCTCGCGGCGAGCCGCGTGCCGAGGGAGAGGATCGCCACCTTGCTTCCCTCGCGCAGGATGCGTCCACGGCCGATCTCGAGCGGGATGCCGCGCTCCGGCAGGTCGCAGCCGACCCCTTCCCCGCGTGGGAAGCGGAAGGCGGAGGGCCGGTCGTCGATGGCGACCGAGGTCGCCACCATGTGGACGAGTTCGGCTTCGTCGGCCGGCGCCATGATGACGAAGTTCGGCAGGCAGCCGAGGAAGGCGAGGTCGTAGGCGCCGGCATGTGTCGCCCCGTCGGCGCCGACGAAGCCGGCGCGGTCGATGGGGAAGCGGACGGGAAGCTTCTGCAGCGCCACGTCGTGCGCCACCTGATCGAAGCCACGCTGCAGGAAGGTCGAGTAGATGGCGCAGAACGGCTTGTAGCCGGCTGCCGCCAGACCCGCGGCGAAGGTCACCGCGTGCTGCTCGGCGATACCGACGTCGAACACCCGCTTCGGGAACGCCCTGCCGAAGACGTCGAGGCCGGTCCCGGCGGGCATGGCGGCGGTGATGCCGAGGATCTTGTCGTCGCGCGAAGCCTCCGCGGTCAGCGTATCGGCGAAGACCCTGGTGTAGGACGGTGCGTTGCCCTTGGGCTTGGCCTGCTTGCCGGTGACGACGTCGAAGCGGTTGACGCCGTGGTACTTGTCGGGCGCGGCTTCCGCCGGGCCATAACCCTTGCCCTTCTGGGTGACGACATGGACCAGGATCGGCCCTTCCTTGGCGTCGCGCACGTTGCGCAGAACCGGGAGGAGGTGATCGAGATTGTGTCCGTCGATCGGCCCGACGTAATAGAAGCCGAGTTCCTCGAAAAGGGTGCCGCCCATCGCCATGCCGCGGGCGTATTCCTCGGCCCGCTTGGCGCCGATCTCCATGAACTTCGGCAGACGCCGGGAGATCTGCTTGCCGATGTCACGCAGGTGCATGAAGGTGCGTGACGAGACGAGGCGCGCCAGATAGGCGCTCATCGCTCCGGTCGGTGGAGCGATCGACATGTCGTTGTCGTTGAGCACGACGATCAGCCGCGACCCTTTGGCCCCGGCGTTGTTCATCGCCTCGTAGGCCATGCCCGCCGACATCGACCCGTCACCGATCACCGCCACCACGTTGTGGGTCGCCCCGTCGAGATCGCGCGCCGTGGCGAATCCCAGCGCCGCCGAGATCGAGGTCGAGGAATGAGCGGTGCCGAAGGGGTCGTAGATGCTCTCGTCGCGCTTGGTGAAGCCGGAAAGGCCGCCGGGTTGGCGCAGCGTGCGGATGCGGTCGCGCCGGCCGGTGAGGATCTTGTGCGGATAGCTCTGGTGGCCGACGTCCCAGATCAGCACGTCGCGCGGCGTGTCGAACACCCGGTGCAGCGCGACGGTGAGCTCGACCACCCCGAGGCCGGCGCCGAGATGGCCTCCGGTCACCGACACCGCATCGATGGTCTCCGCTCTGAGTTCGTCGGCGAGCTGGCGCAGCGCCGAATCGGGAAGCCGCCGGAGGTCTTCCGGGACCTTGACGCTGTCGAGAAGGGGGGTCGGAACGGGCAACGGACCACTCACGCGATACGGTCGGAGCGACGAGGCCGCCCGACCCGGCGATACGATCGGGCGACGACATCGTCCGACCCGGCGCGGTCAGGGTGAAGCCCACGCCACGTTCCCGAATATATGACGCGAGGTCGCGCTGCAAATCACCGTTTCGCGGTCGGAGGCCGAACCGAGGAATGGAGCGGTAGTGAAATACCGCGCTCAATTGCGCTCGAGGTCGAGTGGTTCCACCCCTTGTGGCCGGCCTTCGGCGGTGAGGCGGATCTTCTCCACCCGCGCCTCTGCCGCCGTCAGGAGCTTCTGGCAGTGCGCCTTGAGTGCCTCGCCACGCTCGTAGGCGGCGATCGATTCGTCGAGGGCGACATCGCCGCGTTCGAGTTTCTGGACGATGGCTTCGAGTTCGGCCAACGCTTTCTCGAACGGCAGAGCGGCGATGTCGGCGGGGGTTTCGGTCACGGGTCGTCTCTCGGATCGGATCGCGGCCCCGAGGAGGCACCGAGCCGCCGTCGCTGTCAATGGGGCCGGTTCCGCGCCGGGCGGGCGATCCGCTGCAGGATGACGGCGGCGACCAATGCCGTCAGCGACGCGACGATGGCGAGCCACAGCGCCGCCATCGGGCCGCTGCGGTCCATCGTCACGGCGAAGATCGCCGGCGAGGCGGCGAAGACCAGGTTCTGCGGCAGGCTCATCCGTCCGACCAGCGTGCCGTAGGCGGCAGCACCGAACAGCGACAGCGGCAGCGTCATGCGCAGCACCGCCAGGATGCCGTTGGCGCCGCTCCACACCACGATGAAGATCCAGGCGCTCATCAGCGGATCGAGCGGCGAGCCGAGCAACGCCAGCATCGGCGAGAGGACCATGATGGCGAGCCCGGTGGTGGTCAACGGGTGCAGCCGGTGGCCGAAGATCACCTCGAGGGTCCGCGCGCCGATCGTCGCAGCCCCACTCGCCGCTGCGACGGTCACCGCGGTGGCGTGATCGAGGCCGAGATCCTCGAACAGCCGGATGACGTGGAGCGGCAGCCCCCAGGAGGCGAAGCCCTGGGCGGTGAAGGCGACCACCATCGCGGTGATCGCGATCGTCCGGGTCGCGCCGGTGAGCATGGGCGCGGTCGGTGCCTCCGAGTCGACGGACGAGTGCGTGGCGGCGTCGACCGCCGGCGCCGGCCCGCGATCCGACCATGCCCGCCCGAGGCGGATCTGCAGCGGCAACAACACGGCGAGCTCGAGCAGCCCGTAGCAGACGAGCGTCCCACGCCAGTCGAACCAGGCTTCCAACAGGGCGGTGAGCGGCCAGAAGGCGGAAGGTGCGAAGCCGACGAGCAGCGTCATGATGCCGATCGTCCGCCTCGCGTCGGCGGCAGACAGGCGGGTGAGGAAGGTCGTCGCGGCGAGGGTCAGCCCGAAAGGCATGGCGATGCCGTGCAGGATCCAGGCGAGATACCAGGTGGTCGGCGACGGGGCCGCCGCGACCAGGAGATGGCCGCACCCGATGGCGAGCGGCGCCAGCGGCATGAACCGCGCCGCGCCGTGGGCATCGAGGAGGCGCCCGGCCGTCGGCGCCGCGAGTCCGCCGATCGCCACCATGATGGTGACGCCGAGGTAGATTCCGGTCGGGTCGAGCCCGAGATCGCGGGTGAGCGCCGGCGCCAGCACCGAGGGCATGTAATAGGTCGTGCCCCAACCGAAGATCTGGCCGAGGGCGAGGAGCGGCACCAGCCGCATCGATGAGGGTCGCGTCACAGACATCGACGGAGGATGGCGATGGCCATCCCCCCGCACAAGCGTGAGATGCGCCGATCAGCTCTTCATCAACGTCATCACGTGCGCCGCGACCGAGCGGGCGAGGCCCTCGAGGTCGTAGCCGCCCTCCAACACCGAGACGATGCGGCTGCCGCAGCGCCGGTCGGCGATGTCCATCAGGCGCGACGTCGCCCAGGCGAAGTCGGTCTCGACCAGATTGATCTGGCTCATCGGGTCGCGGGTGTGAGCGTCGAAACCGGCGGAGATGATGATCATGTCCGGCCGGAAATCTTCGATGCGCGGCAGCACGGCGATGTCCATCGCCTCGCGGAAGTCGGCGCCACCCGCCCCCGCCCACAAGGGCGCGTTGACGATGTTGTTGGCCACCCCCGTCTCGCCGACCTCACCCGTGCCCGGATAGAACGGCATCTGGTGGGTCGAGGCGTACATCAGGTTCGGATCGTTCCAGAAGATGTCCTGGGTGCCGTTGCCGTGGTGGACGTCGAAGTCCATCACCACGACGCGCTCGGCGCCGTGTTTCTCCCGCGCCCATTTCGCCGCGATCGCCGCATTGTTGAACAGGCAGAAACCCATCGCCCGCTTCGATTCGGCGTGGTGGCCCGGCGGGCGGACGATGCAGAAGGCGTTCTTGACCTTCTTCTCGAACACCTCGTCGACCGCCTGGCAGGCGCCACCCACCGCCCGGAGCGCCGCTTCGAGCGAACCCGGCGACATGGTCGTGTCGTCGTCGAGGCGGGTGAGCCCTTCGCTCGGCACACAGGCGGCGATCTCGTCGAAATAGCTGCCGGGATGGCCGAGTTCGACCATCTCACGGGTGCCGCGGCTCGCCGCCTCGCGCTCCAGCGCCTGGAAGCGTTCGTGCTCCAGGATGCGGTCGACGACGCGGATCCGATCGGCCCGTTCGGGGTGACCGAGAGGGGTCGCATGCCCGAGGCAGGCGGGATGGTGGATCAGCAGTGTCGACATTCCGAAACGTCCTCCCGCCGAGCTTGGCGTTCTCGCGCGCCCGCGCTCGTGGCACTCAGGGTCGCCCGGCCCGTTCGTCGTCGGGCTCTCCGGCATTCCGTCGGTTCCCGATCCGGTGGTGAACGAAGACACCCTCGTCGCCACCCGGTCGGACCACGCCGCTACGATGACGGATCATGGCCCGCTCGTCACCCCCGAACCGCGATGGAAATCGAAGTCGCAGTCATACCTTCGTCGCGCGGCAGCCGAACCGGTTCTGCGCTCGGAGCATGGCTCGGCCGCGATGGCGTCACGTCGGGCCTGTCACGGTCGCGGGGCCGCGGCCCGTCTCAGGCGGTCGACGATCGCCTCGCCGAGCCCCTCTGCCGGGATCGGGGCCACCGCGATGGTGGTCGCGCCGGAGGCGTCGAGGTCGCGCAGGGCGCGGAAGAGATTGGCCGCCGCTTCGGCGAGATCGCCGGTCGGCGACAGATCGAAGACCACCGCGGCGTGTTCCGCGCCCGCCGGCCGATCGGGGCCGAAGCTGATCACCGCCTCGCCCGGCGCGACCGTGGTCGCCTCGAGTCGCACCCGTGCGCGGGGGGCGTAGTGCGAGGCGAGCATACCGGGGGCGAGCGGCGCTGCGTCGTCGACCGGCGGCGGTTCGTCGACGAGGGTCTCGCCGAGGATCGCCTCGATCGCCTCACGCGGCACCCCGCCCGGCCTGAGCAGACGTGCGCGCCCGTCGAGCACCGCGACGATGGTCGATTCCACCCCGACCGGGGTCGGCCCGTCGTCGATCACCTCGGCGACCGCCGCACCCAACTCCTCCACCACGTCCGCGGCGCGGGTCGGGCTGACCCGACCCGAGCGATTGGCGGAAGGGGCGGCGACCGGCCGACCGAAGCGCGCGAGGATCTCCCGCGTCACCGCGTTCGCCGGTACCCGCAGCCCGATGGTGTCGAGCCCGGCCGAAGCGAGGTCGGAGATCGGGCTGTCGGGTCGCTTCGCCACGACGAGGGTCAGGGGGCCCGGCCAGAACGCCCGCGCCAACGCCCGGGCGCGGTCGTCGAAGACACCGTGCCGCTCCGCCGTCGCGAGATCCGGCACGTGGGCGATCAACGGATTGAAGCTCGGCCGGCCCTTGGCGGCGTAGATCGCGGCGACGGCCCGGCCGTCGTCGGCGTCGGCGCCGAGGCCATAGACCGTCTCGGTCGGCAGACCGACGAGCCGGCCGGCCGAGAGCGCCGTGACCGCCGCCGCGATCGCCGCCTCCCGTTCCCGCTCGTCTCGCGTTCCGCGAACCGCCATGATCCCCTCGTCGCGCGACCCGCTGCCCGTCGCCGGCCGTCGTCGCGGTTCTCCTTGGCGTCTTTCGTGGCGCGAGACAAGGGGCGGCGACCGATCGGCGCGTACGTCGGTGTTGCGGGCGTGGGGTCGCTGTGCCTAGAGTGCGCCGAACCGCACGAAGGTGCGGAACGCGCCCCGATACGAGCGAAGACTGCCGTATAGGTGAGCCATCACGTCGAACCCGGGAGCCGAGACGACCATGACCACCTCCGATCTCATCTCCGTCACCCGCGCCGGCGCGGTGAACGTCGTCCGCATGAATCGGCCGGACAAGAAGAACGCCCTCACCTCCGGCATGTACGAGGCGATGACCGCGGCGTTGCAGGCAGGTGAGGCGGACGAGGTTGTGGCCGTTCACGTGTTGCTCGGCGTACCCGGCGCCTTCTCCTCGGGCAACGACGTCGCCGAATTCGCCGCCGCGGCCGCGACCGGCAAGCTCGGACTGCAGGTGATCGACTTTCTCGTGGCGTTGGCGAGCCTCGACAAGCCGCTCGTCTGCGGCGTCGATGGTCTGGCGATCGGCATCGGCACCACCGCGCTGTTCCACGCCGATCTCGTCTACGCCTCCGACCGGTCGCTGTTCCGCACGCCTTTCCTCGATCTCGGCCTCGTCCCCGAGGGCGGTTCGAGCCTGCTCGCGCCCCGCCTGATGGGACATCCGCTCGCCTTCGAGCTGCTCTGCCTCGGCAACGGCTTCGACGCGAGCCGCGCCGCGGCGGTCGGCATGGTCAACCGGGTGGTCGGCGCCGACGAGGTCGAGCCGGCGACGATGGCGGCGGCCGAGGCGCTCGCCGCCAAGCCGCGTCAGGCGCTCGCCGCCGCCCGCCGGCTGCTGCGTTCCGGCCACGTCACCACCCGTGAGGACGTGCTGACCCGCATCGCGGTCGAGGCCAAGGAATTCGCCCGCCGCCTCGCCTCTCCCGAAGCCGCCGCCGCCTTCGCCGCCTTCATGGGCAAGAAGAAGTGAGGAGAGGAGAAGGCCGTCATCGGTCGAACCGGAGGGTTTCGACTCGATATGTTCCCGAAATGGGAACGTATTGCCGATGTGCAGATCATCGCCAAGTCCACGCTGAAGGCCTTCTGGGCCCGCCATCCGTGGGCCGAGACGCCGCTTCGGGCGTGGTGTGTCGTGGCGAGCCGTGCGAACTGGAGCGGACCCGCCGACATCAAGGCGATGTTCGGGGCCGACGTCGACTTCGTCGGCGACTACAGAGTGATCTTCGACATCGGCGGCAACACGTACCGCTTCGTCGTCCATGTCGCCTACGCCTACGGGCGTGTGCTGGTGAAGTTCGCGGGGACCCACGCGGACTACGACGAGATCGATGCGGAGACGGTGTGATGCGGAACATCCGACCCATTCGCGACGACGCGGATCTCGCTTGGGCGATCGGCGCGGTGGACGCCTATTTCGCAAACCCGCCGGTGCCGGGCAGTGCCGAGGCCGATCGCTTCGACGTGCTCGCCGATCTGATCGAAGCCGATGAGAACCGCCACCATGCGATCACCGCCCCCGATCCCGTCGATCTCATCCGCGCCCATATGGAGAACTCGGGCCGCGAGCAGAGCGATCTCGCCTTCCTCTTCGGTTCGCGATCCCGTGCATCGGAGGTGCTGCGGCGCAAGCAGGCTCTCACCGTCGACATGATCCACCGCTTGTCGGTGCAATGGGGCATTCCGGCCGAACATCTGGTCGTGCCCTACCCCCTGGCGGCGTGATGCCGCCCCGTCTCCCGTCGTCGCCGGTCACCCCAGGACGCGGAAGAACAGGTCTTCGAGGTCCTTACCGTAGGTCGCGTCGGCGCCGCCGTTGGAGCGCCGCATCAGGATGTAGGGCCGGAAGGTGCGGTAGATCCGTTTGACGTCGATTCCGATCGCCTTGTCGAGCACCTCCTGATCGCAGACCGCGGTGTCGAGGCAGCGCACGAACTCGTCGAAGGCGAGGATCAGGAGATCGATCCGCGGCGCCAGATCACGGTCTTTGATGAAGGTGAGGAGCGAGGCGTCGCGCTCGGTGATCAGCGCCTCGCGCGCCTCGTCGCCCGGCGTGGCCTGGATACGGCGCTGCAGATCCTCGATCTGGTCCCACCACGGCTTCATGTCGGTGGCGAGCTGGACATAGACCTTGTGAGCCTCGGTGTCGTCGAAGCGATCGATCAGGTCGAGTGTGTAGGTGACGCGGGCGACGTCGCGGATCCGTGGCGCGGCGACGAAGTGCTCCCACGCCCCCCACGCCCAACCCCCGACGGCCATCAGCACGATCGCACCGATGCGAAACCATGCCGCGCCGCCCCCCCCTCGGGTGACGGCGCGTCCCGCCGCCGCCGTGTCGCCCCCCTCGTCGTCGGTCACGCGTTCCCCCTCAACGGCCCGGTAGGCGCGGCTTGACGCAACACGGTCCGCCGCAACAGACGTCCTTCCACGGCGGTCGCTGCGGTGGTGTCGGCGGCCGGTATTGCGCCTCGGCGACCGTCGTGGCGGCGAAGATCGACACGAAGAGGGCGACGACCAGGGTTCGAACCATCTTTCCGCTTCTCCCGTCCCCGGCGCCGGCGCATCGCCCCTGGCGCGAGGTGGACGTATACGTTAACCTCATGACCATACTCGGTATCACACTCGACCTGAACGGAAGCCGAATGACCACTCTCCAGGGACGCACTCTCTTCGTCACCGGCGCCACCCGCGGGATCGGCCTCGCCATTGCGCTGCGCGCCGCCCGCGACGGCGCCCGCGTCGTCGTCGCCGCCAAGACCGACACGCCGCACCCGAAGCTGCCCGGCACCATCCACACCGCGGCGGAGGCGATCCGCGCCGCCGGCGGCGAGGCCCTGCCGTTGGTGGTCGACGTCCGCGACGAAGAGTCGGTGGTGCGTGCCCTCGAGACGACGATGGCACATTTCGGCCGCCTCGACATCGTCGTCAACAACGCCTCGGCGATCCGGCTGACCGACACGACCGCCACCGAGATGAAGCACTTCGACCTGATGATGGGGGTCAACACCCGCGGCACCTTCATGGTCACCAAACACGCCGCGCCGTTTCTGGCGAAGAGCGACAATCCGCACGTGCTGATGCTGTCGCCGCCGCTCGACATGAAGGAACACTGGTTCGCCCCCCACACCGCCTATTCGATCGCCAAGTACGGCATGAGCATGTGCGTGCTCGGGCTCTCCGGCGAGTTCCGCCCCAAGGGCATCGCCGTCAACGCCCTGTGGCCGCGCACCGCCATCGCCACCTCGGCGATCGAGTTCGTCGTCGGCGCCGGCCTGATGTCGATGAGCCGCACCCCGGAGATCATGGCCGACGCCGCCCACGCGGTGCTGACCAAGCCGGCCCGCAGCTTCACCGGCAACTTCCTCATCGACGACACCTTCCTCGCCGCCGAAGGCGTCACCGACTTCGACCGTTACCGCGTCGATCCGTCGAAGCCGCTCGCTCCCGACTTCTTCGTTCCCGCGGACATTCCGGCCCCCGCGAGCCTCGGTCCGGTGAAGAAGGCCTGAGACGGCGATCGAAACGCCGACGTCCGCGAGGGTCACCCGCGCGTGCCCAGCCGCAACCCGGGCGCCGGGCGCTCGCTCAGCACCTCGCGGCGGAAGCGGTAGAGGCTCGCCGGCCGTCCGCCGGTGGCGAGAGAGGTCTCGCCGGTCGCCTCCACCAGCGCCGCGGTCTCCACCAGCCGGCGGAAGTTCTGCTTGTGCAGATGGCGGCCCGAGATCGCCTCGACGGTGCGTTGGAGTTCGGTCAGGGTGAAGCTCTCCGGCATCAGCTCGAACACCACCGGGCGATACTTGAGCTTGGCCCTCAGCCGTGAGATCGCCGTCGCCAGGATGCGGCGGTGGTCGAAACGCATCGGCCGCCCGAGTCCGGCGAGCGGATTGCCGTGCACGGGCCGCCCCGACGCCCGTCGGTCGCGCCGCGCCTCCTCCACCAATCCGGCCTCGTAGAGCAATTCGTAGCGTTCCAGCACCTTCTCCTCGTCGAAGGGCGCGCCTTCGGTGCCGAAGAACAGCCTGAGCCGCTCCGCCCGGCCGAGCGCGCGTGCCGGATCGGCATCCTCCGGCGCCTCCGCCACCCAGGCGCGCAACGCCGGCAGGATCGCCTCGTCGACCATCGCCGGTCGGCCGCGCCGCCAGTCTTCCCAGGGGAAATGATCGTACCACGGACGGAAGGTGGCGCCGGCCCGCGCCAACGCCTCCTGCGAGGCGGTCATCGCTTCCTCGCCGCCCTCGCCGCGCCCGGCGACGCGGGTCAGCGCCAGATAGCCGACCGAGACCACGTGTGGTCCGACGTCGCCGCCGCCGCGACCGCCGCCGCGGGCGTATCGTCCGCGATCACCGAAGGTGTAGAGCTGCTCGACATAGCCGAGCCTGAGCGCCGTCTGCGCCTCCACCCAGGAGCGCAGGCCGATCTCGAGCGTGCGATGCCGCACCGGGTCGAACGGGCCGAAGGGCAGCGCCTCGTCGTCACCGCCGCCGACGGTGAGGATCATCGGCACGTCGCCCTTCACCGCGACGATCGCCGCGTTGAGGCCGATTTCGAGCCCGCTGCCGCGCGCCTCGCTCATCCCCAGGCCTCCCGCTCCAGCGGCAGGGTGAAGGGTCGTCCCTCGAAGGCATCGGCACCGCGGCCGATGGCGCGGATCGCCGCCACCATTCGGCCGTCGCGGCCGAGAAGCGCATCGGCGAGCGCCACCACCCGCCCGTTCGGCGTCGCCGACGGCGCCCGCGACCTCAACTCTCGCGCGATCCGCTCCTCGTCGATGCCGGGCATGAGGGCGCAGGCGGCAACATAGGCGCCGGCGGTCGAGCGCGAGATACCGGCCCAGCAGTGCACCACCATCGGCCGCGCCCGATCCCAGGTGGCGACGAAGTCGAGGAGGCGGGCGACCTGCGCCGAAGTGACCGGCACCATCCCATCCATCGGTTCGACGATGTCGTTGAAGCCGAGGAAGAGATGGTTCTCCGCCCGGATCGACGGTGGCCGGGCGACCGGTGTGCCGGCGTTGATCAGGGTGGCGACATGCGAGGCGCCGATCCGCTCGACGGTCTCGTGGAGGCGCGACAGCGAACAGACGTGGAGGCTGGACATGCGGGGTTCCGGGTCGAAGGGACGGTGAAATCTAGCGCGCCGTCGCTCGCACGTCATCGCGCCCGAAACATGGCGGGCCGAGGCGGGGGAAGGCGCCGCGCTCTCGTCGACCTCCCGTGCTCCGGTCACGCCGCGGCCCGCACCTGGGCATCGAGATCATGGAAGCGCTCGAGGAAGCGGGCCTGCGCCTCTGCGATCGGCCAGGGAGTGAGACCGAGCCGCTCGGGGAAGCCCTTCGGCCGGCCGAAGATCCGCTCCGCTTCGCCGCGCTCGAATCCGGCGAGCTCGACCGCCTCGAAATAGGCCGAGACGTGATCGGCCCGCTTGGTCAGCGTGCGGATCATCGCCGGGATGGTGGCCGGCAGGCCGAAGCGCAGGTGGATGGCGGTCTCCAGCCGATGCTCGACCACCTTGTAGCCACCGCCGACCACCGCCTTGAACGGTGAGATCATGTCGCCGATGACGTATTCCGGCGCATCGTGCAGCAGCACGGCGAGCCGCCACTTCGGCGCCAGGATGGGCTCCAGCCGGAGCGCCAACTCTTCGACCAGGACGCTGTGTTGCGCGACCGAGAAGGCGTGATCGCCGATCGTCTGGCCGTTCCAGCGGGCGACGCGGGCGAGGCCGTGGGCGATGTCACCGATCTCGACGTCGAGCGGCGACGGATCGAGCAGATCGAGCCGCCGCCCGGAGAGCATCCGTTGCCAGGCGCGCGGCGGGGCGGGGGGGCGAGGGGGCATATCGGGCGATTCTCCGCGCAAGACGGGCGAAGATCGAGATAACGCAGGACGCGGCGGCGAGTAAGGGGCCTCACCCACCGAGGCGGCCGTCGCCCGATGTGTCCCCGGCGCCACGCCGGTGCCGCCTGGAGGGATCGATCACGCCGCGGTCGACCGCTTCGGCAGTTTCCAGTTCGGCCGCACGAAGTGGCAGGTGTAGCCCCAGGGGATCCGCTCCAGGTAGTCCTGGTGCTCCGCCTCCGCCTCCCAGAAGTCGCCGGCCGGCTTCACCTCGGTGACCACCTTGCCCGGCCACAGGCCGGAGGCGTCGACATCGGCGATGGTGTCGCGCGCCACCCGCTTCTGCGCCTCGTCGACGAAGAAGATCGCCGAGCGATAACTGCGACCACGATCGTTGCCCTGTCGGTCGACGGTGGTGGGGTCGTGGATCTGGAAGAAGACCTCGAGCAGGTCACGGTAGGAGACCTGCGCCGGATCGAAGACGATCTCCACCGCCTCGGCGTGGTCGCCGTGATGGCGATAGGTGGCGTGCGGCACGTCGCCACCCGAATAGCCGACGCGGGTCGAGATCACGCCGGGGATACGGCGGATCAGTTGCTGCATGCCCCAGAAACAGCCGCCGGCGAGAAGCGCGCGTTCGTTCATCGTCATCCCTCCACCTGATCGAGAAAGGCGCCGTAGCCTTCTTGTTCCATCTCCGCCCTGGGGACGAAGCGCAGCGCCGCGGAGTTGATGCAGTAACGTAAGCCCCCGCGCTCACGCGGCCCGTCGGGGAAGACATGGCCGAGATGGCTGTCGCCATGGCGCGAGCGCACCTCGGTGCGCACCATGCCGTGGGTGGTGTCGTCGAGTTCGGCGACATTGGCCGGCTCGACCGGCTTCGAGAAGCTCGGCCAGCCGCAATGCGACTCGAACTTGTCGGTCGAGACGAACAGCGGTTCACCCGAGACGATGTCGACATAGAGCCCGGGGGCGAAATTCCGCAGATGTTCGCCGGTGCCGGGATACTCGGTGCCGTTCTGCTGAGTGACGCGATACTGCTCCGGCGTCAGTGCCGCGATGCGGGTCGGGTCTTTGCGATACATGATGGAACCTCCTTGCCCTCACGATACGTAGGGCGACGGCGATTCGTTACAGGCGGAGACTACACACGAAATCGTGCGACGCGCCGATCCGGCGATCGCCGCCGGCCGACCCCGCCGCTCGCCGCCGAGTTTGCGATGGTCTCCCGAAAAGGCCGAAGATCCTCGGAACAATCGGTATTTTCATATCGAAATATCGGAATATAAATTTGCATCGACATTGGTGAGCACCCCCGTCCTCTCGGGGATGCGGAACCCCTGTTTGGGGGGGAGGCGGGCACATGGCTACGCAGGGCGGGAAGAAGCAGATCGTCATTCTCGGCGCGGGTATCTCCGGCCACACCGCCGCGCGCTATCTCGTGCGCGGCCGCCGCAAGACCAGGACGCCCTACGAGGTCGTGGTCATCTCGCCCAACGCCAAGTGGAACTGGGTTCCGTCGAACATCTGGGTCGGCGTCGGCCAGATGAACGAGGACCAGGTGACCTTCGAGCTCGCCCCGCTCTACAAGCGGATCGGCGTTCCCTTCCATCAGGCCAAGGCGCTGTCGATCCATCCGGAAGGCAGTGCCGAGGATCCCTCGCCGCACGTGGTGGTCGAATACACCAGCGCCGACAAGGCCGGCCAGACCGCCAGGATCCCTTACGACTACCTGATCAATTCGACCGGTCCGAAGCTGAACTTCGGCGCCACCGAAGGCCTCGGCCCCGACCACGGCCACACCGTGTCGGTCTGCACCGCCTCACATGCGCTGGAGGCGAACCACAAGCTCCAGGCGACCATCGAGGCGATGCGTCGCGGCGAGGACAAGACCATCGTCATCGGCACCGGCCACGGCACCTGCACCTGCCAGGGCGCGGCCTTCGAATACATCTACAACGTCGAGCACGTGCTGCGTGACGCCGGCGTCCGCGACAAGGCGCGGCTGGTGTGGATCTCCAACGAATACGAGCTCGGCGACTTCGGTATGGGCGGTGTCCACATCGAACGCGGCGGCTACATCACCAACGGCAAGGTCTTCGCCGAGAGCCTGATGGTCGAACGCGGCATCGAGTGGATCACCCGCGCCGCGGTCAACAAGGTCGAGGCCGGCAAGATCCACTACGAACTGCTCGACGGCACCAAGAACGAGCTCGGCTTCGACTTCGCCATGCTGATCCCGCCCTTCGCCGGCGTCGGCTTGAAGGCCTTCGACAAGGCCGGCGAGGACATCACGGCGAAGATCTTCGCGCCTTCCGGCTTCATGAAGGTCGATGCCGACTACACGCCGCGCCCCTATGCGGAGTGGTCGGCCAAGGACTGGCCCTCGACCTATCAGAACCCGAGCTATGGCAACCTCTTCGCCGTCGGCATCGCCTTCGCGCCGCCGCATCTGATCTCCAAGCCGATGTCGAGCCCCAACGGCACGCCGATCAATCCGGCCCCGCCGCGCACCGGCATGCCCTCGGCAGCCATGGCGATCGCGGTGACCTCGTCGATCCTGGAAATGCTCGACGGCGCCCCCGCCCCGACCCGTCACGCCTCGATGGCCAAGATGGGCGCGGCCTGCGTCGCCTCGACCGGCCGCAACATGTTCACCGGCTCGGCGGCGACGATGACCGTCTTCCCCGTCGTGCCGGACTACGAGAAGTACCCGATGTACGGACGTGATCTGTCGCTGACCTTCGGCGAGATCGGTCTCGCCGGTCACTGGATGAAGGCGATGCTCCACTACACCTTCATCTATCAGGCCAAGATGCGCCCCGGCTGGTCGCTGCTGCCGGATTGACCGACGAGAAAGCGACGACGAGACCAGAGCACGGGGGAGAAACGCATCATGACCGCCACCAACAAAGAGCCCTACCAGCAGGCCTACTATCCGCCCAAGCCGACCAGGCTGACCTGCTTCATGCGCAAGTTCCTACCCTGGCAGCTCTTCCGCTTCGGGGTGATCAATCTGAAGATGATCAGGTTGATGCGGAATTCGCATCATTGAGGGGAGTGGCGGCGGGGAGATCACCGCCCGTCGCTCCGAATCGCGAGACCCGCCACCCGATGAACTCGGGTGGTGGATCACGTCGCTCCGTGTGGATCGCCGCTCACCCCACCCCCGGCGCCTCGTGCCCGGTGCGCTCGACGTATTCCTTGTAGCCGCCGCCGTAGACGTGCACCCCCTCGGGGGTGAGCTCCAGCACGCGGTTGGAGAGCTCGGCGAGGAAATGCCGGTCGTGGCTGACGAACAGCATGGCGCCTTCGTAGTCGGCGAGCGCGGTGATCAGCATCTCCTTGGTGGCGAGGTCGAGGTGGTTGGTCGGCTCGTCGAGGACGAGGAAGTTCGGTGGATCGAACAACATCGCCGCCATGACGAGCCGCGCCTTCTCGCCGCCCGACAGCACCCGGCAACGCTTCTCGACGTCGTCGCCGGAGAAGCCGAAGGCGCCGGCGAGCGCCCTCAGTGACCCCTGCCCGGCCTGCGGGAACTTCGCCTCCAGCCATTGAAAGACCGTCGTTTCGCCGTCGAGCAGGTCCATGGCGTGCTGGGCGAAATAGCCCATCTTGACGCTGGCGCCGATCTTGACCTCGCCCGCGTCCGGCTCGGTGGCGCCGGCGATCAGCTTCAACAGCGTCGACTTGCCCGCCCCGTTGACGCCCATGACGCACCAGCGCTCGCGGCGGCGGACCTGGAAGTCGAGCCCGTCGTAGATCACCTTGGCGCCGTAGCGCTTGTCGACCTGTGCGAGCGTCGCCACGTCCTCGCCGCAGCGCGGGGCGGGCGGGAAATCGAACTGCACCGTCTGGCGCCGCCGCGGCGGCTCGACCCGGTCGATCTTCTCGAGCTTCTTCACCCGGCTCTGCACCTGCGCCGCATGTGAGGCGCGCGCCTTGAAGCGCTCGATGAAGGCGAGTTCCTTGGCGAGCATCGCCTGCTGCCGCTCGAACCGCGCCTGCGCCTGCTTCTCGGCGAGCGCCCGCTGCGTCTCGTAGAATTCGTAGTCGCCGGAATAGGAGGTGAGTTGGCCGCCGTCGATCTCGACGATGCGGTTCACGATGCGGTTCATGAAGGCGCGGTCGTGCGAGGTCATGAGGAGCGCACCCTCGTAACCGCGCAGGAAGTGCTCGAGCCAGATCAGGCTCTCGAGATCGAGATGGTTCGAGGGTTCGTCGAGCAGCATGGCATCGGGGCGCATGAGCAGGATGCGGGCGAGCGCCACGCGCATCTTCCAGCCGCCCGAGAGCTTGCCGACATCGCCGTCCATCATCTCCTGGCTGAACGCGAGCCCGGCCAGCACCTCGCGGGCGCGACCCTCCAGTGCATAGCCGTCGAGCTCCTCGAAGCGGTGTTGCACCTCGCCGTAGGCGGCGATGATCTCGTCCATGTCGTCGGCGCGATCCGGATCGGCCATGGCGTGCTCAAGCGCATGGAGTTCGGCGGCGACCTCGGAGACCGGCCCCGCGCCGTTCATCACCTCGGCGACGGCGGAATGGCCCGACATCTCGCCGACGTCCTGGTCGAAGTAACCGATGGTGATGCCGCGATCGATCAGCACCTGCCCCTCGTCGGGGATCTCGCGCCCGGTGATCATCCGGAACAGCGTCGACTTGCCGGCGCCGTTCGGGCCCACGAGCCCGACCTTCTCGCCGCGCAACAGCGCCGCCGAGGCCTCGATGAACAGGATCTGGTGGCTGTTCTGCTTGGAAATGTTGTCGAGACGGATCATGGGGCGGCCGGCGAATGGGGAAAATGATCACGCGCCCCGGCCGGGTTCACGGGCGATCGGGGCGCGCGCGAGGCACGCGGGGTCTGTCGCATGTGGGGGCGGGGCGGGGCAAGGGGGAAGGCGGTTTCGAGGCGGTCAGCCGTCCTACGGCGGCGGCAGGTGGCCGGCCCAGGTGGTGAGCGCGTCGCGCCCGACGGCGGTCAGCCCATAGACGCCGCGCTCCACCCGTTCGAACCAGCCGTAGACGTTCGCCTGCAGGATCTTGGCGGCGTCGGGTGCGAGAGTACGCAGGTCTCGTGGTCGCCCTCGGGTGTCTGCGAGGGCGTTCGCGATTGACAGGGCCTGCTGGCGATAGGCGGTCATCTGCGGCGTCCGCGTCGATCCGCCGAGATTGGGATCGCCGCTGCGACGACGATGTTCCTCGACCAGCCGCGACCGACGCTTTGCGTCGCGCCGCGGCTTCCACGGCGCCGGCTCGACCACCACCTCGACGCCGCCGGCCGGCAGCACGACGAGGAGGCCGAAGCCGAGGAAGCGGCAGAGCTTCTTCACCCGGGCGTCGCTCTCCCGGCCGCGTCCCCTCTTCGATGCGGCGATGGCGAGCCAGACCTCGTCGCAGGCCGCGGTGCGTTCCACCGCCTGCAACACCAGCTCGAGCGTGAAGGTCCGCTTCAGCTCGCCGATCACGACGATTTCGGGATCCGTCCCGGACAGCGCCACCAGATCGCAGCCCCGCACCTCGCCCTTCACCGTGAAGCCTAGGGCCTCGAGATGGCGTTTGACCGGCAGGTAGAGGTCGGTTTCCAAGGGGCGGATCTCACGCGGGAATCATCGGCGCTCCAGTGTGGCGGATGCCCCCTAACGAAGCGTGGCGCGACGCCTCACCCCTCCGCCGTCTCCGGCCACCCGAATGTCGCGAACTCCGGCAGCTCCAGCGCCACCGTGACCCCGCCGACCTCGATCGCGTCGCCCATGTCGATCGCCTCCTTCGCTCGGTCGAGGCGCACCAGCGCCAGCGCCAGACCGTCGGCCGACGAGCCCAGCGTGCCGAGGATCTTCTCGCCGCAGGTGATCTCGGTTCCCGCATCCGGCCACGCCGGCCGCGCCTCGAGCGCCCGCGCGACGATGATGCGCTTCCTCGCCGTGCCGCGATGCTTCATCCGCGACACCACCTCCTGGCCGATGAAGCATCCCTTCTTGAAGTCGACGCCGGCGAGATCGTCCATGTCGGCGTCGTGCGGGAAGGTGTCGCCGAGCGGGAAGTCGAGGCCGCTCTCCGGCACGCCGAGGGCGATGCGGTGGGCGTGCCAGTCGTGCAGCGAGGCGGTTGCGGCCGGGCTGCTCGTGCCGGCCGGGGCGAGCACATGGGTGGCGAGGCCCGGGAGCCGCGGATCGGCGAAGGCGAGCCCGCCCGCCGGCACGGCCGCGTCACCGAAGGTATAGGCGACGGTGAAGTCGGCCGAGCGGTCGGCGAGCGTCACCGCGGCGCGCAGGCGATAGAAGGTCAGCCGCTTGAGGAAGTCGGGGATCGACGCCCGCGCGATCTCGATCAGAAAACCGTCGTCGGTCTTCACCAGGAAGAAGTCGAAGAGGATCTTGCCCTGCGGGGTGAGCAGCGCCCCGAAGCTCGCCGCGCCGGGAGCGAGCGACTTCACCGTGGCGGTGACCAGCCCGTGGAGGAACCGCGCCGCCTCCGGCCCGCCGACCTCGATGACGCCCCGATCGCCCCGAACCACCACACCACCCGCCATTGCCCCGAGCCTCCCTGCATCGTTCGCGATGGTGACCCGCCGCAAAGGCGCTGTCACGCCTCCATCCTGGGCACTTGCCCGCCGGATCACCCGGCGGACATGGGGAGGCCGGCGATGGCCGGCAAGGGGTCTCAGTCGGCCAGCTTGAACCAGTGCCAAGTACCGTCCGGGCCGATGCCGACGGTGTAGAAGGTGTATTTGCCCACCACCTTCATCTCCTCGAAGTCGGAGGAGGTGACGATCTTGTAGATCTCGACCAACTGATCCGGTGTCAGACTGTCGGGTGGAACTGCGACGAAGGCCGGCCAGACGTACATCTCCTGCGGCGTGCCCGGCTTGATCCGCGTCCAGCTGCCCTCCAGCACGTCGGTGAGGATGGCGAGCAGTTCCAGCCCGGCGCCGTCGCCCGACTGCGCCTTGAGGTATTCGATCGGGTCGCCGATCTCGTTGATCGAGAACACCGGCGGCATCTCGTTCGACTGCATCACCACCTTCAGGCGTTGCAGATCGCCGGAATAGGCCGCGTCGAGCAGGCGCTTGCGCATCTTGGCGACGGCCGGCGGCAGGCCGTCGTCGCCCTTGTGGATCTCCGCGGCCGCGCCGCTCGCCGGCTGGCCGGGCGAGGGGGTCGCCGCCGGCGGGGCCACCGCCGGAGTCGACGGCTTCGGGTCGACGACGATGCGCTCGGTGCCGACCTTCTTGGGCGGATCCGACGGTGCGGCGCCGAGCGGACCGGCCGCCACGACGAGGGCGAACGCGACCACCGCACCTCTTGCCAGCGACCGGGTGCCCCGCGTAACCATCGCATCCCAGGGACTGTCGAGCGGACTTGCGTGTTCGGCCATCACCGGGCTCCGTGCGCCCGCCGCGGGCGCGGCCGGCATGTTATCGCCGTACCGTCCGGATGGAAGGGCCTCGCGACGATCTTTCGCGATCCGTCACCGTCGAGCGTCCGGGGGAGGGGAAGTGATCGACGTCTGGCTCCTGATCACCGGCATCGGTGTCGGCATCGTCTTCTCCGCGCCCGTCGGGCCGGTCAACATCCTGTGCGTCCAGCGAGCCTTCCGCGGCGGCTTCTTCTCCGGCCTCGCCGCCGGCCTCGGCGCCGCCACTGCCGATACCTTCTTCTCGGCCGTCGCCGCCTATGGCGTCACCGCCGTCTTCGGCTTCGTCGAGGGTCATTCCACTTGGCTCCAGGCGATCGGCGGCCTCTTTCTGGTGATCTTCGGCCTGAGGATCGCCAACGCCCACCCCCATCTCGCCGAGAATTCGCCCGAGCCGGCCTCGCTCCTCTCCACCACCGTCGCCACCTTCGGCATGACCATCACCAATCCGGCGACGGTGATCGCCTTCCTCGCCCTCTTCGGCTCCCTCGGCGATCTCGCGCCGCACCAGGGCGACTGGCTCGGCGCCGGTGTCTTCGTCCTCGGCGTGGCGGCGGGTGCGACCTCGTGGTGGTTCTCGGTGTCGGCGCTGGTGGCGATGCTGCGCGATCGCATGACCGACGACACGCTGTATCAGGTCAACCGCTTCGCCGGTGGCCTGCTGATCGTCTTCGGTGTCGCGATGGTCGGTCGGCTTCTCGTCACCTGATCGGACCGGCGCCGGAGCGTCGTCACTGCAGCCGGCGATCGAGCGTGAATTCGCCGGCGATCAGGCGCTGCGGCAGTCGCTCGGCGAGTTCGGCGACGGCGGCCTCGCCCCAGGTCGCGACCATGTCGGTGAAGACGGCGAAGAGGGCGGCCTGGGAGACGATGGCGTGCTCGATTCCCTCCGCCTCGGCGTCGGCCATGGCGTCGGCGATCATCTCGTAGGCGGCGCGCTTCTGGTCGGCGACCGTCCGGTCGAGTTCGTGGATCAGTGTCTCGTCGAGCATTCCGGTCTCGGCGTCCTGCGCGGGGCCGACCTTCGGCCCCACCGTCCCGGACACCACCGTTAGCACGATCGGCCGCCCGATACCCCATGCGGCGGGGAACAATGTTAACAGACGTTAAAAATCGTTGTCCGATGGTTAACGACGCGGTCGAAAACACGACGACTTCGCCGGCGTCACGACCGGCCCCAGCGCGTCACCACCTCCTGCGCGAGTGCCGCCCCTTCCGCCGTGTAGCGCGTGATCAGTGCCCGCGCCGTGTCGGTGCAGGTGCGGTGAGTCTCGGCGAGGCCGCGATAGGCGTGGTTGAAGCGGTCGACGAGCCGCTTCGCACGCTCCGGGGAGGGCTGCTCGGCCTCCACCAACGCGGCCATCTGATCGCGCCAGGTCTGCGCCTCGTCGGCCGCGCCGCACAGCGGGCGGAGGTGGTGCAGCGCTCCGAGGATCTCGGCCAGACGCATCAGATGGTCGTCGTAAGGAGCCGTCTCCTGGGCGCGCGCCGTGATCGGTGCGACGCCGACCGCCGCCACGACCACGACGGCGAACAGTCGCGCGGCGACCGATCGCCCGCGGGTCCGCGATCCCGTGTCGTTCCTCTCCGTCCGCCTCATCCGTTCCGCCGCCCGCCGCCGCAGTCGCGCCCTCACTGCCGAGAGCGATAGCAGATCTTCACCGCCCCACGCCATCGAAGAGACGTCGCGCCGCCATGATCCACGGCACCACGCCCGGCATCGCCGGCAGCGCCGCGAGTCGGTCGAGCGGCACGAAGCGGGCCGCCCTTGCGTCGGAGCCGGCCGTCGGCTCCCCCGCCAGCCAGCGCGCCGCGAAGACCTCGAGCAGGATCCGCTGCGGCCCCGTGTCGGACACGACCTCCGGTACGATCTCGCGGGTGCCGACGCGCCCGATCAGGGCGATCTCGACCGCGACCTCTTCGGCGACCTCCCGCAATGCCGCGGCCTCCGCCGTCTCTCCCGGCTCGATACCGCCGCCGACCGGCGCCCACAGACCGATACCGGGCGCCTTGCCGCGCTCGATCAGCAGCACCTCGTCGGCGCGGAAGATGCAGACGCTGACCCCGAGGAGGAGCCGTTCGGTGGTCGCGTCGTTCGGCGTCGTCATGGCCGGGATCAGGGGAAGAGTTCGTCGACCGCGGCCTGAGCCTCCGATTCGCTCGGGTCGTGGACCGGCGAATGCAGGACCGGCGCACCGTTGACGATGGCGCTCGCCGCGGCGATGCCCGGCTTCAGCCGGCCGTCGAGGATGTCGCGGATGCGATGTCCGATCACCGGGTCGGCGGGGTCGTTCTGTTCCACCAACTGCATGGCTTCGGCCATGGTGCAGTCGAGATGGGTGACCGCCGCATCGAACTCGTCGCGGATCGCCGGATCGGAAGCCCGATAGGCGGCGATGGCGAGATCGCGTTCGCGGAAGTGGGAGGCGCGGAAATAGTCCTCGTAGCTCGCCGGCGTCCAGGCGAGTACCTCCTCGGCCATGTCCGGCATGTCCGGCACGAGCTCGAGCAGCATGACCACGTTGTTGAAGTGGTTCAGATAATCGGTGGCGAGCCGGGTCACCGGGTTGATGTTGGCGGCGGCCAGCGCCTCGGGCCGCAATCGGTCCGCGAGCGCCGTGTCGTGTTCCGCCCTGCCCATCTCATCCACCTGATTTCACACTCGTACCGGCCAGCGTAGTATGGCGGCCGTTACGATTTGCTTACCCTGGAGCGCCGCCGCCGTCGGCTGTGCGCGAAGGACGTTCACGATGTGTGGTCGTTTCGCCCTCACCGCCACGCCCGAGGAGGTTCGTCGCCTCTTCGCCTTCCTCGATCTGCCCAACTTCCCGCCGCGCGACGACATCCGTCCGACCGAGCCGATCGGCGTCGTGGCGATCCGGGAGGGGGCGCGGCGCTTCCTGCTGGTGCGCTGGGGCTTCGTACCGAGCTGGGTCAAGGATCCGCGCGAGTTCTCGCTGCTGATCAACGCCCGCGCCGAGACCGCCGCCGAGAAACCCTCGTTCCGCGGCGCCATGCGCCACGGCCGCTGCCTCGTGCCGGCCAACGGCTTCTACGAGTGGCGCTCGGAAGGGGCGGGACCGAAACGGCCTTTCTTCGTGGCCCCCACCGACGGCCACCTCGTCGCCTTCGCCGGCCTGACCGAGACCTGGGCCGGCGCCGACGGTTCCGAGGTCGACACCGCTGCCATCCTCACCGTCCCGGCCAACGAAGTGGTGGCGCCGATCCACGATCGGATGCCGGCAGTGATCCCGCCCGAGCACTTCGCCGACTGGCTCGACACGGCCCATGTCGACGCCAAGGCGGCGGCGAAGCTTCTGGTTCCGGCACCCCCCGACCTGTTCACCGCCACGCCGCTGCCGACCAGTGCCGAGCGCCGTGCGAGTCCCCGGCCGAAACCGGCGCCACGATCACCGATCCCGCGCCCGGCGGCGGCGCGGAAACCCGGCGACGGGCAGATGGATCTCTTCTGAGGATGCGCGCCGGCCGGTTCAGTCGCGCACCGTGCCGCAGGCCCAGATGCGTTGCGCCGGCACCGTCTGGGTGCGGCAGACCTTGTTGGCGTCGCAGACGCGGATGGTCTTCGCCGCCCCCTGGACCCAGCGGCAACCCGGCTGCTGACCGGCGCGCAGCGGCGAGCTGATCCCGGCCTTGACGCTGGCAGCTCGTCCTTCGCCGACGGTGAGGAGGCCGGTGATCACCGCGAAGGCGACCGCGGCGGCACGTCTCGGCAGGGTCGATCGCGGTGTCATCCTCTCATCCCCCGATTCGTATTGCGATCAGCCTGACGGCCGATCATGGCCATGGTTCGGCGGGCCGACCGAGTCGTCCGCGCGTCGAAACCACGCATTCCCGCGGGTCCCGCCGGTGTCGCCCGCTTGCGGGGGCGCCCGTGTCCGTGCCATAGAACCCGCCGACCTCGAAAGACGACAAAAGGGCATTTTCCATGGCCGACACCAAGGGCCTGATGGCCGGCAAGCGTGGCCTCGTGATGGGCGTCGCCAACAACCGCTCGATCGCCTGGGGCATCGCCAAGGCGGTGCGCGAAGCCGGCGCGGAAGTGGCGCTGACCTACCAGGGCGACGCGCTGAAGAAGCGGGTCGAGCCGCTCGCCGCCGAACTCGGAGGCATCGTCGCCGGCCACTGCGACGTCACCGACGCCGCCTCGATCGATGCCGTCTTCGCCGAAGTCGAGCGGGTCTGGGGCAAGATCGATTTCCTCGTCCACGCCATCGCCTTCTCCGACAAGGACCAGCTCACCGGCCGCTACGTCGACACCACGGCGGAGAACTTCGACCGCACCATGAACATCTCGGTCTACTCCTTCACGGCGGTCGCCCAGCGCGCCGAGAAGCTGATGACCGATGGCGGCTCGATGATCACGCTGACCTACTACGGCGCCGAGAAGGTGATGCCGCACTACAACGTCATGGGCGTCGCCAAGGCCGCCCTGGAAGCGTCGGTGCGCTATCTCGCCGTCGACCTCGGCTCCAAGGGTATCCGTGTCAACGCCATCTCCGCCGGCCCGATCAAGACGCTCGCCGCCTCCGGCATCGGCGACTTCCGCTACATTCTGAAGTGGAACGAGTACAACGCGCCGCTGAAGCGCACCGTGTCGATCGAGGAGGTCGGCGCCTCGGCGCTCTACCTCCTCTCCGACCTCGGCCGCGGCGTCTCCGGCGAGATCCACCACGTCGACGCGGGCTACCACGTCGTCGGCATGAAGGCGGTCGACGCCCCGGACATCTCGGTGGTCAAGGACTGAGATCGGGCGACGGCCATCGCGAGGGATTTCGACGGGCGTCTCCGGGGAACCGGAGGCGCCCGTTGTGTTTGGGCAGGCCTCATGAGCGAGGATATCCCGGGACTTCGGTTCGGTGTCCGCGCAGCCGCTATTCTCCGAGCCATCGAACGATGGACCACGAGACGCTCGACACATCGCAACTATCGAGAAGCGAAGACGCCGAGCGGGCGAGGAGGCGGTTGTTCTCCGAGGTGCTCGGCCTCGGCGTCGAACTGCGCTTCCTGCGGTTCCAATACCTCTATCGCAAGTATTCGCCGGATCAGCCCCGAGTCCCGGCCGGCAACCCTGACGGAGGCCAATGGACCGGCGGGGATCCGACTGGTGAAGACACCATAGTCGACGAACCCGCTGGTGATGACTTCGCCGAGGCACTGATCGATCTGATCGGCGGCCCGAACCGCCGGCAGACGCCGACAGTGCGGGTCGGAGGTCGGGAAGTCGAGGTCACACCGGGCCAAGCGGTTCGACTCGAGGTCACTACCGCGCAGGCGCGGGCAGCGGAGGCCGCCGTCCGTGAGATCGATCCGACTTGGCGGCCGCGCGCCAGCCTGACCGAGACCGTGGAAGGCGAGATCGCCGCAGCCGAGGCACGTCGCAGCGAAGCCGAAGCCCGTCTGATGGAACTGGGTGGGGGTTACCTGGCGCCGCTCGATACGGCACAGTGTCTGGCACTAGGTGGCTTGCGTCTGGGCTGGAGAGAACCTGGCGCGGGGCGGGGTATTGAGACCGTTGATCGAGTGAGCTTCGACCGCATACTCAGCGAACTTCTCGTCGGAGCACGCGAGGTCCAATCGCCTGCGAGTTACAACGGCCGGTCGTTCTTGCGTTCGGACGGCGCCCGTTTCGGCGTAAGATGGAGCAATAGTAATGGACCGACGATCGACTTTGCCGACGATTGGTTCTTCTCGTCGTGGCGTATCAACAAGGTCCACCTGAAATGAAGAACGAACTGCGCAGCCGCCTCGACGGCGGAACCATGGACGATTACGTAGCAGGCTACGTCCACGAGGTGATCGACGACGAGATCGGCGTGAACCTCGCCTCGATCGTCTCCGACGGTCGCCGCAGCTTCGGCCTCGAGGGCGACGACCTCGTCGCCTATGTTCGCCGTGGCGTCGCGGCGCTGGCCGCGATCGGCGCCCGGCCGGAGCACTGGGAGATGTACAGCCGTGCGGGGCACCTCGACGGCCCCGTCCATTACGGGGCAGACACGCCCGAGGAGATCGTCGAGGGTGTCGTCGCCGAGTGGATCGCCGAGGGCATGCCCGATCTCGGCTGGGGCGACTATCGCTTCATCACCGCCGAGGGCCGCGCCTATCTCGATGAAGTGGTCGAGCGCAAACGACGTGAGGCTGCCGCCTCGGACGACCACGGTTGAGATCGTCCCCTCCCTCGGCTAAGACCCTCCCGACGCTCCGCGTTTCGAGGTTCGGCCGGTGACCCGCACGATCTATCACATCCGCCACGGCCTGACCGATTGGAACGTCGCCGGGCGCCTGCAGGGGGCGCAGGACATTCCCTTGAACGCCACCGGTCGCGCCCAGGCCGAGGCCAACGGCGCCGCACTCGCCGCTCATTTCGCCGATGCCGGCCTCGATCCCGCGGCCTTTCGCTGGGTTTCGAGCCCGCTCTCTCGCGCCCGCGAGACGATGGAGCGGGTGCGCCGCGCCGTCGGGCTCGCCGCCACCGACCACGAGCTCGAACCCGATCTGCGCGAGGTCGGCTACGGCATCTTCGAGGGCATGACCCATGCCGAGATCGAGGCCGCCGATCCCGCCGCCATGGCCGGTCTGCGCCACGACAAGTGGCACTACCAGCCACCGCAGGGCGAGAGTTACGTCATGCTCTGCGCTCGCGTCGCCCGTTGGTGGGCGACCACGACGGGCGACATGGTGATCGTCTCGCACGGCGGCACCTTCCGCGCGTTGCGCCTCGCCATCGAGAACAATCGCGATCCCGCGCTGGCCGTATACTACGTTCCACAGGACCGCATATTCCGCTGGCAGGACGCCCGCGGGGCATGGTTATAGTAGGGACGCATGAGGGTTTTCCCGATGTCGTGGCGTGCGACGGGGAAGCCTTCGCGCCGGACACGCGACACCAACGAGACGGATCGACAGAGGATCCGCGAAGACCATCGGGAGAGACGGGATGTGCACTCTGGACGGATGTGGGACCAAGAGCGATCTGCCGCCGATCGTCGTGCCTGAGGCCGACAGACGCGCCTTCCTCGCCGGCCTCGCCGCGCTGCCCATCGCCGCCATCCTCGCCGATCCGGCACTGGCGCAGGCCTCGGCCGCCCGTGTCGACATGGTGACCATCCCGACGACGCGCGACCGCACCCTGAACCTCGCCGTCGCTCTTCCCGCCCAACCCAAGGGGCCGGCGGTGATTCTCGTCCATGAGTGGTGGGGCCTCAACGACCAGATCAAGTCGGTCGCCGCCGAGCTCGCCAAGGAAGGCTACGTCGCCATCGCCGTCGATCTCTTCGGCAAGGTCGCCGCCAATGCCGAGGAAGCCAAGGCGCTGATGCAGGCGCTCGATCCCGAATGGGCGACCCAGGCGATGGTCGCGGCGGTACAGTGGGCCCGCCGCCACGAGCGCTCCACCGGCAAGGTCGCCACCTGCGGCTGGTGTTTCGGTGGCGGCTGGTCGCTCAACGCCTCGCTCGCCGTGCCCGTCGACGCCACCGTCATCTACTACGGCAACGTCAAGAAGTCGGCCGATCAGTTGAAGGCGCTCGCCGGTCCGGTGATCGGCCACTTCGGCACCCTCGACAAGTCGATCGACGGAACGATGGTCGCCGGGTTCGAAGCGGCGATGAAGCAGGCCGGCAAGGCCGATCGGCTCACGGTCTACTGGTACGACGCCGATCATGCCTTCGCCAATCCGACCGGCGCCCGCTATGACGCCGAAGACGCGGCCCTGGCCTGGAGCCGCACGCTGCATTTCCTGAAGCAGACACTGGCGTGAGGCGTTCCGGCCGATTTGACCGCGCCCGGACGATCCCCTAGATCGAGGGCTCGATCCGGGGACCGTCCATGTCGCACAACACCTTCGGCCATCTCTTCCGTGTCACCACCTGGGGCGAGAGCCACGGACCGGCGATCGGTGCCGTCGTCGACGGCTGTCCGCCCGGCATCGCCCTCTCGGAAGCCGACATCCAGGCCGATCTCGATCGCCGCAAGCCGGGGCAGAACCGTTTCGTCACCCAGCGCCGCGAGGCCGATCTCGTCGAGATCCTCTCCGGCGTCTTCGAGGACGACACGACCGCCGGGCGACGTACCACCGGTACGCCGATCTCGCTGATGATCCGCAACACCGACCAGCGCTCGAAGGACTACGGCGAAATCCGCGACAAGTTTCGCCCCGGCCACGCCGATTTCACCTACGACGCCAAATACGGCATCCGCGACTATCGCGGCGGCGGCCGCTCCTCGGCGCGTGAGACGGCGTCGCGCGTCGCCGCCGGCGCCGTGGCCCGCAAGGTGCTCGACGCCCTCGTCCCCGGTGGTGTTAAGATCCGCGCCGCGGTGGTGCAGATCGGCGTCGAGGCGATCGACCGGGCCAACTGGGACTGGGCGGTGGTCGACACCAACCCGTTCTTCTGTCCGGATCCGGACGCCGTCACCCGCTTCGAGGAGTATCTCGACGGGATTCGCAAGGCGGGATCGTCGATCGGCGCGGTGGTCGAGGTCCAGGCCGAGGGCGTTCCCGCCGGCTGGGGCGCGCCTATCTACGGCAAGCTCGACCAGGACATCGCCGCGGCGCTGATGTCGATCAACGCCGTCAAGGGGGTCGAGATCGGTGACGGCTTCGAGACGGCGGAACTGACCGGCGAGGCGAACGCCGACGAGATCTTCGCCGGCAACGACGGCCCGAACTTCCGTTCGAACCACGCCGGCGGCATCCTCGGCGGCATCTCCTCGGGTCAGACCATCGTCGCCCGCTTCGCGGTCAAGCCGACCTCGTCGATCCTCACGCCGCGCCACACCGTCGACCGTCAGGGCCGCGACACCCAGTTGATCACCAAAGGTCGCCACGACCCCTGCGTCGGCATCCGCGCCGTGCCGGTGGCGGAAGCGATGATGGCGATCGTGCTCGCCGACCACGCGCTGCGCCATCGCGGCCAGTGCGGCTGACGCCGCCCGATTCCTGCGCCGATCACCGTTCGGCCGGGCGCGGCGGGCTCCCGCCACCGTTCGGCGAGGCCGAGGAAGGACCGACATCATGACCGACATGCTCCCGCCATCCGACCTCGACGCGGACGCCGACATTCTCGCCTCCGGCACGCTGATCGCCATCGTCGATCCGCTCTGCGGCTGGTGTTGGGGCGCGGCGCCGGCGCTGACGCGGCTGGCGGAGAGTGGGGTGCGCCTCGAGGTGGTGGCCTCGGGCCTCTTCATCGGCGACCGGCCGATGACCCCCGACTTCGCCGCCTACGCCTGGGACAACGACCAGAAGATCCGGGCGCTGACCGGCCAGACCTTCTCCGAGGCCTATCGCGACAAGGTCCTCGGCCAGGAGGGCGGCAAGATCGACAGCGGCCCGGCCACTCTGGCGCTGACCGCCGTGCAGATGCGCGAGCCGGAGAAGGCACTCGCCGTCCTTCATGCCCTGCAGGCGGCCCGCTGGGTCGACGGGCTCGACATCACCTCGGAGATCGTGGTCGCCGAGATACTGCGCCGCGCCGGCATCGACGAGGACACCGTCGCCGCCTTCCTCGCCGAGGACGAGGGCGTCATCGACGCCCTCAACCAGCGTGCCGGTTTCGCCCGTGACCTGATGCGCCGCCTCGGCGCTCGCGGCGTGCCGACCCTGGCGCGCGTCACCGGGGAAGGCGCGGTGCGTGTCGACAGTCGCATCCTGTTCGAGGCCGTCGACAAGGTGGTGGAGCGGGCGACCGCCTGAGCCGCTCCGTCCCCCCTTGCGGGGGAGGGCGGGGGCGGAGTCGGTTACCCCGATCTCGGCCTCGCTCGAGGCCATGACTCCCTCCGACCCGGCTTCGCCGGGCCACCTTCCCCCGCGCGGGGGAGGAGGGTTCGTGCCTCGATCTCACTCGGCCGGCTGGACCGCGCCTCCAGGCAGGCTCCGCTCGACCGGCTCCTCGCGGATCGGCAGGTGGACGACCGCCGCGAAGAGGCCGAGGGCGACGCCCATCCACCACACCGGGTCGTAGCTCCTGTTGAGATCGTAGAGCCAGCCGCCGAGCCACACGCCGAGGAACGACCCGACCTGGTGGGAGAAGAACACCACGCCACCGAGCATGGCGAGGTAGCGGGTGCCGAACATCAGCGCCACCAGCGCGTTGGTCGGCGGCACGGTCGACAGCCACAACACCCCGAGCACCGCGGCGAAGAGCATCACCGACATCGGCGTCGCCGGGAACAGGAGGAACAGGGTGAAGGCGACCGAGCGGGCGAAGTAGATGAAGCTGAGCAGCCAGCGCTTCGGCATCCGCATACCGAGCACACCCGAGCCGAGCGAGCCGACGATGTTGAAGACACCGATCAGCATCAGTGCGGTGACGCCCCACTTGGGATCGAGCCCGACATCCTGCAGATAGGCCGGGAAGTGGGTGGTGATGAAGGCGATCTGGAAGCCGCAGACGAAGAAGCCGGAGACCAGCAGCAGGTAGCTGCGATGCCCGAGCGCCTCCCTCAGGGCCTCGCCGATCGACTGGTCGTGGCCGTGCACCATCTTGGCCGGCGGCTTGCCCATCAGCGGAATGGCGAGCAGCGGGATCGCCGCCATCAGGGCCGCCAGGATGGTCAGGCTGTCGTGCCAGCCGAAGGTGACGATCAGGCCCTGCGTCAGCGGCGAGAACAGGAACTGGCCGAACGATCCGGCAGCGGTGGCGAAACCGAAGACGAGGCTGCGCTTGTCGGGCGTCACGGCGCGGCCGAAAGCCGCCATGACGATGCCGAAGGCGGAGCCGGCGACGCCGAGACCGACCAGCACTCCGGCGCCGTGGAAAGCGAGCGGCGTCTGCGCCCAGCCCATGGCGAGGATGCCGAGGGCATAGATCGCCGCGCCGATCGACAGAGTCTTGGCGGTGCCGTAACGATCGGCGAAGCCGCCGAGGAAGGTGGCGCCGACGCCCCACATCAGGTTCTGCCAGGCCATGGCGAGCGAGAAGGTCTCGCGGCTCCAGCCGTGCTCCATGGTGATGGGGCGCAGGTAGAAACCCATCGACGAACGCGGGCCGAAATTGATCGCCGCGATCAGACAACCGCAGACGACGATCAGCCAGAGTGGAAAGCGCGAACCCTGTTCGCTCGACGGCCCGGTCATGGTGTGATGCCCCCCTCGGGACCGTCCGGTCCCGGCGCGACCCTCGGTCGCGGCAGAGATTTCTCCGGTCCGATCTACGCAGGAACACGTGGCCGGGAAAAGCGAAAAGAGCCGAAGAAACCCATTCACGCCGTTGATGGGACGCGGAGCCGCCATGCGCAATTCGATGACGAGCGTATGACGACGGGGTCTGTTCAAACGCCCCCATACCCCCTATATTCCTTCGGCCCGCGTGAGATGGGCGAACGCCGGATGGTCCCGGTGTTTTTTCGGGCCTCTGATATGCTCAATATGAGCATAAGGCCGGAAGGAGAAGCGGAATGACCGAGATGGTGGTGGCGACGAACGAAGCTCCCACGGGCGAGGCCCGCGCTGCGCCGCGCCGCCGCCGCAGGGCCGCGCCGGCGAAGACCGCCGCCGAGCGCTTCGGCGTGCTGCCCCGTCCGAGCCTCGAGTACACGCCCGAGGTCGCCGCGGCGACGGCCCATCTCTACGAGAAGGTGGCCCACGTCATCCCGGCGATCGAGTGGCCGTTCCACGCCCCCTACGTCAAGGCGATCAACGACCTCAAGAAGGTCCGCAACGCCGTGATCCTGGCGCACAACTACATGACGCCGGAGATCTATCACTGCGTCGCCGATGTCGTCGGCGACAGCCTGCAACTCGCTCGCCTCGCCGAGAAGACCGACGCCGACATCATCGTCCAGGGCGGCGTGCACTTCATGGCCGAGACCTCGAAGGTGCTGTCGCCGGAGAAGACCGTCCTCATCCCCGACGGCAAGGCCGGCTGCTCGCTCGCCGCCTCGATCACGGCGGAAGACGTGCGCCTGCTGCGTCGCCGCTTCCCCGGCGTGCCGATCGTCGCCTATGTCAACACCTCGGCCGAGGTGAAGGCCGAGGTCGACATCACCTGCACCTCGTCGAACGCCGTCGAGGTGGTCGAGAGCTTCGGTGTCGATCGCGTCATCTGCCTGCCCGACCAGTATCTGGCGCGCTGGGTGGCGGCCAATTCCAAGGTCAAGATCATCACCTGGAAGGGCTCCTGCGAGGTGCACGAGCGCTTCACCGGCGAAGAGCTCCAGGCCTACCGCGACGCCGATCCGAGTGTGCGGATCATCGCCCATCCGGAGTGCCCGCCGGACGTCATCGCCGCCTCCGACTTCGCCGGCTCGACCGCCAAGATGATCGACTTCGTCAAGCACGTCCCGGCCGGCGGTCGCGTCGTGCTGGTGACCGAGTGCTCGATGGCCGACAACGTCGCCTCCGAGGCG
Organism: uncultured Alphaproteobacteria bacterium; assembly: GCA_937864925.1. Taxonomy (GTDB): domain Bacteria; phylum Pseudomonadota; class Alphaproteobacteria; order Rhizobiales; family Ancalomicrobiaceae; genus CALBKH01. The sequence goes on along the minus strand of CALMFH010000236.1, from coordinate 15,770 downwards.
CCGCAGGTCGAGTTCGTGCGGCCGTGCAATCTCTGCCCGCACATGAAGCGCATCACCCTGCCGAAGATTCTCGACGCCCTGCTCGAGATGAAGGAGGAGGTGGTGGTCGACGCGGAGGTCGCGGCTCGCGCCCGCCGGGCGGTCGAGCGCATGATCCACCTCAAGAACTGAGCGGCGAACGGGGCGGCTCGACCGCCCCGTCCCGTGCCGGGCGCCCGACGCCCCCGCCGGACGGAGGCCGCCATGGGCCACAACGAATTCAACGATCTCGCCACGCCGCGTTCCTTCGGCGGTATCGACGACGTCGTCATCATCGGCGGCGGCCTCGCCGGCATCTTCTGCGCCCTCACCCTCGCCCCACGTCCGGTCACCGTGTTGACCGCCGCGCCGCTCGGCGGCGGCGGCTCGTCGTGGTGGGCGCAGGGCGGTATGGCGGCGGCGGTCGGCGCCGGCGACACCCCCGAGAAGCACCTCGCCGACACCGTCGCAGCCGGCGCCGGCACCGTCGACGCGCGCGTCGCCCGGCTGATGACCCGCGAGGCCGAGGCCCGCATCCAGGATCTGATCGGCTACGGCGTCCCCTTCGATCGCGACCCTTCCGGGCGGCTGGCCGTCGGCCGCGAGGCAGCGCATTCCGAGCGCCGCATCGTCCACGTCAAGGGCGACCGCGCCGGCCAGGAGATCATGGCGGCGCTGGTCGAGCGAGCGCTCGCCACCCCGTCGATCCGCATCCTGCCCGGCTGGGTCGGCGAGAGCCTGACCCGCGACGGCCGCTCGATCCGCGGCGTCATCGCGCGTCCGAGCGAGGGCCGGGCGCTGACCACGGTGGAGTTCCCCGCCCACGCGGTGGTACTCGCATCCGGCGGCATCGGCCATCTCTACCGGGTGACCACCAACCCGCCCCAGGCCAACGGCCAGGGCCTTGCCATGGCGGCGCGGGCCGGCGCCATCCTCGCCGACACCGAGTTCGTCCAGTTCCACCCGACCGCCATCGACATCGGCCGCGACCCGGCTCCTCTGGCGACCGAGGCGCTGCGCGGCGAGGGCGCCATCCTGGTGAACCGCGACGGCCGCCGCTTCATGGTCGACTACCACGGCGATGGCGAACTGGCGCCGCGTGACGTCGTCGCCCGCGCCATCCATGCCGAACTTGCGGCAGGACGCGGCGCTTTCCTCGACGCCCGCACCGCCGTCGGCGCCGCCTTCCCGCAGAAATTCCCGACGGTGTGGGAGAGCTGCGTCTCCGCCGGCATCGATCCGACCCGCGACGTCATCCCCGTCGCCCCGGCGCAGCACTACCACATGGGCGGCGTGCTCACCGACGCCAACGGCCGCACGTCGGTCGACGGCCTGTGGGCCTGCGGCGAGGTCGCCTCCACCGGCGTCCACGGTGCCAACCGGCTGGCGTCGAACTCGCTGCTCGAGGCGGTGGTCTTCGGCTCGCGCATCGCCCAGGACATCCAGGGCCTGATGCCGTCGCCGAAGGTGGCGCGCTGGTCGGTGCGTCGCGCCGACGAGGAGGCCGAACTGCCCGGCCCGCCGGATGCCGGCATCGTCGACGTCATCCGCCGCACCATGACCGACCACGTCGGCGTGGTGCGCACCGGCGCCGGCCTGGCGTCGGCGCTCGCCACCTTCGACGAGCTCGAGACCCGCACCCACGACGTCGCCACTCTCAACTCGCTGATCGCCGCCCGCCTCGTCGCCGCCGCCGCTTGGGCGCGCCGCGAAAGTCGTGGCGGCCACTTCCGCGCCGATTTCCCCGAAACCGAACCGGCGCAGGCGAAACGCACCTATCTGACGCTCGCCGAAGCCCGCCGCCTGTCGGCAGAGGCGCGCGCGTCCGCTACCCCGGAGACCGTCCCCGCATGACCGATGCCTCGAAGCCGACGACACCGGCCCCCGCCTATCTGCCCGAACTGCCGCGCCTCCTCGTCGACCGCGCCGTCGAGGCGGCATTGCTCGAGGATCTCGGCCGCGCCGGCGACATCACCGCCCAGGCGACGCTTCCCCCCGACGCCAAGGCGATCGCCGCCTTCGTGGCGCGCAAGCCCGGCGTCTCCGCCGGCATCGACTTCGCTCGCCGGGCGATGGCGATGATGGATCCGGCGATCCGCTTCTCGACCCTGATCGCCGACGGCACCCGCCTCGCCCCCGGCGACGTCATCGCCCGGGTCGAAGGCTCGGCCCGCGCCGTGCTCTCGGCCGAGCGGGTGGCGCTGAACTTCCTCGGCCATCTCTCCGGTGTCGCCTCGGCGACCCGGATGTTCGCCGACGAGATCGCGCATACGAAGGCCAAGATCGTCTGCACCCGCAAGACGACGCCGGGTCTGCGCGCCTTCGAGAAATACGCGGTGAAGTGCGGCGGTGGTGCCAACCACCGCTTCGGCCTCGACGACGCCGTCCTGATCAAGGACAACCACATCGCCGTCTGCGGCTCGGTGGCGGAAGCGATCCGCCGCGCCCGCGCCTTCGCTGGCCATCTGGTCAAGATCGAGGTCGAGGTCGACCGGCTCGATCAACTGGTCGAAGCGATGACCGAGCGCCCCGACGCCGTCCTCCTCGACAACATGGGTCCCGACACGCTGCGCCAAGCGGTGAAGATCGTCGCCGGCCGGGCCGCGACGGAGGCCTCCGGCGGCGTCGGCCTCGACACGGTGAAGGCGATCGCCGAAACCGGCGTCGACCTGATCTCGAGCGGCTGGATCACCCACTCCGCCCCCGTCCTCGACATCGGCCTCGACATCGAGATCGGGTGAGACCATCGAACATCACGGATGTTCGATGGTCTTCCGCATGCGAATTCTTCGCGCCCCGCTGTACAGGCGGAATTCGCGTTGGTTCGGCGCTCGAACGCGGGAGCGTCCCTGAGCGCCGCTACGAGACCTGCGTTCCGCAGTCGTGACAGCGGCGCGGCGCCCGTGTATGGGCTTGTCCGCGCGGGGGTCGGTCCCGCGGGCGTGACGGAGCGAGCCATGACCACGGTCTTCATCGACGGCGAAGCGGGAACCACGGGTCTTCAGATCCGCGAGCGTCTCGCCGCGCGCCGCGACGTCACCCTGATCTCGATCGCCCCGGAGAAGCGCAAGGACCCGGAGGAGCGCAAGCGGCTGCTCCGAACCGCGGACGTCGCCATCCTCTGCCTGCCCGACGACGCCAGCCGCGAGGCCGTGGCCCTGATCGGCGACGCGCCGACCCGGGTGATCGACGCCTCGACCGCCTTCCGCGTCGCCGAAGGCTGGACCTACGGCTTCGCCGAGATGGCCGCCGATCAGACGGCGAAGATCCGCACCGCCAAGCTGGTGGCCAACCCCGGCTGCTGGCCGCAGGGCTTCATCGCCTGCGTCCGGCCGCTGGTCGAGGCCGGCATCCTCGCCGCCGACCATCCGCTGACCGTCTCCGGCATCTCCGGCTATTCCGGCGGCGGCCGCAAGATGATCGAGGACTACGAGGCGGCGGCCGATCCGGTGCCGTTCCTGCCCTATGCCCTGGGTCTCGCCCACAAGCACATCCCCGAGATGACCCGCTACGCCGGGCTCACCCGCGCGCCGCTGTTCCAGCCGGCGGTCGGCGACTTCGCGCAAGGAATGCTGACCCTGGTGCCGCTGCACCTCGACACGCTGGCGAAGTCGACCGGCCTCGCCGCGATCCACGCCCTCCTCGCCGCCACCTACGCCGACCGCGGCGCGGTCGAGGTGATGCCCTTCGCCCCGGCCGGCGGCGCCGCGAGCCTCGACCCGCGCGCCCTCAACGGCACCAATACCCTGCGCCTCCACGTCTTCGGCAACGAAGCGACGGCCCAGGCCCTGCTCGTCGGCCAGTACGACAACCTCGGCAAGGGGGCGTCGGGCGCGGCGGTGCAGAACCTCGAGATCATGTTCGGGCTCGAGCGGGTGTGATCGGGACGGTACCGTCGCCCGCCGCTCGGGCGACGGACGCCGCATGCGCTCGTCCCGAAGTCTCGCGCACTCACACCGGCACCCGCGTCGTCCGCTTCACCGTCCTCAGCGTCAGCTGCGACTGCACCCGCACGACGCCCGGCAGCCGCGTCAGCACCTCGGAATGCAGACGTTCGAGGTCGGCCATGTCACGGAAGATCACCCGCATCAGGTAGTCCGACTGGCCGGCGAGCAGATAGCACTCCTGGATCTGGGCGACGTGCCGCACCTTGGCCTCGAAGGCGTCGAGGCGGGCGCGATCCTGGCTGTCGAGGGTGATCGACACGTAGGCCGTGCCCTCGAACCCCGCCTCCTGCTGATCGAGTACCAGATGGGTGCCGGCGACCAGCCCACTCTCCATCAGCAGGTTCACCCGCCTGAGACAGGCGGAGGCCGACAGATGCACCCGGTCGGCCAACTCGGCATTGGTCAGCCGCCCGTCGGTCTGCAGCTCGGAGAGGATCTGGCGATCGCGATCGTCGAGAGAGGTTGACGGATACGTCATGACGGAAAATTCTGCAAAAAGATCACAAGTTCGAATTTATCACCAGATCGAAACGTTTGAAAACCCCTCTTTCGCGAGAAATTGCGCGAGAAGCCCCGCATCATTCGAACATAGTTCGACGGCGTGGGGCTCGCGCCGATCGGCCAGGAGGAGGACGTTCCATGCGCATCGGTGTGCCCAAGGAGATCAAGGATCACGAGGATCGCGTCGGCCTGATTCCGGCTTCGGTGCGCGAACTCGTCGCTCACGGCCATCAGGTTCTGGTCGAGAAGGGCGCCGGCCGCGGCGCCGGCATCGCCGACAAGGACTATCTCAAGGCCGGTGCCCGCATCACCGACGAGACCGATGCGATCTGGGCCTCGTCCGAGATGATCGTCAAGGTCAAGGAGCCGCTGGCGGTCGAGCGCAAGAAGCTCCGTGCCGGCCAGACCCTCTTCACCTATCTCCACCTCGCCCCCGATCCGGAGCAGACCCGTGACCTGGTCGATTCCGGCGCCACCTGCATCGCCTACGAGACCGTGACCTCGCCGACCGGCGGCCTGCCGCTCCTGACCCCGATGTCCGAGGTCGCCGGCCGCATGGCGGCGCAGGTCGGCGCCCATGCGCTGGAGAACGCCTGCAAGGGCCGCGGAATCCTGATGGGTGGCGTCCCCGGCGTCGCCCCGGCCCGGGTCGTGGTCCTCGGCGGCGGCGTCTCCGGCAGCCACGCCACCACCATCGCGCTCGGCATGGGCGCCGATGTCACCGTGGTCGACCGCTCTCTCGATGTCCTGCGCCGCCTCGACGCCCGCTTCGGCGCGCGTCTGAAGACCGCCTATTCGACCCGCGAGGCGATCGCCGACCTCGTCGCCGACGCCGACCTCGTCATCGGCACCGTGCTGATCCCCGGCGCCGCCGCACCGAAGCTCATCACCAGACCGATGCTCAAGACCATGAAGCGCGGTTCGGTCATCGTCGACGTTGCGATCGACCAGGGCGGTTGCACCGAGACGTCGCGCCCGACGACGCACTCCAAGCCGACCTATGTCGTCGATGGCGTCGTCCACTACTGCGTCGCCAACATGCCCGGTGGCGTCGCCCGCACCTCGACCTTCGCCCTCAACGCCGCGACCCTGCCCTTCACGCTGGCGCTCGCCGACAAGGGGTGGAGGCGGGCGATCACCGAGGATCCGCATCTGGCGAACGGCCTCAACGTCCACGCCGGCCGGGTCACCTGCGCCGCCGTGGCCGAGGCCCTCGGTTACGACCTCCTGCCGACCGCAAAGGCGCTCGCCGCCTGAGCGATCGGTCTTTCGAGGAGAAGAAGACCCCGCGCCGTTCTCCCCGGCGCGGGGTCTTCGTTTCGCTCGCCCCGCGGGCTCACCGTCCCCTTCGGGGCTCCGAACTCGACGGCCTTTCGAACAGCATCAGGTCGACTCCGTGCCGCGTCGTCCGGCCGAAGGCGCCGAAGCCGAGGCGCTCGGCGAGGCGCAGCGACACGGTGTTGGCCGGGTCGATCATGCAGACGCTGCGCCCGCCGGGGAAGCGCGTGTCGAACCGACCGACCGCCGCGGCCATCGCCTCGCCGCCGTAGCCCTTGCCCCGCATTTCGCGGGCGACGATCCACATCGCCTCCGGCACGTCGTCGAACTCCGGCCCGATCCCGCGCCGGAACCGCGCGAAGCCGACCTCGCCGACGATGTACCCGGTCGCCTTCTCGACGACGACGAAGGGGGCGAAACCGAAGACCACCCGGTGGCCGACGAGCCGCAACAGCCGCGCCCAGGCCCCCTCGCGATCGAGCACCGGCGTGAACGAAATCCCCGTCGGCGTGGCCGTCCACAACGGCGCGTAGGCGTCGAGGTCGGTGGGACGATGGGTCCGCAGGATCAGGCGATCGGTGACGATGGCCGCATCGGAGAGGTCGTCCGCCGCGCCCATGTCGTCGCGCCTCACGTCCGCGCCCACAGCCGCGGCAGGGCATCCCACAGGGTGGCGGCGGCGAAGCCCAGGAAGAGTCCACCGGTGATGCGCACGATCCACACCGCATGGGTGAGGTAGAGTCGGCGCATGACCGAAGTCCCGACCACCCAGGCGAGGATGGCGTCACCGGCGAGGAAGCCGACGAAGGCCGAGGCGAGCAACGCCGGCATGACGTCGAAGGAGAGGTTCTGCGACTGGCCGGTGAAGAGGGCGGTGAACATGGCGAGCGCCACCGGATAGCTCTTCGGATTGGTGAGGCCGAACATCACACCGCGGCGGTAGGGACGATGACCGATGAGATCGTCGGCACCGTGCGCCGAAGCGGCGTTCACCGCCCGCCAGCCGAGATGACCGAGGTAGAGTCCGCAGGCCAGCGCCACCACGTCGAACAGCAGCGGATCGAAGACGTGCGCCCCGACCAGCGCCAGGATGGCGAGCGAACACCACAGCACGTCGCCGAAGAGATGGCCGAAGAGGAAGAGGATCGCCGGCTTCCGGCCCTTGGCCGCGCCGATGCCGACCAGCGCCAGCACCGCCGGCCCCGGCGAGACGACATAGAGACATCCGGCCGCGGCCGAGGCGAAGAGCGTGGCGAGTTGCATGACCCCGATCCTAGCGGCGTCGATCGCCACCGTCATCCCGTCCCGTGGATACCCGCCATGTTCGGGCGTGACGTTGGCACGCGGTATGCGAGGTCGGTCCCGAGACCGATACCCGGCGACACCCGTGTCGGGCTCGCGACCACGCATGGTCGATCTTCGACGAAACGTGACAGAAGGGCTGAAGACATGGCGGTTCACATGGTCAAGGTCGCCTACGAGGGCGCGGTGACCAGGGCGTTGAAGAACGCGGAAGCCGGCCTCACCAACGGCGGCGCCGTTGTCTACGAGATCCGAGGCGTTCCCGCGAACCTGACGATCGACGACGTGATCGAGGCGGTGAAGAAGTCCGGCGGGGCGCCGAAACACACCGACCACGAGGTCGAATGGACCGATCTCGTCGGGTGAGCGGACCGAAAGAGGGCGGCATCGTCGATGCCGCCCTTCGATCGCCCGCCGTGGTCGAACGCTCACACCTGCTTGAGATCGTCGATGTAGACGCCGATCTCGCGATGGAGCGCGGTGCGGAACTGAGCGAGTTCGTGAGCGGTGGTCAGTACGCTCGCCGCCGCCCGACCGGTGTGGCCGGCGTCCTCGCCGACCGCGCCGATCCCGGTGGAGACCACCCGGGTGCCGTCGGCGGCCTGCTGGATGTTCTGTGCGATCTCCTTGGTGGCGAGATCCTGATCACCCATCGCCCCGGCCATGTCGCGGGCGATCTCGGTCAGTTCGCGGATGGTGGCACCGATCGAGCCGATCGCGCCGACCACCTTCTGCGTCTCGCCCTGGATATGGGCGACCTGCGAGCTGATCGCTTCGGTCGCCCGCGTCGTCTCGCCGGCCAGTGCCTTGACCTCGGTGGCGACGATGGCGAAACCGCGCCCCGCCTCGCCGGCCCGCGCCGCTTCGATGGTGGCGTTGAGAGCGAGCAGATTGGTCTGAGAGGCGATGGTGTTGATCAGATCGACCACCTCGCCGATGCGGTCGCCACTCGCCGCCAGACTGCGCACCACATGGTCGGTCCCGTCGGCTTCGGACAGTGCGCGTTCGGCGATCTCGGCGGCGCGATCGACCCGGCGCAGCACTTCGTGCACCGAACTCGCCAGTTCCTCGCTCGCCGCGGCCACCGCCTGGACGGTGCGCGACGTCGTCTCCGCTTGGCGTGCCGCGTCGCCGGAGCGAGACGCCGTCCGTTCGGCGACTTCGTTCATCGCGCGTGCCGTCGTCTCCATACGGTCGGCCGCCGCCGACATGTCGCCGAGCAGCTTCTCGATCGACCGTCCGAAATTCCGGGTGCGATCCTCGCGCCGTAGCCCACGCTGATGTCGCCGCTCCGCATCCTCGAGCGCCTGCGCCTCACCGGCGCGGCGAGCCGCCACCGCTTCTTCGAGCGAACCGGCCGCGTGCACCATGGCGGCGATCTCGTCGATCGGTCCCGGTTCCGGCAGATCGACGGCGTGGCCGCCTTCGCCGATCGTCTTCATCGCGGCGGTGAGGGCGGCGAGCGGCCGACCGACGTCGTGCTGCAGCCACGCCGCCATGGCGATGCCGCCGACCGTCATCGCCAGGGCCAGCGCCCCGAAGATCGCCATCGCCCGGGTACGGGCAGCGTCGAGGTCGGTGCGGTCGGCCGCCATGACGAAGGTGCCGATGCGCTTGCCCGAGAAATCGACCAGCGGCTTGCCGGCGATCGTCCAGGCGCGGTCTTCGAAGGTGGTGGTCTCGAAATGATCGTCGACACCGTCGAGGATCGCCGCCGGGAAGGCGTGATCGGCCGGGAAGCTCGAGGCGAGTTGAGTGTGCTTCGCCTTGCCGTCGCCGTCTTTGCCCTCGACGAACAGGGCCAGTCTGAGCCCGGTCCGCTCGGTGAAGGCCTTGACGAACTCCTTGTCGAAGCCGAAGCCGAACTCCACCGTGCCGAGATGCCTGTCGCCGCTCGTCACCGGGCCGACCGCGCGGATGCCCATGCCGGCGACGCCGCCCTCGAGCCCGCGAACCTCCTTGCGGTCGCGGTTGGCGTCGACCACGGTCTTGCGGAATCCGGAGAGGTCGTCGCCGAACTTCTTCGGCGCATGCACCCGGAGGAACGAGGTGGCCGGCGGCAGATGGAACTGGAACTGTTCGAACCCGTCGGCCTTGAGCGCCGGGAAGGCCGGCAGCAGGGCGGTGGCGAGCGCCTCGCGATCCTGGCGGGCGAAGGCATCGACGAAACTCGGGACGTTGGCCACCAGCCGTGTCATCGACTGCGCCCGTTGGGCCTGGGTGGAGATCTCGGCGGTGAACTGCCGCGATCCGGAGGTGAGCTGGCGTTGGACGTCGTCCTGGATCAGCCCGCCGATGAACCACAGGCCGGTCCCGACGCAGAGGGCGACCGCGACCGTGATCCCGGCACCGATGCCGAGCGCGAAACGTGTACGGAGCCGCATGAAATATCCCCGCGAACCGATCCCTTCTGTCAATTTCACCTCGACACGGTTGACGAGGTGTTAAACCCCACGAAGAAGTCGAACGAAGAACCGACGTCGATCGCTTCCTCTCGTGAAAAATGACATGCGGTGATTTCCGTGGAATAACAGATCGAGACATGAATTACGTAGGGTAACATCTTGACCGCTTCCGTGATCCTGTACGTCGACGCCGACGCCTGCCCCGTCAAAGACGAAATCTTGCGAGTCGCCAGTAGATTGCGTCTGAAGACTTGCTTCGTGTCGAATTCCTGGATGCGTCTACCGGAAGATGAGCTCGTCGAACGCGTCATCGTCCCCCAGGGGCCGAACGTCGCCGACGATTGGATCGCCGAACGGGCGGGAAGGGGAACGGTGGTGGTGACCGCCGACGTGCCGCTCGCCGACCGCTGTGTGAAGGCCGGGGCCCGGGTGATCGCGCCGAATGGTCGCAGCTTCGATGCTGCCTCGATCGGCATGGCGCTCGCCACGCGCGACCTGATGGAGGACCTGCGTTCGGCCGGTCAGGTCACCGGCGGCCCGCGCCCTTTCGCGCCGAAGGATCGCCAGGCGTTCCTCCAGGCGCTCGACCGCGAGGTGCGGCGCGCAGCGAAGGAGCTCTGATCCCGACCGACGTTCGCCGCCGTCGTACCGAGCTTACGAAGTTTCGACCCCTTCGAAACTTCGTGAACGAAGGCGAGCCCGAACGGGCGTCGGCCGGTCGGGCCGTGACCTCATGAAATGCCGACGAGTCGGAATTGCATGAGACTGGTATCAGTCCTTGGTGAACACCGTCACCGCCTCGACGTGGTGCGACCACAGGAACTGGTCGATCGGCGTCACCGGGCCCATGGCCCATCCGGCGTCGACCAGATATCGGGCGTCGCGGGCGAGCGTCGCCGGATTGCACGACACCGCGACGATCACCGGCACGGCGGACTTGGCCAGCTCCTTGACCTGCGGTGCCGCTCCGTCGCGTGGCGGATCGAAGACCACCGCGTCGAAACCGGCGAGTTCCCCGGCCATCAGCGGTCGGCGGTAGAGGTCGCGCACTTCGATCGTCACCGGTTTGATGCCCTGGGTGTGGCGGGCGGCGAAGGACAACGCCTCCAGCGCCGCCTTGTCGTTCTCCACCGCGTGCACCTGGGCCTGCCGCGCGAGGCGCAGCGCGAAGGTGCCGCAGCCGGCGAAGAGATCGGCGACCCTCGCCGGCCCCTTGGCCTTCTTCGGCCAGCGGGCCAGCGCCGCGGCGACCGCCGTCTCGACCGGCGCCGCCATCGCCTCCTCCGCCGCCGCCACCGCCTGGATGAAGGCGCCCGGCGGCGGCATCACCGCGATCCCGCCGAAACGGATCACCGGCGGATGTGCCTCCACCACGATCTCACGACCGATCGAGAAGCGGGCGATGCCGAGATCGAGGGCGAGGGCGATCGCCTGCTGCCGGCGCTCCGGCGGCAGTTCCGCCTCGCCGACCGAGACATCGAGCCCGGTCTCGGTGTCGAGTACCGTGAAGATCGCCCCCTTCGCCCCGAAGCTCAGAAGATGCGAGAGCCTGATCAGTTTCGGCAGGGCGGTGCGCAGCCGCGGCGTGATCACCAGGCAGCCGTCGGCCTCGACCACCGTGTGGGAGAGCCGCTCGCGAAAGCCCGCGACCGGCGAGCCGGTCCGTCGCTGCACCGCGATCACGGCGCGGCGTCGGCGCGCCGGTCCGGTCGCCACACATTCGCCGACCTCGGCCTCGATGCCGCGATCGAGGAAGGCCCCGAGGATCTGGTGGCGCTTCCAGGCGAGATAGGCGTGCTCGCTCCAGTGCTGCAGCGAACAGCCGCCGCAACGGTCGTAGACCGGGCAGGCCGGCTCCACCCGGTCGGGGCTGGCGTGCAGGATCTCCTCGATCCGACCGCGTTCGTTGACCCCCTCGCCGGAGATCGAGACGCGCACCGTCTCGCCCGGCAACGCTCCGCCGACGAACAGGCGCTTCTCGCCGGCCTCGGTCTCGAACACGGCGACGCCGTCGCCCTTGTGGGCGATGTCGGTGATGGTGACCGTTTCGGTGGCAGGGGTGTTCAAGGTGGATCCTCTCGGGGCATTCGCCGCCGCTTCTGCCGCAACTCGCCGCCGATTGCGAGCGGAAACCGTATCCGACATCAGCCGCCGGCCTTGCGCGCGGCCAACACGTGTTCGCGATTGCCGTCGCTCCCGGCGATCGCCGCCGCAGTCCGGCCGATCGGTGTCCAGCCGTGGGCGGTGACGAGCGCCGCGATCCGCTCGACCGCGGCCGCCGCCTGCGCTTCGTCACGGACGATACCGCCCTTGCCCACGTGCTCGCGGCCGACCTCGAACTGCGGCTTGACCAGGAAGACGCCGATCGCCCCGGGTGCGGCGAGATCGAGCGCCGGCGGCAGAGCGAGCGTCAGCGAGATGAAGGAGACGTCGGCGACGACGAAGTCGGGCGCGGCAGGGAGGTGGGCAGCGCAGAGGTCACGGGCGTTGAGCCCCTCGATCGCCACCACCCGCGGGTCGTTCGCCACCACCGGTGCCAGCTGGCCGTGGCCGACGTCGATCGCGGTGACCCGCTTCGCCCCGCGCGCCAACAACACCTGGGTGAAACCGCCGGTCGAGGCGCCGACGTCGAGGCAGTCGCGGCCCGCGGGCGAGAGGGCGAAGCCGTCGAGTGCGCCGACGAGTTTCAGCGCCGCGCGCGACACCCAGGCGGAGGCGGGATCACAGACCGAGATCGCCGCCGTCGCGGCGACGAGCGCCCCCGGTTTGGTCTCGACCCGGCCGTCGACCGCGACCTCGCCACGACGGACGGCATCGGCGGCACGGGCTCGCGTCGCGACGAGGCCGCGCTTCACCAGCACCTGATCGAGCCGTTCACGCGTCATGGGAGGGTCAGAGACAGGCGGAGAAGCCGGTGACGATGGTGTCGAACCACACGCCGGCGCCGAACTTCACCCACGCCCATACGGCGACACCGGTCGCCGCCACCAGAAGCGGCGTGCCGATGTAGACGACGGGACGGGGCAGGGCCTTCGACATGGCGCGAGTATAGCGGCAAGGCGGGGAAGAGGGAAATCGGGGCGGCGTGAGCCGAGGCATCGGATTCGAAACCACGCTGTCGGACGGATGCACGCGGAGCTTCGACCCTGCGCGACCGTCGGCAGCCCCCCATCTTCCTTCCCCCCTCGCGGGGGAAGGTGGCCCGAAGGGCCGGATGAGGGGGCGCCGCGAAGCGGCAACAGGAAATCGACCACGACCGCCGAGGCTCGAGGCGAGGCCCGGACCCCTCATCCGCCCTTCGGGCACCTTCTCCCGCAGGGGGAGAAGGGACGCCCCCGGCGCGCCTCCCGATCCACCGGGCGGTCGGATCCCGTGGCGCGCCGGGACCGGGCGAACCGCCTTTCCTCGCCCTGGTGTTTCACGCCAGCCGATAGCGCGCCGAAAGATCGACGCGGCCGTCGGTGACGACGATCCCGCGCCCCACCAGATCCTCGACATGTGCCAACATCGACAGCGCCGCCGCCCCGTGCAGCGAGCGATCGACCTCGGCATAGACCACCCGTACCATGTCGGGAATGGTCTCGTCGCCCGCCGCCAGCCGGTCGAGCACCGCCGCCTCGCGCCCCTTGCGATGACGCACCAGCGCCTCGAGGAACTCGGTCGGCTCGGCGATGCCGTTGCCGTGCGCCGGCAGCAGCAGACGTTCGGGCCGGGCGATCAGCCGGTCGAGCGATGCCATGTAGTCGGCCATCAGGCCGTCGGGCGGCGCCACGATCGAGGTCGACCACGCCATGACGTGATCGCCGGTGAAGATCGTCGCCTCTTGATGCAGGGCGAAGCAGAGATGGTTCGGCGTGTGGCCGGGCGTGGTGATCGCCTCCAGCGTCCAACCCTCGCCCGCCACCACGTCACCGTCGGCGAGCGCCACGTCCGGGTGGAAGTCGCGGTCGCCGGAGGCGTCGAGCGGGTTGATCTCGCCGAGGTCGAGCGGTCGCGCCGGCCGATGTGGTCCTTCACCGTAGACCTTCGCCCCCGTCGCCGCCGCCAGCGGCCCGGCGGCGGGGGAATGGTCGCGATGGGTGTGGGTGGCGAGGATGGCGGTGACCGGCCGTCCGTCGATCGCCCGCAGGATCGCCTCGACGTGGGCCGGATCGTTCGGCCCCGGATCGATCACCGCCAGCTCGCGCGTGCCGACCAGGAAGGTGTTGGTGCCATGAAAGGTGAAGGGCCCCGGGTTCTTCGCCACCACGCGAGTGACGAGATCGGAGAGGCGGACCGCCTCGCCGTGCCGCGGGTCGAACGTACGGTCGAAGCGCGGAGGCGCACCGGTCATCGACGGATCTCCGATCAGAACAGCGAGACGAGGAAGCGCAGGCCCATCAGGGCGAGGAAGACGGCGAAGCCGATCTCCAGCGTCCGCTTCGGCAGCCGGTGGGCGAGCCGCGCGCCGATCGGCGCCACCCAGACGCTGGTCGGCATGATCAGCGCCGCCCCGATCACCGAGACGAAACCGAAGGAGAGCGGCGGCAGCGCGCCCATCTTGGACCAACCGGCGAGGACGTAGCCGATGGCACCGGGGATGGAGATCAGCACGCCGATACCCGACGCGGTGGCGACCGAGCGGTGGATCGGCGTGTTGCAGAAGCTCAGCACCAGATTGACGATCGAACCGCCACCGATGCCCATCAGCGCCGACAGTAGCCCGGTCACCCAGCCGATCACCGCCCGCCACGGCTCGCCCGGCACCGCGTCGGCGACCTTCCACGACGCCTTGCCGAATCCGAGCTTCACCGCCGTCGCCCAGGCGACGAAGACGAACACCAGCTTGAACACCGCCGGCGGTGCGAAGGAGGCGATCCACGAGCCGGCGAGCACACCGACGATCGTCGGGACCGCCCAGGCGCGCAACAGCTCCTCGTCGACCGCGCCGCGCGCCCGATGCGCCAGGAACGAGCGGATCGAGGTCGGGATGATCACCGCCAGCGAGGTGCCGACCGCGAGCTGCATCTTCAGATCGGCCGGTACGCCGATGACGCCGAAGAGCTGGTAGAGCACCGGCACCATGACCGCGCCGCCGCCGACCCCGAAGAGGCCGGCGAGCAGACCCGAGACCACACCGGCGCCGAGTAACACCGCCGCCAGAAAGACGAGCTGTCCGAGATCGTATCCACCCATCACCGCCGACGAACCCCCTTGTCCTCGACCAGTCTGTCGCGCCGCGCCAAGTCGGGGAAGAGCCGCATCCACAGGGCAGCCACCACCAGCGTGCCGATGCCGCCGACCACCACCGAGCCGACCGGCCCGATCGCCGCGGCGAGCGCCCCGGATTCGAACTGACCGAGTTCGTTGGAGGCGCCGATGAACACAGAATTGACCGCCGACACTCGGCCGCGCATCTCGTCCGGCGTCTCCTGCTGCACCAACGTCTGGCGGATCACCACCGACACCATGTCGGAAGCACCGAGCAGGAACAGGAAGGCGAGGGAGAGCACCAGCGAGGTGGAGAGGCCGAAACCGATGGTGGCGAAACCGAAACCGGCGACCGCGGCGAACATGATCCGACCGGCATGGCGGTCCAGTGGATGGCGAGCGAGCCACAGCCCGACCACCGCCGCCCCGACCGCCGGCGCCGAGCGCAGCAGCCCGAGCCCCCAGGGGCCGGTCAACAGGATGTCGCGGGCGTAGATCGGCAGGAGTGCCGTGGCGCCGCCGAGCAGCACCGCGAAGAGATCGAGCGAGATCGCCCCGAGGATCGCCGGTTTCGAACGGATGAAGGCGATGCCGGCGAAGAGCCGCTCCAGGCTCGGCCGCCCGATGCCGCCGATCCCCGGCCGCGGCCGGATGGTGAAGACCGCGATCGCCCCCGCCGCGAAGGCGGCGAAGGCCGAGGCGAAGACCACCACCGGCCCGAGCGCGTAGAGGAAGCCGCCGAGCGCCGGTCCGCCGATCGTCGACAGCTGCCAGGTCGACGACACCCAGGCGACCGCCCGCGGGAAGAGTTCGCGCGGCACCAACATCGGCACCAGCGCCTGCGACGCCGGCATGGCGAAGGCGCGCGCCGTGCCGAGCAGCGCGGCGAGCCCGTAGATCGGCCAGGGCGACGTCGCCCCGACGATCACCGTGACCAGCAACCCTAGCGAAGCCGCCGCCATCGTCGAGAAGGCGGTGGTGACGACGAGGCGGCGGTCGTAGCGATCGGCGACTTCGCCGGCGACGAGCGCGAAGAGGAGATTGGGCAGGAACACCGCGAGCCCGACGAGACCGAGCGCCCAGGCCGAGCGGGTGATCTCGTAGACGTACCAGCCGACGCCGACGTCGT
>CALMFH010000235.1 GCA_937864925.1 uncultured Alphaproteobacteria bacterium | reverse complement strand
CTCGACCTGCTTCGCGTTGGCCGGGCTCGTCGTACCAAATTCGCCCAAAAAGCAATCATTTTCATAGCCTAGAACGGTTTCCGGTGCCCTCCATCGGCGATGCTATCCAGCATGACATGACGCCGAAACACACACTCACGCCCGAGCCTCGACGGGCGTACACCCAACGCCGATCAATCCACACAATCGAATAGCACGAAGGAGACCGGACGATACGTGTCGCCCGGCGACATAACCATACCAGCCTCGATCTAGCGTCATCGCGGGTCCTCCCACCCGGCGAAAGTCGTTTTCGCGGATGGGGATGGCCTCCCGCAACAAATAGGCCTCTGAAAATCGCTGGGATGTGGGCCGGAAATGGTAGGCGGGGTTATCCTGACGTCCGTGCAGCCGCGATCGACCGATTCCGTTGAAAAACTCGTCGGCGGCGCGGCGTGCATTCGGCGACGGTGAGCCCTGCGCTCGAGATTGAGAGGGGCTTTCCTCCTCAGGTCGCCCCGACCGGCTCGTTCATCGGGATGAGCTTGGCCAGCTTGCGCAGGTTCTGGGCGATGGCGGCGAGCAGGAACTCGTCCTTCGCCCCGTTCGGTCCACGCAGGCGCAGACGGTCGAGCCGCAGGATCCGCTTCAGATGGGCGAACAGCATCTCGACCTTCTTTCGAAGCCGGCGCGAGGTCGCGTATTCCGGCGTGGTCGCGATGTCCCGCGCCATGTCGCGAGCGCCCTCCCAGATCGAGCGGAGGATCTTTCGTGCCGGCGCGCGTGGGCAGCATCGGGATTTGAGCAAGCAGGCGTCGCAGTCGAGTTTGCTCGACCGGTACCGCATGAAGCCCTCTTCATCGACCCCATCGCCGCGTTCCTTCATGTTCCGCCGACGGCGCAGCAACTCTTTTCCACCCGGGCAGGTGTAGAGATCGCGATCGTGATCGTAGGTGAACGCAGCACGGCTGAACGTCCCGTCCTTCCGTTCGGATTTGTCGAAGACCGGGATGTGAGGCTCGATGCCCTGCTCGTAGACCAGCCACCCCAGCATCGCGGCGGACCCATAGGCTGTGTCCGCGGCGAGGCGCTCGGGATAGAGGTCGAACCGGTCGATCGCCCGTTCGATCATCGTCTTGGTCGCCGTGATCTCCGCCTGCCGCACAGCAGCCGAGGGTTCGACGTCGACGATGACAGCGTGGTCGAGATCGATGAGGTAGTTCGTCGAATAGGCGAAATAGGCCAATCCGCCGTCGGCTCCGGTCCACCGGGCAGCGGGATCCGTCGGCGACAGGAACTTCGGCACCACCTCGGTCGCCGCGCCGAAGGCGGCATCGTCGAGGACGTCGAGATACTCGGTGATCGCGCGGCTGGTCGCGTCCGGCGGCAGCCCCGCCGAGCCCTCGACGCCCTTCTGTCGGTTCGCGTCGGCCTTGATCAGGCTGGCATCGACGGCGAAGGCCTCTCCACCGACGAGGCCGGCATCGATGCATCGCCGAAGCACGATCTCGAACAGCCGGCGCAACAGATTGCTCTCGCGGAAGCGCCCATGTCGGTTCTTCGAGAAGGTCGAGTGGTCGGGCACTCGACCTTCGAGACCGAGCCGGCAGAACCAGCGGTAGGCCAGGTTCAGGTGGACCTCGTCGCAAAGTCGGCGCTCGGAGCGAATGCCGAAGCAGTAACCGATGATCAGCATCCGGATCATCAGTTCTGGATCGATCGAGGGGCGCCCGGTCGTGCTGTAGAACGGCGCGAGGTACGCCCGCAGTTCGGCGAGATCGACGAAGCGATCGATCGACCGGAGCAGGTGATCGGCCGGAACGTGGGTCTCGATGGAGAACTCATAGAACAGGGAGCCCTGAACGACTTTCCGATCGCCCATCATCGACTTCACTCCTGCCGCCGTGACGCGAGTGAATCAGCGATCGGCACGCGCCGCAATGCCGGAGTTTTTCAACAGAATCCGCCGAAGGAAGACATTGGCACCATGACGCTCGGAGGCTGAAATGAGTCCACCCCCGGGATGGCCCAGCCGGGTGATAGGAAGACGAGGAGCAGCGCACCAAATTTGGCGATAATGGTTTGATGTGGAGCGTCAACTCATATCAGTCTCTCGTAATAAATCTCGCGCGGTCGAGAAGCTCGTCGAAGGTTACGATATCCAGATTTCGGGTGTCCCGCCGGAATAGCTCGAATGTGTCGCGCCGCACCTCAACGTCACGGGCGCTCCCATTGCCATCCTGCTGCACCCGCACCCCACTTTCGGTGGCACCATGAACAACCCCATCGTGCACAGCCTCTATGGCCTGTTCCAGAGCCGTGGGTTCTCGGTGTTGCGTTTCAACTTCCGTGGCGTCGG
>CALMFH010000234.1 GCA_937864925.1 uncultured Alphaproteobacteria bacterium | reverse complement strand
CATGCCGTGGCGCTCGCCTGGTCGATGAAGAACCACTACGGCATCGAGCCGGGCGAAGTGTTCTGGGCGGCGTCCGACGTGGGCTGGGTCGTCGGCCACTCCTACATCTGCTACGCTACGCTGCTCTACGGCGCCACCACCATCGTCTTCGAGGGCAAGCCGGTCGGCACCCCCGATCCGGGCACCTTCTGGCGCATCATCTCGGAGTACAAGGTCGCCGGCTTCTTCACCGCGCCGACCGCCTTCCGCGCCATCAAGAAGGAAGACCCGAACGGCGAGTTCCTGAAGAAGTACGACATCTCCTCGCTGCGCAACCTGTTCCTGGCCGGCGAGCGCGCCGATCCGGACACGGTGAAGTGGGCGGAGGAGAAGGTCGGCGTGCCGGTGATCGATCACTGGTGGCAGACCGAGACGGGTTGGGCGATCGCCGGCAACCCGGTCGGCCTCGGCCTCCTGCCGGTCAAGCACGGCTCGCCGACGGTGCCGATGCCGGGCTACGACGTGCAGATCGTCGACGACGGCCTGCACCAGATGAAGCCGGGCGAGATGGGCTCGATCGTCATCAAGCTGCCGCTGCCGCCCTCGTGCCTGCCGACCCTGTGGAACGCCGACCAGCGCTTCACCGACAGCTACCTCGTCGACTTCCCCGGCTACTACAAGACCGGTGACGCGGGCTACATGGACGAGGACGGCTATCTCTTCATCATGGCGCGCACCGACGACATCATCAACGTCGCCGGCCATCGCCTGTCGACCGGCGGTATGGAAGAGGTCCTCGCCTCGCATCCGGACGTCGCCGAATGCGCCGTCATCGGCGTTCACGACGACATGAAGGGCCAGATGCCCTGCGGCTTCGTGGTGCTGAAGGCGGGCGTCACCAAGACGCCGGAGGAGATCGAGAAGGAACTGGTCTCGCTGGTGCGCGCCAAGATCGGCGCGGTGGCGGCGTTCAAGGTGGCGATCACCGTCGATCGTCTGCCCAAGACGCGCTCGGGCAAGATCCTGCGCGGCACCATGCAGAAGATCGCCGACCATCAGGCGTGGAACATGCCGGCGACGATCGACGACGCCTCGGTGCTCGACGAGATCGAAGCGGCGATCCGCGAACGCGGCATCGGCGTGTGAACGCAAGACCGGTGTGACGTTCGAGAGACCCGGTCGCAGCGATGCGGCCGGGCTTCTCCGTGTTTCGGGGGGCACTCATCGCACTCGCCCTCGAGCGATGCGATGGCGTGTCCTCCCCCCTCGCGGGGGAGGTGGCCCGGCGGAGCCGGGTCGGAGGGGGTAGGTCGCCGTATGGGACGAGCCGGAACAGTCGGTCTCACGCGATCGACACATGCGCCGAACTCGGGGCGACGACCCCCACCCCGACCCTCCCCTGCGAGGAGGGAGGGAGCGCGCGGAGCGGAGGGGCCGTCCCTCAATCCGCGAGCAGCGCCTCGCGCAGCGCTTCCCAGCTCGCTTCGTCCGGCGCCAGCAGAAGCCCGCCGGAGATGTCGGTCGGGCGATAGGGGGAGCCGTCGAACTTCGCCGAGAAGCCGCCGGCTTCCGTATGGATCAGGGCGCCGGCGAGATGGTCCCAGGGCATGAGCTTGCCGTAGGCGAGCAGGTGGCAGGCGCCGGTGGCGGCGAGACGGTATTCGTGGGCGGCGCAGCGGTAGTTGTAGGTGGCGGCGAGCCGGGATTGTCGGGCGGCGACGGTGTCGCGCAGACTTCCCGGCATGTAGGACCAGGAGATGCAGCCGTGCATCTCGGCGACAGGGGCGGGCGCGGCGACGCGCAGCCGCCGCGCGGGCCGGTCGTCGCGGAAGCCGAGATGGGCACCCTCGCCCTTCACCGCGGTCATGTGGCTGCCGGTCAGCGGATCGAGGATGACGCCCGCCACCGTCTCGCCGCCGGCGACGACGGCGGCCATGACGCCGAAGAGCGGCAGGCCCGAGGCGAAGTTGAAGGTGCCGTCGATCGGGTCGACGACGATGGCGAGATCGGTGGTTTCGAGGAGGCCGAGCCGGGCCGGGTCCTCGGCGACCGATTCTTCGCCGACGAAGGCCGCCTCGGGGAAGCGCGCGGTCACCGCCGCGGCGATCCGCTTTTCCGCCGCCCGATCGGCGACGGTGACGAGGTCCATCGGTCCCGACTTGGCGCCGACGTCGCCGTCGCCGAGCCGTTGGAAGCGCGGCAGGATCTCGGTGTCGGCAGCGGCGGTGAGAATGGCGAGGAGGTCGGCGAGATCGGCGGCGGCGAAGGGTACGGACATGGGGCGGCTCACTCTTCGGGTGCGTCGCCCTTCATACCCCGGCCCGTTCGTGTTCGGCAGTGCGTCGGGCGACGCGTTGCCCGAGGGGTGTCGTCGAGCGATCCGCCGTCGCCGGTCACTTCGCCGTCGTCAGCTCCAATCGGCGCACCACCTTCATCGTCTCGAGGTCGACGACGAGGATCGCAGCGCCCTTCGGTCCCTCGACGGTCACCGCCATGCGGTTGCCGTCGAGCTTCGTTTCGACCACGCGCCCACCGTCCGGCATCGGCAGTTCGGCGATCACCGGACGATCCCAGACGACGGCGGGCTTCACATCGACCTTGGTGACGCGATAGAAGATCGCCGCCAGGACGGCGACGAGGCCGAGCACCATCACGCCGGTGGACCAGAACAGCAGCCGCTTCAGTTTGGCCTGCAGGCGCAGCTGGGCGGCATCGAGGGGCTTTTCGTCGTCGTCGGCGAAATTCGGATTGGTCATCGGGGACGGGGTCTCGTGAAGGATGCGTGAGACGAAGCGCGAGCGGATGGCGCGAAAGGCGGCGGAATGGGCCGAGAGCCTCGCCGAGCCGATGCCGGTCGTCGAGGACGTCGACAGTCTCGACGAACTCGAACCGGAAGAGGCCGACGTCGCCCCGGGCGCCGGTCGGATCGAGGTCACGATCGAGGCGGGAGCCCCGGTCGAACGTCTCGACGCGGCCCTGGCGCGCCGCATCGCCACCCTGTCCCGCTCACGGCTCAAGAGCCTGATCGGCGAAGGCCGGGTGGCGATCGACGGCGCGACCGTAATCGACGCCTCGCGGAAGATCAACGCAGGCGTCCGCATCGTCGTCGATCTGCCGGCGCCGGTGCCGGCGGCGCCCGCCGCCGAGGAGATCCCACTCGACGTGCTCCACGAGGACGCCGACGTGATCGTGGTCGACAAACCGGCCGGCCTCGTCGTCCATCCCGGTGCCGGCAACACTTCCGGTACGCTGGTCAACGCGCTCCTGCATCGGTGCGCCGGCTCGCTCTCCGGCATCGGCGGGGTCGAGCGGCCGGGCATCGTCCATCGCCTCGACAAGGACACCTCCGGCGTCATGGTGGTGGCCAAGACCGACCGGGCGCACCAGAAGCTCGCCGCCCAGTTCGCCGACCATGGCCGCACCGGGCCCTTGGAGCGCGCCTATCTGGCGCTGATCTGGGGGGTGCCGAAATACACGCAGGGCACGATCACCGGCGACATCGGCCGCGATCCGCGCAATCGCCAGGCGATGGCGGTGGTGAAGGCGGGCGGGCGCGAGGCGATCACCCATTTCGAGGTGCTCGAAAGCTTCGGTGGGGCAGCGGGTGAGGGCATGGTGTCGCTGGTCGAATGCCGACTGGAGACCGGACGCACTCATCAGATCCGCGTCCACTTCGCCCACATCGGCCATCCCCTCCTCGGCGACGATCTCTACGGATCGGGCTATCGCACCAAACTCGACAAGCTCGATCGCGAGGCGCCGGAGGTGGCGGCGGCGCTCCGTGCGCTCGGCCGGCAGGCGTTGCACGCTCGCCTCCTCGTCTTCGTTCATCCGAAGTCCCGCAAGGTGATGCGTTTCGAGAGCGACATGCCGCCTGACATGGAACGGCTGATCGAAGCCCTGCGGGAGCTCGGGTGACACAACCCGACGACGTCGCTTCGTAGACCTCCGATCGTGCGAGACTCCATCACAGGCCAAGTGGTGGAACGGCGGTCGCGCGTGCGACTCGGCTGTGCCGGACGCGGGCGCGTCTCGCCGGATTTCCCGTGTATCGTATATTCACGATCTCTGTTATTTTTACCCAGTAGCTTTCCATCTGAAATTCGAGTTTGTATCAGTTTTCCCTTCCAATATTATGATTGCTGAATTTTCGTGCAGTTTTTGACAAGAATTTCATTTTATGAACCTCGACATTAACTTTTGTTTAACCTTGTATCACGCCAAATTGGCAGGAAATCGTCGGGTAACCTATTCTTGGAGACGGCGTCCATGTTTTATTCGGATTGGAAAATGATCTGGAAGGTGGTGAGCCTTCTGATGCTGCTCGGTGTCACCGCGCTCGGTGGTGCCTATTATGCCGCATGGCAGATGGACGTCATCGGCGATCGCTATGAAGCTCTGTTGAACGGGCCGGCCAAGGCGACCCGGAACGTCAGCCGCGCCAGTCGTTTCATCGTGCTCGAGGATGCGGCGATCTATCGGGCGGCGACGGCGACGGCGGAGGCCGACGTCCAGGCGGCGATCAAGGCTCGCGAAGACGCGGCGAAGTCGTTCGACGGGACATTGGCCGATACGCTCAAACTGGTTCCCGACTTCGCGGTGAAGATCGAGGAACTGCGCAAGGCGCGCGACGATACCGCCACGGGGGTCTGCGGCCCGGTGATCCGCGCGGCGGCCGACAAGAGCGACCCGAACAACGCCGCCAAGGCGATCGCGGCGCTGCGGTCGACCTGTGAGCCGGCCATGCTGGGCCTGATCAAGCGGCTCAGCGCCATCAACGACGAGTTCATCGCCTCGGCCGAACAGCAGGTGGCCGCGGCCGATGCGGCGACGACCTTCACCGGGCGTCTGACCCTCGGCGGCATCGCGCTCGGCGTGCTGGCGGTCATCGGTCTCGCCGTCTTCCTGGTGCGTCGCGGTATCTGTGCGCCGATGACCGGCATGATGACGATGATGGAGGCGATGGGCCGCGGCGATCTCGGTCAGGCCGTCCCCGGCACCGCGCGTCGCGACGAGATCGGCGCCATGGCACAGTCGCTCGAGGTGTTGCGCGGTCAACTCGGGGCCGCCGAACAGGCGCGGACGGCGCAGACCAGGGCCGACGAAGCGGCGCGGACCCAAGTGGCGCGACGCCAGTCGTTGGTCGAGACCTTCGTCGGCCGCGTGACGGCGCTCGCCGCCGGCTTCGACAAGTCGTCGGGCGAGGTGGCGGACGCCGCCAAGAACCTGTCGGCGACGGCGGAGGAGACCGCCCGGCAGGCGCAGGCGGTCGGGGCGGCGGCGGAAGAAGCGGCGTCGAACGTGCAGACGGTCGCCGCCTCCTCGGAGGAGCTCGCCGCTTCGGTGCGCGAGATCAACGGCCAGATGGCGCACTCGACCAGGGTCGCCGACGCCGCCTATGCGGAGGCCGAATCCTCGCATGGCCGCATCGATCTCCTGGCGGGTGCGGCTTCGGCGATCGGCGATGTGATCAATCTGATCAAGGGCATCGCCGACCAGACCAACCTCTTGGCGCTCAACGCCACGATCGAGGCGGCGCGTGCCGGCGAAGCCGGCAAGGGCTTCGCGGTGGTCGCTTCGGAGGTCAAGCAACTCGCGTCGCAGACGGCCAAGGCGACGGACGAGATCGCCGCCAAGGTGAGCGAGATCCAGGGGGCGACCGAAGGCACGGTGCAGTCGATGAACGCCATCGTCCGCACCATCGCCGACGTCAAGCAGATCTCCGCGACGGTCGCCGGCGCGGTCGAGGAGCAGGGCGCGGCGACCGGTGAGATCGCCACCAACTGTCAACGTGCCGCCCAGGGTGCCCAACAGGTGACCGAGAACATCTCGGGTGTCGGTCGGGCGGCCGAGATGACCGGCTCGGCGGCGACGCAACTGATGTCGCTGTCCGACGGGCTCTCCGGTCAGGCGGGTGCACTGAAGCGCGAGGTGGAGACCTTCGCCCGCGATCTCGCCGCGGCGTGATCGCCACGGTTTCCCTCGCAGATGCGGCGGCGGTGGTCGAAAGGCCGCCGCCGCCGTTCCTCGTTCCGACCGGCGCAGGTGCGCGGGTCCGGGTACGCCGACTCACGCGGCGCCCGAACGTCAGGCCCGTTTCACGCCGCGCTCGATCTCGGTGACGAGATCGGGGGCGAGGCCGAGCTTCTGGGCGAGCGCGGCGAGATAGGCGCGTTCGATCGCCTGATCGGGGTCCATGGCGAGGAGCGAGGCGGCGTAGAGATGGATCGCCTCCTGCTGGTTGGTGGCGAGGCTCGCGACCCGCTCGACATCGATCGGCGCGGCGAGTTCGGTGTCGAGGAAAGCGCGCGCCGCGCCCTCCAGCGTGCCGACGCGCGCCATGATGGCGGCGCGTTCGGCGTCGTCGATGTGACCGTCGGCCTTGGCGGCCTGGATCATGGCGATGATGGTCGAGGCGGCGAGCTTCTGCTCGGCAGCCGGATCGAGATCGGGTTGCGGCGCGCCGGCAGGTTCGCCGGTCGGGGCGTTGGTCGTCTGCCAGTTCTGCCATGCCTTCCAGGCGAGACCGCCGAGGGCAGCGAGCGAACCGACCTTGACGGCGGTGCCGGCGGCCTTGCGGCCGCTCTCGGTGCCGACCATCAGGCCGAGCAGACCGCCGAGCACCGCACCGGTGGCGAGCTGGTTCTCCTTCACCAGGGTCTTGGCCTGTTCCATCTTCTCGGCGCCGACATACTCGGTGGCGGTGGCCTCCAGCGAGGAGAGGCCCTGGCCGAGGAGGTCCTTGCCTCTGGCGATGGTGTCGGAGCCGACGAAGCCTTCGACCGCCTTGGTGCCCTGGTCGATGTAGCCCTGCGCGGTGGCGGCGGCCTGCGGCCCGAGCAGCTGTTCCAGGAGCTTGGTGGCGTCGAACATGGCTTGTCCTCCGGGAAGAGCCGCCGGGCGCTCGAAAGGCGCACGTCCGCCGCGCGCGAGGCTCGCGCGCCGACCCGCGGACGAGACGGCTCGCACGATCTGACCCCGCGGCAGGGCGATTTCAAGGGGCGCGGCGGGGTGCGACGAAAAGATTCCCGGTGAGGTATTCCGCCGACGCAGGCCTCAGCCGAGCGCCTCGAGTTCGTCGATCAGGCCCTCGATGACCGAGAGGCCGATCGACCAGAAGCCGGGGTCGGTGGCGTCGAGGCCGAAGGGGGCGAGGAGCTCCCTGTGGTGGCGGGTGCCGCCGGCGGAGAGAAGGGCGAAGTACTTCTCCTGGAAGCCCTGCGGCGCCTTCTCGTAGGCGCCGTAGAGCGAGTTCACCAGACAGTCGCCGAAGGCGTAGGCGTAGACGTAGAAGGGCGAATGGACGAAGTGGGAGATGTAGACCCAGAAGGTCTCGTAGCCCTCGCCGAGGCGGATCGACGGCCCGAGGCTCTCGCCCTGCACCTCCATCCAGAAGCGGCAGATGTCGTCGGCGGTCAGTTCGCCGTCGCGCCGCGCCGCGTGGATCTTGCGCTCGAAGGTGTAGAAGGCGATCTGACGCACCACCGTGTTGATCATGTCCTCGACCTTGGAGGCGAGCATCGCCCGCTTCTCGGCGACCGACTTCGCATCCGCCAGCAGCGCCCGGAAGGTCAGCATCTCGCCGAAGACGGAGGCCGTCTCGGCCAGTGTCAGAGGGGTCGGTGCCATCAGCGCGCCATTGGGGGCGGCGAGCAGTTGGTGGACGCCGTGGCCGAGCTCGTGGGCCAGCGTCATCACGTCGCGCACCTTGCCCTGGTAGTTGACCAGGAGATAGGGGTGCGCCGAGGGCACGGTCGGGTGGGCGAAGGCGCCGGGCGCCTTGCCGGGACGGGTCGGGGCATCGATCCACGGGTTGTCGAAGAAGCGTTTGCCCAGCGCCGCGAGTTCGGACGAGAAGCGGCCGTAGGCACGAAGCACGGTGTCGCGCGCCTCGTCCCAGGGGATGGTGCGTGCCGGCGCGGTGGCGAGCGGGGCGTTGCGGTCCCAGTGTTCCAGGCGCTCCTTTCCCATCCACTTGGCTTTCAGCGCGTAATAGCGGTGGGACAGACGCGGGAAAGCGCCGCGGGCGGCTTCGACGAGGGCGGCGACCACCTCCGGCTCGACCCGGTTGGAGAGATGACGGGCGTCCGCCGGATCGGCGAACCGGCGCCACGTGTCGGAGATCTCCTTGTCCTTGGCCAGCACGTTCATGATCAGGGTGAAGATGCGCAGGTTGGCCTTGAAGGTCACGGCCAGTGCCTCGGCCGCCTCGCGGCGCTTCGTCTCGTCGGCGTCCTGAAGGCGCGACAGCGTCGCCTCGAGCGGCAGGTCCTCACCGCCGACGTGGAACCGCAGCGAGGCGACGGTCTCGTCGAAGAGGCGGGTCCAGGCGGCGGCGCCGGTGACGTATTTCTCGTGGAAGAGCTTCTCGACTTCGTCGGAGAGCTGGTGCGGCTTCTCCTTGCGGATGTCCTCGAGCCATGGGCGGTAGTGGGCGAGGCCGGCGTGTCGCGCGATCAGCGCGTCGATCGCCGCGTCGTCGATGCGGTTCAGCTCCAGTTCGAAGAACAGGAGATGGGTCGAGGCGCGGGTGATCCTGTCCTGGATGTCGCCGTAGAACTTGGCGCGGACGGGATCGGTGGTGTCGCCGCAGTAGACGAGGCCGGCGTAGGAGCCGATGCGGCCGAGCCGATCCTGCAGCGCCTCGTAGTCCTTCACCAGCGCGAGGAGAGCGCTCGCGTCGCCCCCGGCCGCCAGACCGGCGAGTCGGCCCTTGGCCCTCGCCTCGAAGCTCTCGGCATCCGCCAGACCGCGGGCCAGATCGCCGGTCAGTTCCGGGCCGTCCATCGCGGGGTAGAGGTCGGCGAGGTTCCATTCCGGCAGGGCACCGAAGGGGGAAGCCGCGGGCACGGCGTTCTGATCGCGGACGACGGTGGGAAGGCGGTTCATGAGGTGGCGCGGCTCCGAACGAAGGGCGGCGGCGGTCGCGGAGCGACGCGCGGCGATCCCCTTCCATATCGGGAGAGCCGCAGCGGCTTCAACCGTCGAGATGGCGGTGTCGTGACGACGGGCGGGGTGAAGGTGGTGCGGGCGGGGGCGGTGTGGCGGTGCGGTGACGCTGCCGTCCGGGTGGATCGCGGGGAGGACGCCGGTGCGATGCCGGTTCCGTCCCAGCGTGAACGGGCCCGTTAACCTCTGATCAACCTCGTGCCGCGACGATCGACTCGATTCGAGACACCGCATCAAGCACAGGGAAAGACATGGGCGAGCGCATTCTCGTCGTCGACGACGATCCGATCCAGCGACGGCTCCTGGAAGAGGCGGTCCGCCGCTTCGGACATTCGCCGGTGGTCGTCGACAGTGGGGTCGAGGCCCTGCGGGTTCTGACCTCGCCGGAGGGACGGACGATCTCGCTGGTCATTCTCGATCTGGTGATGCCCGATCTCGACGGCATGGGGGTGCTCGGCGAGTTGCGCAAGGCGGAGATCGCCGTTCCGGTGATCGTGCAGACCAGTCACGGTGGCATCGACGTGGTGGTCTCGGCGATGCGGGCGGGCGCCTTCGACTTCGTGGTCAAGCCGATCTCGCCGGAACGGCTGCAGGTGTCGGTCGTCAACGCGCTCAAGTTCGCTTCGCTCGAGGAGGAAGTGGTCCGGACGCGGCGGACGGTTTCGGGCACCCTCACCTTCGACGATCTCGCCACCTCGTCACCGGCGATGGAGCGGGTGATCCGCCTCGGGCGACGCGCGAGCGCTTCGCAGATCCCGATTCTGATCGAGGGGGAGAGCGGGGTGGGCAAGGAGCTCATCGCCCGCGCCATCCAGGGCTCGTCGGATCGGCGGGCCAGGCCCTTCGTCACGGTGAATTGCGGGGCCATCGCCGAGAACCTCGTCGAGTCGATCCTGTTCGGCCACGAGAAGGGCGCCTTCACCGGCGCCGTCGACAGACACGTCGGAAAATTCCAGGAGGCCCACGGCGGTACGCTCTTCCTCGACGAGGTCGGAGAGTTGCCGCCCGAGATCCAGGTGAAGCTCCTGCGCGCCATCCAGGAGGGCGAGATCGAGCCGGTCGGGGCGCGGAAGTCGGTCAAGGTCGACTTCCGCCTGATCTCGGCGACCAATCGCTCACTGCTCGATCTCACCAAGGCGGGTCGATTCCGCGAGGACCTCTACTACCGACTCAACGTCTTCCCCATCTGGGTGCCGCCGCTTCGGGAGCGCAAGGAGGACATTCCGGAGTTGGTCCGGACCTTCGTCACCCGCTTCGCGGCGGAAGAGGGGCGCCGACGGATCATCGGCGTTTCGGCCGAGGCGATGGCGCTGCTCGAGCGCTACGACTGGCCGGGCAACGTCCGTCAGCTGGAGAACGCGGTGTTCCGTGCCGTCGTGCTCTCCGACGGTGATCTGCTCGGCGTCGACGAATTCCCGCAGATCGCCGCGCAGGTCGGTCCGGTGGCGATCGACGGGCGGCGGGCGGTGTTCGTCACCGGCCCGGCCGTCACGGCGACGAGCGAGTCGGTGTCGGCTCAGGTCTCGTCGCTGCCGCGGCTCGTCGCAGGTGGGGCCGGCGAGGCGGCGATGTCGGGTTGGTCGCCGAACCCGGCCGGGCTCACTACCGGCTCCGGACCGGCGCCCTTCGGTTTCCTGCGGTCGCTCGACGAGACCGGCCACGTTCGCGATCTCGCCGCGATCGAAGAGGAGATGATCCGCGTCGCCATCGATCATTACGGTGGACGGATGACGGAAGTGGCGCGACGGCTCGGAATCGGTCGCTCGACGCTCTATCGCAAACTCAAGGAATATGGTTTGGAGGAAGGGGCGAACGTGGAGGCGGCGGAGTGATCCGGAACGCGAGCAACTGCTCGCGGCTTCGTGTATCGACTGTTCCTCACGTCGCGTAACATTCTTCCATGGTCCCGATCTCGACTCGCGACGCGTCCGGGGAGCGCACGACATGACATCGTCCGGCTGGTCCTCTCTCCTGGTGGGAACGATCCTGGCGACGACCGCCTACGGACCGGCTTTCGGCGAAGAGGCCGGGTTCGTGCCGACGTCGGCGAGGCAGGAGATGCCGATCGGCTCGACCGCCGACCTCGTCGTCGATCAGGACGTGCTCGCCGCGGCGATGATCGATGCGGCACGCGCCGGCGATCGCGTCACCGACGAGATGGTCGATCGGATCCTGACCGGTGCGATCTTCGCGATCACCCCGGGTCCGAGCACCGGCGGCCTCACCGAGGTTCGTGCGCCGTCGACGGGTGGTCTCACCGAGCCGAAGCCGGCGCCCGAGCCCCTGCGCGCGAAAGCGACGCCCACGGCGGCCCCGGCGGCGAAGAGCGAGCCGACGAAGTCGACGGCGACCGCGTCGGTGACGCCGGCCGCGGTGACGGAGGGATCCGCGGCGGCCGGCTCGGCTGCGGTGGAGAAACCCGCCGCGTCGGGTGAGCCTTCGGGAACGGCCGCGGCCGCTCCGATCGAAACACCTTCGGCCGCTCCGGTCGAAGCGTCGGTCGCGCCTTCGGCCGCTCCGGTCGAGGCTGCGGTCGCGCCGACTCCGGTGACGCCGACCGATGCCGTCGCAGCGCCGGACAAGGCCGCCGAGATCGCGCCGGTCGGCGAGGCGACGAAGCCGACCGACACGGCCGCGGTAGCGCCGGCAGCCGACACGACGTCCGCCCCGGTCACCGCCGGTGCGGTGCCGGTGGATACGGCACCGACCGCCGTCGCCGCCGTCGATCCGGCGTCGACTCCGTCCTATTCCACCGCGTCGGAACCGACGGTGAAACCCGCCGAGTCCGCGACCACCGCGCCGGCTTCCACGGCCGAGCCCGTCAAGGCCGAGCCGGCCGGCACCGCCTCGGTCGCCACGCCGCCGCCCGCCGTCGCCACGCCCGCCGCTCCGACGCCCTCGGTCGTCGCGACCCCGGCTCCGGTGCCGGCCGTGCCGTCGACGGTGAACACCGACGCGGCGATCGCCGCCACGCTCGCTGCCGAGCAGGCCGCCGCGGCGCTGAAGGCGGCTCTCGAAGAGATCCAACCGCGCGCCGGCACGGTGGAGGAGCGGGCCGATCGGGCGGCGCTTCTCGCCTTCCATGCCAACCGCGCCTTCCTACCGCTGTTCGTCGATGCCCTGGGCACCACGGATCGCGGGCGGGCGGTTCGGACGGTGCTGGCGCGCGCCGACGTCGACGGGCTCGAGCCGCGTGCCTATCGCCTGCCGCTGGTCGGAGCCGGGCTCTCGCCGGAAGCGCGGGCCAAGGCGGAGATCGAGTTCGGACTGACGGTGGTGCGCTACGCCCGCCATCTGCAGAGCGGACGGTTCGAACCGCGCCGGGTGCACGAACTGGTGACGCCGAAGGCGCCGAAGACCGAGGCGAGCGAGGTGCTCGACCGCCTCGCCGGTACGACCGCCGTCGCCGACGTGCTCGCCGCCTACGCGCCGCCGCATCCGGGATACCTCCGATTGAAGGCGCTGCTCGCCGAGCTGCGCTCCGCCGGCGAAGACCAACCGATGGTGATGGTTCCGGCCGGGCCGTTGTTGAAACCCGGTCAGAAGGACGCCCGCGTCGCGTTGCTGCGCGAACGGCTCGGGGTCACCGGCGTGGTCTCGGATGCGGAGGTCTTCGATCCGACGTTGGCCGAGGCGGTGATGACGTTCCAGCGCGACCGCGGCCTCGCCCCGACCGGCAAGGTCGGGCGGGAGACGGTGTCGGCGCTCAACGACGAGAAGACCGGAACGACGGCGCGGATCGCCGACGTCGTCTCCAACATGGAGCGGTGGCGCTGGCTGCCGCACGATCTCGGCGAAATGCACGTCTTCGTCAACACCGCCGATTTCCACCTCGACGTGATGAAGGACGGCCGATCGATCCACCATGCCAAGGTGATCGTCGGCAAGCCGTCGAATCCGACGCCGATCTTCTCCGAGGACATGCGCCACGTCGTGGTCAATCCCTACTGGAACGTGCCCTATTCGATCGTCAAGAAAGAGATGATCGGCAAGGCGCAGTCGACCGCCGGCGGAGCGCTGGCGCGCGGCGGCTGGGAGGTCGAAGTCGGGCGCCACCGGGTCGATCCGACCACCGTCGACTGGTCGACGGTCGACGCCTCGAAGGTCACCATCCGGCAACGGCCGGGCGACGGCAATGCGCTCGGCAACATCAAGTTCCTCTTCCCCAACCAGCATGCGGTCTATCTGCACGACACCTCGTCGCGCAGCTTGTTCGCCCAGAAGTTCCGGGCGCTCAGCCACGGATGCGTGCGCGTACACGAGCCCTTCTCCTTCGCCGACGCGGTGTTGTCGGAGGAGCCGGAAAAACTCGACGGTGCCAAGCTGAAGAAGATGATCGGCGGTGGCGAGAAGACCATCAACCTGAAGCGTCTGGTGCCGGTGCACATCACCTACTTCACCGCCTGGGTCGACGATGCCGGTCAGTTGCAGACCCGGCCGGACATCTACGGTCACGACGCGCGGGTGAAGCGACTGCTGGAGCTGTGATGCGGTGAAGGTGCCGGGGTGCGATCGTCTCGCCCGTTCCGTGTCGATCCCGTATCGGCGAGATGTGCTCGGCGACCGACGTCCACTTCTTCTGGCGGTTCCTACGTATTTGCGACCGCGGCGCGGAGTCCTATCCTCGTGCGCCAAGGATACCGGGGAGACAACTTCCCGATCCGGGGCGGTCAAGGTAAAAGATTCATTAACCGTTTCCGGAGAAAGTGGGCCGTGGTGACGGTACGCCGCCGAAAGGCCATCTTCGGTCTTTCATCTCGCGACGTTCCGTGAAAAGACTCCCGAGGGTCGGTCGAGGCGCATGTCGATGGGTAAACGCCGCAAGGTGGTGAGGTTCCTCGCCGGAACGTGTCTCGTCGCGGGATCGTCCGGCGCCGCCCTGGCGGAAGTCCGCTCGCTGTCGTTCATCAACACCCACACGCAGGAACGCGCTTCGATCGTGTTCAAGCGCGACGGCGTCTACGACCAGAACGGGCTCAGAGAACTCAATCGTATGCTGCGCGACTGGCGCCGCAACGAAGTGACGCGCATGGATCCGTCGCTGTTCGACCTCGTCTGGGAGGTCTATCGCGACAGTGGCTCGAGCCAGCCGATCCACATCGTCTCGGGCTATCGCTCGCCGACCACCAACAACGCCCTGCGTTCGCGTTCGCGTGGTGTGGCCAAGTTCTCCCAGCACATGCTGGGCAAGGCGATGGACTTCTATCTGCCGGACGTGAACCTCTCGCATCTGCGCGAGATCGGCATGAAGAAGCAGTACGGTGGCGTCGGCTTCTACCCGACGTCCGGCTCGCCCTTCGTCCACATGGACACCGGGTCGGTGCGCGCCTGGCCGCGCATGACCCGCGAGCAACTGGTGCGCCTCTTCCCCGATGGCAAGACCGCCCATCTGCCGGCCGACGGCACCCCGCTCTCGGGCTACCAGACGGCACTCGCCGAGGCCGAGGCGCGCAAGTCGCGCGGCGGGTCGGCTTCGTCGTCGTCGGGTGGTGGGTTGCTCGCCGCGCTGTTCGGTGGCGGATCGTCGTCGTCCGGTTCCCATTCGGCGGCGAGCGACGAGGACGAGGAAGGTGCCGCTCCGGCGCCGCGTCGGGTCCAGGAACTGCGTCAGGGACCGCTGCCGTCGTCGAAGACCGTGGTGGCGCGCGCCGAGGAGACACCGCCCGGTGTCGGCGGAGTGCCGGTCTATCGGTCGAGCCCCAAGCCGGTGCAGCCGCAGGTACGGCTCGCCGAGGTCGAACTGCCGACGGAGCGCCAATCGGTGGCGCCGGCCGCGGCGGCGATGCCGACCGTGGCGGCCAAGGGGTCGCTGGTCGGACTGCCGATGCCGCAGCCCTCGCCGCGATCGATCGCGGCCGCCGGTCAGCCGCTGCCGTCACGTTATGGTCCGGCAGCGGACACGACCCCGCCCGGTTGGGTCCGCGGCCCGAGCGGCCGGCCGGCCGGCGAAGCGGCGCCACTCGCGTCGCAGCAACTCGCCGCCGTCGCCGTCGAGCCGTCACG
Organism: uncultured Alphaproteobacteria bacterium; assembly: GCA_937864925.1. Lineage (GTDB taxonomy): Bacteria > Pseudomonadota > Alphaproteobacteria > Rhizobiales > Ancalomicrobiaceae > CALBKH01. Next base: position 1,000 of record CALMFH010000234.1, on the reverse strand, counting down.
CGGTACGCCGATCGCGGTGCCGTTGCCGACGGCCCGTCCGGGGTCGGAGCGGGCGATGACGGTGGTCGCCGATCCGTCGCGAGGGACGCCCCTCGCCGTCGCCCTGCCGCGTCCGCGTCCGGGTGGGCCGCTGCGCGTCGCCGGGCTCGAAGGGGCGGGCGATGCGGCGCAGGCCTTCTCGTCGCTCACCGGCGAACGTGACGAACCGACCATCGCGCTGGGCTACGCGCCGGCCAAGGGGCCGGAGGTCGGAGGGTTCGCCACCGCCTCGGTGCCGCCGTCCGCGGCGACGCCACGAGCGGCGGGCGCCTACCAGACGGCCTCGCTCGGGGCCGACGCGCGTGATCCGGCCGCTGCCGCCGCACGCTTCGGGGCGCCGTCGTCGGCCACCGCCGCGGCGTTGGCGCGGGCCGCGTTCCAAGCCGGCAAGACCGACCGCATGGCGTCGCTGACGGCGCCGGTGCCGATCGGCAAATCCGATCGGGCGTCCGAGCTCAAGCTCTACGACGGTTCCGGGTCGGTCGCCGGCGAGAGCTTCGCCCACCTGCGTCATCCCGACCAGCAGAACCTCGCGGCGCTCTTCGACAAGCCGAGTTCGACGCTCGCCGGCGGTTTCGGCGCGTCGGTCGACGAACTTCGGGCCTGGCGGTTCACCGGCCCGGCGATCGTGGCGCTTGCGGTGCGATCCACCGAGTGAGGCCCGTCTCAACCGAGTGATGCCCGTCGCAGCGGTGGGGAACGTGAAACGGCGCCCGAGGGGGCGCCGTTCGTCGTTTCGGGCGGGAGATCGATCGCCCGGCCTCGGGCGGAGGCCTCAGTCGGAGACGCGGCCGTAGCCCATGCCGAGGGCCTGCATGTAGAGCTCGAGCAGCGCCTCCATCTCCTCGCGCTCGGACTTGTCCTGTTTGCGGATGCGGATGACCTGACGAAGGATCTTGGTGTCGTAGCCGTTGGCCTTGGCCTCGGCGTAGACGTCCTTGATGTCGTCGGCGATGGTCTG
>CALMFH010000233.1 GCA_937864925.1 uncultured Alphaproteobacteria bacterium | reverse complement strand
CACCGAGGTCGACGGTCGCCCCGGTCGCCTGGGCGGCGAGGGTGACGGTGTCGTTGGTCGAGCCGCCGGTGAGCGTTTCGACGTTGGAGGCGGTGACGGTGTTGACGAAGGCTCCGAGCGTCAGCCTGTCGAGGCCGGCGCCGAGGTCGACCGTCGCGCCGGTCGCCTGGGCGCCGAGGGTCAGGATGTCGTTGGTCGAGCCACCGGTGATGGTCTCGACGTTGGACAGCGTCAGGGTGTTGACGAAGGCTCCGAGGACGAGCGCGTCGGCGCCGCCACCGAGGTTAATCGCCGTCCCGATTCCCTGGGTGGCGAGGGTGACGACGTCGGTGCCGCCGGCACCGGTGAGGGTCTCGACGTTGGAGACGGTGACGGTGGCGCCGGCCGCGGCCAGCGTCAGGCGGTCGTTGCCGACGCCGAGGTCGACGGCGGCGCCGGTGATGGCACCGCCGAAGGTGACGGTATCGGCCGAGGATCCGCCGGTGACGGTCTCGACGTTGGAGACGGTGACGGTGTTGACCTGGTTGCGCAGGACCAGGGCGTCGGCCCCGCCACCGAGATCGACGGCGATACCCGTCGCCTGATTGCCGATGGTGACCACGTCGGTCGCGGCCGAGCCGGTGACGGTCTCGATGTTGGAGACGGTGACGGTCGCACCGGCGGAGGCGAAGACCAGAGTGTCGTTGCCGGCCGCGAGGTCGATGGTGGCGCCGGTGACCGCGGCCCCGAGGGTCACGGTGTCGTCGGTGGATCCACCGGTGAGGGTCTCGACGTTCGACACGGTGACCGTGTTGACGAAGGCGCCGAGGATCAGCTTGTCACCGCCGGCGCCGAGATCGAGGGCGATGCCGGTCGCCTGGGCCCCGAGGGTGACGGTGTCGTCGGTGGACCCGCCGGTGAGGGTCTCGACGTTCGACACCGTGACGGTGTTGATGTAGGCGCCGAGGACGAGGGTGTCGTCGCCGGACGCGAGATCGATGGCGCCGGAGAGCGCCTGCCCACCCAACGTCACCTTGTCGGCGGCGGTACCGCCGGTGATGGTTTCGACGTTCGACACGGTGACCGTGGCGCCGGTATCGGCGAAGGTCAGGGTGTCGGTGCCGGCGCCGAGGTCGATCGTCGCGCCGGAGACCGCGGCACCGAGCGCCACCGTGTCCGAGGACACACCGCCGGTGAGGGTCTCGACGTTCGACACGGTGACGGTGTTGATGAAGGCACCGAGCGTCAGGGTGTCGTTGCCCGCCCCGAGGTCGATCGCCGCGTTGGTCACACGGGTGGCCAGGGTGACCGTGTCGTTGGTCGAGCCGCCGGTGAGCGTTTCGACGTTGGAGACGGTGACGGTGTTGACGAAGGCGCCGAGCGTCAGCCTGTCGAGGCCGGCGCCGAGGTCGATCGCCGCGCCGGTCGCCTGAGCCGCGAGGGTGACGGTGTCGTTGGTCGAGCCGCCGGTGAGCGTTTCGATGTTGGAAACGGTGGCGGTGTTGACGAAGGCGCCGAGCGTCAGCGCGTCGCTGCCGGCGCCGAGATCGAACTGCGTACCCGTCGCCTGGGTGGCAAGGGTGATGGAGTCGGTGCCACCGGCACCGGTCAGGGTCTCGACGTTCGAGATGGTGACGGTGGCGCCGGCCGCGGCCAGCGTCAGCTTGTCGTTGCCGCCGGCGAGGTCGACGATCGCGCCGGTGACGGCGCCGCCGAAGGTGACCAGGTCGGCGGAGGCCCCGCCGGTGATGGTCTCGACGTTCGACACGGTGACGGTGTTGAGGAACGCCCCGAGGGTCAACGCATCGGTACCGGCGCCGAGATCGACGGTGATACCGGTCGCCTGCGAGCCGAGGGTGAGGGCGTCGGTGGCGGTCGATCCGGTGACGGTCTCGATGTTGGAGACGGTGACGGTCGCGCCGGACGCGGCGAAGACCAGAGCGTCGTTGCCGGCGCCGAGGTCGACGGACGCGCCGGTGACCGCGGCTCCGAAGACGACGGTGTCGTTGGTCGAACCACCGGTGACGGTCTCGACGTTGGAGACGGTGACGGTGTTGACGAAGGCGCCGAGCGTCAGCCGGTCGAGGCCGGTGCCGAGATCGATCACCGACCCGGTCGCCTGAGCGGCGAGGGTGACGGCGTCGTTGGTCGAACCACCGGTGAGCGTCTCGATGTTGGAGACGGTGACGGTGTTGACGGTGGCGCCGAGCGTCAGCCGGTCGAGGCCGGCGCCGAGGTCGATCGTCACTCCGGTCGCCTGAGCGGCGAGGGTGACGGTGTCGTTGGTCGAGCCGCCGGTGAGCGTTTCGACGTTGGAGGCGGTGACGGTGTTGACGAAGGCGCCGAGTGTCAATGCGTCGGTGCCGCCGGCGAGATCGACGATGGTCCCCGTCGCCTGAGTGGCGAGAATCACGGTGTCGGCGGAAGCGCCGCCGGTGATGGTCTCGACATCGGAAACGGTGGCGGTGTTGACGAAGGCTCCGAGCACCAGAGTGTCGGCGCCGCCGGCGAGATCGATGGTCGCACCGGTCGCCTGATCGCCGAGGGTGACGCGATCGGTCGCCGCCGAGGCCGTGATGGTCTCCACGCCGGTGACCGTGACGGTCGCACCGGCCGCGGCGAAGACCAGCGTGTCGTCGCCGCCGCCGAGATCGAAGGTGCCACCGGTGACCGCGCCCGAGAGCGCGACCGTGTCGTCGGTCGACCCGCCGGTGACGGTTTCGGTCCCGGAGACGGTGACGGTGTTGACGAAGGCGCCGAGGGTCAGCTTGTCGAGGCCGGTACCGAGATCGATCGCCGACCCGGTCGCCTGTGCGGCGAGGATCACGGTGTCGTTGGTCGAACCGCCGGTCACTGTTTCGACATCGGAGACGGTGATGGTGTTGATGAAGGCACCGAGCACCAGTTTGTCGGCGTCGTCACCGAGATCGACGGCGATGCCGGTCGACTGAGTGGCCAGGGTGACGGTGTCGCTCGAGTCGCCGCCGGTGATGGTCTCGATGTTGGACGCGGTGACGGTGTTGACGAAGTCGCCGAGGGTCAGCGTATCGCCGCCGCCGGCGAGGTCGACGGTGGTGCCCGTCGCCTGAGTGGCGAGGATCACGGTGTCGGCGGACGCTCCGCCGGTGATGGTCTCGACGTCGGAGGCGGTGACGGTGCCGACGAAGGCGCCGATCACCAGCCGGTCGGAGCCGGCGCCGAGGTCGACCGACATCGGAGTGGTGGCGGCGGCGAGAGTGACGAGATCGTCGATCGCCGAACCGACGACGGTTTCGACGTTCGACAGCGTCACGGTGGCGCCGGTGTCGGCGAAGGTGACGGTGTCGCCGCCGGTGCCGAGGTCGACCACGGCACCGGTGACGGTGGCGCCGAAGGTGACCGTGTCGTCGGTCGAACCGCCGGTGATCGTCTCGGCGGCGGAGACGGTGACGGTGTTGACGAAGGCCCCGAGCACCAGCGTGTCGCGGCCGGCACCGAGATCGACGACCGATCCGGTCGCCTGGGTGGCGAGGGTGACGGTGTCGTTGGTCGAACCGCCGGTGATCGTCTCGGTGTTCGACACCGTGACGGTGTTGACGAAGGCGCCGAGGGCGAGCGTGTCGGCCTCGGCGGCGAGGTCGATGGTGGCTCCGGTCGCCTGGGTCGAGAAGGTCACGACGTCGGCCGAGGCGCCGCCGACGACGGTCTCGACATCGGCGACGGTGGCGGTGTTGAGGAACGCGCCCAGGGTCAGCTTGTCGAGGCCGCCGGCGAGATCGATCGTACCGGTCTCGAAAGCCGTGGACAGACTGACGGTGTCGCTCGAAGCGCCGCCGGTGATGGTCTCGACGTCGGAGAGGGTGACGGTGTTGACGAAGGCGCCGAGCGCCACGGCGTCGGTGCCGTCACCGAGATCGATGGTCGCGCCGGTCACCTGATCGGAGACGGTCAGGAGGTCGATGTCGGCGCCGCCCGTGATGGTCTCGACCCCGGCGAGGGTGAGGGTGTTGGCGAAATCGCCGAGGACGAGCGCGTCACCACCGCCGCCGAGATCGACGGTGATGCCGGTGGCCTGCGTCGACAGCGTGACGATGTCGGTCGAGGCCCCGCCGATCAGGGTCTCGACGCCGGTGACGGTGACGGTGTTGACGAAGGCGCCGAGGGTGAGCGTGTCGTTGCCGGCGGCGAGATCGATGAGACCGCCGGTCAGAGCGGTGGCGAACGTCACGTCGTCGTTGGTCGAACCGCCGGTGACGGCCGACATGTTGGAGACCGTCAGGGTGTTGACGAAATCGCCGAACACCAGGGTGTTGTCGCCGCTACCGAGATCGATGGTCAGCCCGTCGGCCTGCGCGCCGAGCACGACGGTGTCGTCACCGCCGACACCGGTGACGGTCTCGACGTTGGTGATGGTCACGGTCGAGCCGGCGGTGGCGAGGGTCAGTGCGTCGGCGGCGGCGCCGAGGTCGATGGTCGCTCCGGTGATGGTTCCGGCGAGAGTGACGGTATCGTCAGCGGTACCACCGGTGACCGTCTCCACATCGGAGACGGTGACGGTGTTGACGAAGTCGCCGAGGACGAGCTTGTCGCCGCCGCCGTTGAGATCGATGGCGGCGTTGGTCACCGCCGTGGCGAGCGTGACGATGTCGGCCCCGGCATCACCGGTGATGGTCTCGATGTCGGAGACGGTGACGGTGCCGCCACCGGATCCGAATTCGAGCGTGTCGCCGCCCTCCCCGAGGGCGAGGACGGTGCCGGTGGTCGCGGCACCCAGCGTCACGATGTCGTCGTCGGCGCCGCCGGTGACGGTCTCCACGCCCGAGACGACGACGGTGTTGACGAAGTCGCCGAGGACGAGCCGGTCGCGGCCCGCGCCGAGGTCGACGGCGATGCCGGTCGCCTGCGTTCCGACCACGACGGTGTCGTTGGTGGACCCGCCGACGACGGTCTCGACATCGACGATGGTGAGCGTGTTCACCGCCGCGGCGAGGGTCACGGTGTCGTCACCGTCGCCGAGGTCGAAGGTGGCGCCGGTGATCTGCGCCGCCGCCACGATCACGTCGGCGGATTCGCCGCCGACGACGGATTCGACATTCGACAGGGTGACGGTGTTGACGAAGTCGCCGAGCACCAGCTTGTCGGCGCCGGCGCCGAGATCGATGGTCGTGTCGGTCGCCTGGGACGCCAGGGTGACGCTGTCGGCGGATGCCCCGCCGGTGATCACTTCGACGTTCGAGACGGTGAGCGTGTCGACGAAGGCGGGAAGCGCGAGGCTGTCGATGCCGTCGCCGAGGTCGACGATGGCGGCGGTGACCTGAGCATCGAAGGTGACGATGTCGTCGGCCGCACCGCCGGTGACGGTCTCGACACTCGACAGGGTGACGGTCGCGCCACTGTCGTCGAAGACGATCTTGTCGTTTCCGCTCCCCAGCGAAATTGTGGCACCGGTGACGGCGGAGCCGAGTACCACGGTGTCGGCGGACCCACCGCCGGCGACCGTCTCGACGTTGAACACGGTGACGGTATTGACGAAGGCGCGCAGAGTGAGCTGGTCGCCGCCGCCGCCGAGGTCGACGATGACGCCGGTCGCCTGCGTGCCGATCGTGACGATGTCGGCGCTGATGCCGCCGAAGATCGTCTCGGCGTCGTTGACGGTCGCGGTGTTGGTCCAATCGCCGAAATAGACGAGGTCGTCACCGGCGCCGAGGTCGACGGTGGTGCGCGAGACCCGGCCGGAGAAGAACGCGGTGTCGTCACCGGTACCGCCGGTGATGGTTTCGACGCCGGAGACGGTCACGGTGTTGGTGTAGTTGCCGAGCACCAGTCGGTCGATGCCGCCGCCCAGATCGACGACGACATCGGTGGCCTGAGAGGCCAACACGACTTCGTCGCCGGACGCCCCGCCGGTGATGTTCTCGATGTCTGTGACGGTGACGGTGTTGACGAAGTCGCCGAGGACGAGACGGTCGCTACCGGCACCCAGATCCAACGACGCGCCGGTGGACTGCGCGCCGAGCGTGACGAGATCGGCGATGGCCGAGCCGGTGACTGTCTCGACGTCGGAAACGGTGATCGTTGCGCCGGCGGCGTCGAACGTGAGGGTGTCGTCGCCGTCGCCGAGGTCGACGCTGCCGCCGGTCACCACGCCGCCGAAAGCGACGTCGTCGGCGGAGGCACCGCCGAGCACGGTCTCGACGTTGACGACGGTGACGGTGTTGACGAAGTCGCCGAGGCGCAGCGTGTCGTTCCCCGAATCGAGGTCGACGAGCATGCCTTCGACCGATTCGGCGAGGGCGACGTCGTCGGCGGCGGCGCCGCCGATGATGGTCTCCACGCCGGTCAGGGTGACGGTGCCCCCGGCCGCGGCGAGGATCAGGGTGTCGTCGCCGGCGGCGAGGTCGATGGTGGCGCCGGTCATGGCCGCGCCGAGACGCACGGTGTCGTCGGAGGTGCCGCCGACGATGGTCTCGACGTTCAGCGTCGTCACGGTGTTGACGAAGTCGCCGAGGGTGAGCGTGTCGTTGCCGGCAGCGAGATCGATGGTGGCGCCGGTGACCGCGGTGCCGAGGGTGACGGCGTCGGCGGAGGCGCCGCCGACGATGGTCTCGACGTTCGAGATGGTGAGTGTCGAGGCGCTGCGCAGCACGAGGGTGTCGCCGCCGGCGCCGAGATCGACGGCGGAGTCGGTCATGTTGCCGAAATAGGTGACGAGATCGTCGCCGGCGCCGCCGGTGATGGTCTCGACACCGGCCACCGTCACGGTGGCACCGGCGGCGTCGAAGGCCAGCGTGTCGCCGCCCTCGCCGAGGTTGATCGTGGCGCCGCTCACGGCGTTGCCGAGCGTGACCACGTCGGCGGAGGCGCCGCCGAAGAGGGTTTCGACGTCGGTGACGGTGAGCGTGTTGAGCGCATCGTCGAGCGTCAGCGTGTCGTCGGCGTCGCCGAGGCCGGCGGTGCCGACGAACCGGCCCGAGACGGTGACGGCATCGTCGGCGTCGGAGCCGGTGATGGTCTCGACGTTGGTGATCTGGACGGTCGCCGCGTCGGAGAAGGTGAGTGTGTCGTTGCCGGCGCCGAGGTCGATGGTGGCGCCAGTGGTCACGGCGCCGAGCACGAGGGTGTCGGTCGAGGTGCCGCCGGTGATGGTCTCGACATGCGAGACCGTGGCGGTGTTGACGAAGTTGCCGAGACGCAGGGTGTCGTCGCCGCCGGCGAGGTCGATGCTGCCGGTGGTGAATGCACCGCCGAGCACCAGCGTGTCACCCGAAGCACCGCCGACGATGGTCTCGACGGCGGAGGCGGTGATGGTCTGCAGTGCCGCACCGAAGGTCAACGTGTCGCTGCCGGCGCCGAGGTCGACGGTCGTGCCGGTGAGGAGCCCGGAGAGCTGGACGGAATCGCCGCCGGTACCACCGGTGACGGTCTCGACGTTGGAGACGGTGACGGTGTTGGCGAAATCGCCGAGAACGAGGCGGTCGTCGCCGGCCCCGAGATCGACGGTGGCGCCGGTCACGGCGGCCCCGAAGGTGACGAGATCGCTCGACGAACCACCGGTGACGGTCTCGACGTCGGAGACGGTGACGGTGTTGACGAAGGCGCCGAGGACGAGGCGGTCGTCGCCGGTCCCCAGATCGACGGTGATGCCGCGCGCCTGAGTGGCGAGGCTCACGGTGTCGGCGGAGACGCCGCCGACGATGGTTTCCGCGTTGAAGACGGTGGCGGTGTTGACGAAAGCGCCGAGCGCCAGCCGGTCGTCGCCGCCGCCGAGATCGACCGATCCGGTGAGAACGGTGGCATAGGTGACGGAATCCGAGCTCGCCGAAGCGACGAGCGTCTCGACGTTGGCGATGGTGAGGGTGTTGGCGAAGGCACCGAGGGTCAGGCGGTCGTTGCCGGCGCCGAGGTCGACGGTGGTACCGGTCGCCTGGGTCGACAGGCTGATCAGATCGATGCCGCCACCGCCGGTGACGGTCTCGATGTCGGCGGCCGTGACGGTCGCCCCGGCCGCGGCGAGGATCAGCTGGTCGGCACCGCCGCCGAGCGAAATCGTGCCGCTGGTCGCCGCCGCACCGAGGGTGACGGTATCGGCGGAGGCACCGCCGCTGACGGTCTCGACGTTCGACACCGTGACGGTGTTGACGAAGGCGCCGAGGATCAGCCGATCGACGCCGGTGCCGAGGTTGATGGTCGCGCCGGTCGCCTGGGCGCCGAGGGTGACGACGTCGGCGGTACCGGAACCGACGATGGTCTCGGTCCCGGAGGCGGTGAGGGTGCCGCCGGTGGCGGCGAGCGTCAGTCTGTCGGCGCCGGCGCCGAGATCGACGACCGCACCGGTGGCGGCGGTGCCGAGAACGACGATGTCGTCGACCGAGCCGCCGACCAGGGTCTCGGCGTTCGAAACGGTGACCGAATTGGCGAAATCGCCGAGCGTCAGCTTGTCCGCACCGGTGCCCAGATCGACGACGACGCCGGAGGCGACGGCCGACAACACCACGGTGTCGGCACTGACACCGCCGAGGACGGTCTCGACGTTGGCGACGGTGACGGTGTTGACGAAGGCGCCGAGAGTCAGCTTGTCGTTGCCGCCGGCGAGGTCGACGGAGGTGCCGGTGACCTGTGCCGTGAACGTCACCGAGTCGGACGACGCACCACCGGTGACGGTCTCGACGCTGGCGATCGACAGTGTGTTGTTGAAGGCGCCGAGAACCAGACTGTCGGCACCGCCGGCCAGGTCGACGGCGACGTTGGTGGCCTGCGTCGCGATGGTCAACACGTCGACGGCCGCACCGCCGGTGACGGTTTCGACGTTCGAGGTGGTGACGGTGGCGCCGCCGGCCGCGAACAGGAGACGGTCGCCGCCGCCGCCGAGATCGACCGTGGCGCCGGTGACGGCGCGGCCGAAGGTGACGGTGTCGCTCGAGGCGCCGCCGGTGACGGTCTCGACGTTGGAGGTGGTGACGGTGTTGACGAAGGCGCCGAGGACGAGGCGATCGGCGCCGCCGCCGAGATCGACGATCGAGCCGGTCGCCTGCGACGACCAGACGACGGTGTCGGCGGAGACGCCGCCGGTGACCGTCTCGGTGTTGGCGACGGTGACCGTGTTGACGAAGGCACCGAGGACCAGTTGGTCGAGGCCGCCGCCGAGATCGATGGAGGCACCGGTCGTCTGGGTGGAGAGGGTGACGGTGTCGGCGGAGGCGCCGCCGGTGACCGTCTCGGTGTTGGCGACGGTGATGTTGTTGACGAAGGCGCCGAGAGTCAGCTTGTCGTTGCCGCCGGCGAGGTCGACGCGGATACCGGTCGCCTGCGCGCCGAGGGTGACGGTGTCGGCGGCGGCGCCGCCGGTGACGGTCTCGATGTTGGAGACGGTGACGGTGTTGACGAAGTCACCGAGCTGGAGACGGTCGGTGCCGTCGCCGAGGTTGATCACCGCGCCGGTGGCCTGATTGCCGAGGGTGACGGTGTCGTCACTCGTGCCGCCGACGATGGTCTCGGCGTTCGAGACGGTGGCGGTGTTGACGAAGTTGCCGAGGGCGAGGCGGTCCGCACCACCACCGAGATCGACCGAGATGCCCGACGCCTGGGCGCCGAGGGTGACGAGATCGACCGAGGCTCCGCCGACGATGGTCTCGACGTTGGAGGCGGTCAGCGTGTTGGAATAGGAACCGAGGATCAGCTTGTCGGCACCGCCGCCGAGATCGACGCGGATGCCGGCGGCGACGCCGCCGAGAGTGACGAGATCGGCAGCGGTGGCGCCGACGACGGTCTCGGTGTTGGACACGGTCACGGTGCCGCCGCCGGCCGCCAGCGTCAGTGTATCGCTCCCGGCACCGAGATCGAAGACGCCACGAGTGGTGGCGGTCTTCAGCGTGACGGTGTCGGCGGAGGCGCCACCGGTGACAGTCTCGATGTTGGAGACGGTGACGGTGTTGACGAACGCTCCGAGGGCCAGCGTGTCGTTGCCGGCGCCGAGGTCGATCACCGAGCGGGTGACCTGACCGGAGAGAACGACGGCGTCGTTGGTGGCACCGCCGGTGACGGTTTCGGCGTTGGTCACGGTGAGGCTGTTGACGAAGTCGCCGAGATAGAGCTTGTCGCTCCCGGCTCCCAGGTCGACGGTCGAGCCGGTGGCCACGGCGGTGAGGACGACGGTGTCGTTGTTGGTGCCGCCGACCACGGTCTCGACGTTCGCGACCGAAGCGGTGTTGACGAAGTCACCGAGCACCAGCTTGTCGGTGCTGCCGCCGAGGTCGACGGTGGTTCCGGTGGCCTGGGTGGTGAGGACGACGGTGTCCGAGGAGGCCGCGCCGACGACCGTCTCGACGTTGGTGAGCGACAACGAGTTCGGCTTGGCGGAGAGCACGAGGCGGTCGGCGCCGTCGCCGAGGTCGATGGCGATGCCGGTCGCGCCGGAACCCAGCGTGATGTCGTCGGTGGCGGTCGAGCCGACGATGGTCTCGACGTTGGACACCGTGGCGGTGGCGCCGCCGGCGGCCAGAGTGAGTGTATCGGATCCGGACTTGAGGTCGATCACCGCACCCGTGACCGCACCCGTCATGACGACGGTGTCGGCCGAGCCGCCACCGGCGAGGGTCTCGACGTCGGTGATGGTGACGGTATTGATGAAATTGCCGAGGGTCAGCGAATCCAGGCCGGCACCGAGATCGACGGTGACGTCGGTGGCTCGGGCGGCGAGGGTGACGAGGTCGCTGGTGGAGCCGCCGGTGACGGTCTCGACGTTGCTCGCGGTCAGGGTGTTGACGAAGTCGCCGAGGGTCACGGTGTCGATGCCGGCACCGAGATCGACGGTGCCGTTGTTCGCCTGTGCGGCGTAGAGGACGGCGTCGGCCGAAGCGCCGCCGACGATGGTCTCCGCACCGGACACGGTGACGGTGTTGACGAAGTCGCCGAGGGTGAGTTTGTCGGCGCCGGTGCCGAGACTGACGACCGCTCCGGTGGCCTGGGTCGAGAGAGTGACGATATCGGTCGACGCACCGCCGGTGAGCGTCTCGACGCCGGCGGCGGTCAGGGTGTTGAGGTTGTTCGCCAGGGTGAGGCGGTCGCCGCCGCCGCCGAGGTCGACGATACCGGACATGACGGTGGAGACGACGACGGAATCGTCGGCGGTACCGCCGCTCACGGTCTCGACGTTGGCGATGGTGACGGAGGCACCGGCCGCATTGAGCGTCAACCGGTCGGTCCCGCCGCCGAGGTCGACGACGGCTCCGGTCACTTCGGTCCCGAGGGTGACGATGTCGCTGGAGAGGCCACCGACGATGGTCTCGGCCCCGGAGACGGTGAGCGTGTTGAGGAAGGCACCGAGGGTGAGCTTGTCGAGGCCGTCGCCGAGATCGACGGATCCGGCGGTCGTGCGCGCCGACAGGGTGACGGTGTCGTTGGTCGATCCGCCGACGATGGTCTCGACGTTGCCGACGGTGAGCGTATTGACGAAGTTGCCGAGGGTCAGCTTGTCGGCGCCGGCGCCGAGGTCGACGGTGATGCCGCCGGCCTGAGATCCGAGCACGACGGTGTCGGACGAGGCACCACCGACGATGGACTCGACGTTGGAGACGGTGACCTTGTTGACGAACGCGCCGAGCGTGAGCTGATCGGTGCCGGTGCCCAGATCGATGCTGCCGCCGGTGATCTGCGAGGTGGTGACGACCACGTCCGTCACGGAGCTGCCGACGATCGTCTCGACGTTGGAGACCGTGGCGGTGGTCCCCGCGCTGAACGTCAGCCGATCCTGGCCGGCGCCGAGGTCGACGACGGCACCCGAGGTGACGCCGCGCAGCACGACAGTGTCGTCGCCGGTGTTGCCGACGATGGTCTCGATATTGGTGACAGAGACCGTGTTGTCGTAGGCCCCGAGCCGCAGTGTGTCCCTGCCGAGACCGAGGTCGATCAGGCCACCGGTCGACTGGCTGCCCAGGGTGATCACGTCGATCGAGCCGCTGCCGGTGATCGTCTCGACGTTCTTCACCGTCGCCGTCGCGGGACCGTTGAGCCGGAGCTGGTCGACACCGGCGCCGAGATCGATGACCGCCGCGGTGACCGTGCCGGAAACCGTGATGAAGTCATCGCCCGTCCCACTGGTGACCGCGGTCGCGTTCGTTACGGTCGCGGTGGTGGGCGTGTTGCCGAAGTTGTAGGTCGCCACGGGTCCGATCCCTCTGAAGCCCCCTCGACCCGGCGCGACACGGAAATCGCGACACGGTCGGAGACGGTCGTCTTCAACCAACCCGCAGTGTCGCTATTGTTTGGTTAATCCCCGGTTAAACCGATGGTTCGATTCATTTTATGCGCGCTTCGACCATCGCGTTCCGTCGCGGCTGCCCGGAAGAGAACGTCGTCGGTGGTCGGTTGCAGCGGCCGGAGGGTCGGTATTTCTGTCGAGAGGAAGATGCGCCGCCGAACGCGACGGCGAACGTGCATCGCCCGCCGCTCGTCGGGTCGGAAGGCACCCGGGCGAGCGTCTCTCGGTGACGGAGGAGTGCCGGAACGGCCGTCTCAGGCGCCGAGGGTGTGGCGGAAATAGGCGATTGTCTCCTTCAGACCGTCGCGCAGCGGAATCCTCGGCTCCCAGTCGATCATCTTCTTCGCCAGCGAGATGTCGGGACGACGCTGTTTCGGGTCGTCGGCGGGCAACGGTCGATACTCGATCGTCGACTTCGAGCCGACCAGTTCGACGACGATCTCGGCGAGTTCACGGATGGAGAATTCACCCGGGTTGCCGAGATTCATCGGTCCGGTGAAGTCGTCCGGCGTCTCCTCGACGAACTTCACGATCGCCGCGACGAGGTCGTCGACGTAGCAGAAGGAGCGGGTCTGCGAGCCGTCGCCGTAGAGGGTGATCGGTTCGCCACGCAGCGCCTGGACGATGAAGTTGGAGACGACGCGGCCGTCGGCGGGGTGCATCCGCGGACCGTAGGTGTTGAAGATGCGTGCCACCTTGATGCGGGTACGGTGCTGGCGATTGTAGTCGAAGCACAGCGTCTCGGCGCAGCGCTTGCCCTCGTCGTAGCAGGACCTCAGTCCGATCGGGTTGACGTTGCCCCAGTAGTCCTCGGTCTGGGGATGGACCTCCGGATCGCCGTAGACCTCGGAGGTCGAAGCCTGGAAGAACTTCGCCTTGGTGCGCTTGGCCAAGCCCAGCATGTTGATGGCCCCGTGGACCGAGGTCTTGGTCGTCTGCACCGGATCGAACTGGTAGTGGACCGGCGAGGCCGGGCAGGCGAGATTGTAGATCTCGTCGACCTCGACGTAGAGCGGGAAGGTGACGTCGTGGCGCATCACCTCGAAACGCGGCTGGCCCATCAGGTGGGAGATGTTGGTGCGACTACCGGTGAAGTAGTTGTCGACGCAGAGCACTTCGTATCCGCGACCGAGCAGGGTCTCGCAGAGGTGCGAACCGATGAAGCCGGCACCGCCCGTGACGAGGATCTTCTTGGGGTGGGACGAGAAGTTGACGCCGCGCATCTGTGTTCTTTCTTTCCTGGAGCCTGCCGTCGCGAACCGATCACCGTCGGTCGGTCGCCGGCGCCGGCACGTTCGAAATCGACCGCGTCCGTCCGCCCGCCTCAGGCGGGTTGGCGATCCGCGAGGGAAGCCTCCGCCTCGTCGAGGCGGCGCAACAGGTCGCGCGCCCGCTGATCGCCGAGTTGCCCGGCACGTTCGAAGAGCAGGCGGGCGCGAGGGCGATCGGGCGGGTCGGCCCAGAAGGCGAAGAGTTCGCCGAGGGCGACCGCCGCCGCCCGTTCGCCGTCGTCGAGCGCCGAGCTCAACCAACGCAACGCACTCGCCGGATCGCGGGCGGTACCGATGCCCTGCATCTGGAAGCGTCCGAAATTGACCTTGGCGGCGGGATGACCGGCCTCGGCGGCCTTCTGCGACCAGACCGCGGCCTTGGCCAGATCGAAGGGGACGCCGTCGCCGACCGCATGAGCGACGCCGAGAGTGAACTGGGCATCGCGATCACCACGGCCGGCGGCCGTTTCGAGCCAACGGCCGGCCGCCTCGACATCACGCTCGCCCCCCTGGCCGCGGCGCAGCATCTCGGCGAGGCGGCGCATGGAGGGGATGTGATGGCGTTCGGCGGCACGGTTGTGAAGGGCGCGAGCCTCGGCCGGAGAGCGGGCACAGATCAGTTCGGCGAGGCGGCAGGTGGCGTCGTTGTCGCCGCGCGCCGTGGCGGCGCGCAGGTGGCGTTCGCCGGCTTCGAGATCCTGCGGAAGCGTGTCGCCTTCGACGAGGAGGATGCCGAGGAGGCGAATCGCCGGGACGTGGCCACTCGCCGCCGCGGCTTCGAGCAGATCGCGGCCGCGGCGCGGGTCGGCGGGACCACCGAGGCCGCGCAGGAGGTCGACCGCCAGGGACGTGCAGGCAGTGGCGTTGCCGGTGGTGGCGGCCTTCTCGAACCAGGGGCGGGCGGCGGCGGAATCGGGCGGGCCGACGTGACCGCCGGCGAGCAAGGTGGCATAGCCGAGGGCGGCCTCGAGATTCCCGGCCTTCGCCGCCGGGGCGTAGTGGGCGAGCGCCACACCCATGTCGACAGGGCCACCGATGCCGGCGGCGTGGAGGTAACCGGTGAGCGTCGACGCCTCGACGTCGCCGGCCGCGGCGGCGGCCAGTGCCAGGGCGCGCGCCCGCTCCGGTGCTCGCACCACCGCCATACCGTTCGGATGGAGGCCGGCGATGGGAGGCGCTTCGGCCGGGGCTTCGGCCCCGGTGACGAGGAGTACGGCGAGGCGGGTCATGGCGCCGACATGGCCGCGCGCGGCGGCGCGCTCGTAACAGGCGGCGGCGTCCGCGAGATTGCGCAGAACACCGCGACCGGCTTCGTAGAGACGGCCGAGTTCGACCTGAGCGTCGGCATCCTCCGGCGGCAATTCGGCGAGCAACCGTGCCGCCTCGACCGGACGCCCCGCCGCCAGATGGGCTCGCGCCCTGGCGAGCCGATCGGCCCGCGCGGCCGCGGGGACGCGCAACTTGGCGAGCACCCGATCGACCAGACCCGAACGCCCCGCCTCCGCGCTCATCATGGCTCCCTCAGGCCTTCGCTGGTGAGAGGAATCACCTTGTCGAGAAGATAGCCGAGCAGGGTACGCGACCCAACCGCGACGTCCGCGGTGACCGGCATGCCCGGCACCAGGCGGAAGTCGGAGGGCACGCCCCGGAGCTTCGTCTCGGTGATGTCGACATGGGCGAGGAACACCATCGGTCCCTGTGCGCCCTGGGGCGTCTGCATCCGGAAACTGTCGGCGCTGAGCGAGCGAACGACGCCCTTGCCGGTGCCGTGACGCGAATAGGGCCAGGCCTCGTACTTGAGCTCGACCGGCTGGCCGGCCTTGACGTAGCCCTGGTCGTTGGCCGCGACTTCGACCTCGACCTGCAGACCGCCGGCGATCGGCACCAGCACGAACAGCTTCTTGGCGCTCTCCACCACCGAACCGAGCGAGATGTCGCCGATCTGCAGCACGACGGCATCCTGTACCGCCTTGAGATCGATGAGTTCGCGCCGCCGGTCGGCTTTGGTCAGTTCTTCACGCGCCGCGGCGAGCTGGCGCCGTTTATCCACCAACTGTTCGGCCGAGTCGGCCGCCCATTTGCGTCGGGCGGTGTCCTGTTCGGCCTTCAGCGCGTCGATCTGGTGGCGCGAGGATTCGACGACCATCCGCTGCACCTCGACGTTGCGCCCGATCTCGACTCTCTGATCGGAGGCGACGATGGTCGACAGCCGGCTGCCCACCTGCTTCTCCTGCAGGGTGGTGCGCATCGTCTCGATCTCGCGAATCAGCGACAGGCGCTCGCTGAAGAAGGCGAGCTCCTTCTCCGCCCTCTCCTTGGTGGCGCGTGCGCCGGCGATCTTCTCCTCGTAGCCGAGGTCGAGCGCCCGATACTGCGCCTGCCGCGCCGCCCAGAGACGCTCCTGGAGCTGCTGTGCGGGATCGCTCCCGTTCGCTCGGAAGGGTTCGTCGTGCAGTTCCGCCTCGAGCCGCGCCGTCTCCGCCGCCAGCGAGGTGATGCGCTGGTCGAGGACGGCGACGTCGGCGCCCGAGAAGGTCGGGTCGAGCCGCGCCAGCACCTCGCCGGCTCTGACGATCTGCCCTTCACGCACGTTGATCTGGCGGACGACCGAGGTCTCGAGCGGTTGCACCACGATACGCGGTTGCACCGAGGTGACGCGCCCCCGCGCCGTCACCACCCGGTCGATCGGCAGCACTGCCGCGAGCACCACCGCCACCGCCACCATCGCCGCCATCACGTGCAGCGTCAGCCGCGACGTGCGGGACATGTCGGCGGAGAGGATCTCGGCCGAGTCCGATTGGAAGTCGGCCACGGCCCGAGCCGCGGCACGGTCAACCGCGGCGGACCGCGGCGTGAGCGACGCGAGAATCATGGGCGGGTCCGGGAGCGAGGTGACGGTTCTGTTGGAACCACATGTGGCTGTAGGTTTCGC
Source organism: uncultured Alphaproteobacteria bacterium (assembly GCA_937864925.1). GTDB lineage: Bacteria > Pseudomonadota > Alphaproteobacteria > Rhizobiales > Ancalomicrobiaceae > CALBKH01. Next base: position 18,796 of record CALMFH010000233.1, on the reverse strand, counting down.
AGCGGGTGAGAAGGTCGTCGTGGCGTCCGGCATCCTTCAACCGGCCGCGTTCGAGCACCAGGATCTGGTCGCAGTCGGTGAGCGAGGCGAGCCGGTGCGAGATCATGATCACCGTGCGCCCGGCGGCGATCTGGCGCAGATTCTCGTGGATGATCGCCTCGCTGTCGGGATCGAGAGCGCTGGTCGCCTCGTCGAAGACCAGCAGAGCCGGATCGGTGACCAGCGCCCGGGCGATGGCGAGGCGTTGGCGTTGACCGCCCGAGAGGTTGGTCGCACCCTCCTCGAGCGGCGTCTCGTAGCCGCGCGGCAGGCGCTCGATGAATTCCTCGGCGCCGGCGAGTCGCGCCGCTTCGATCATCGCCTCGGCGGACGCGTCGGGTCGCGCCGCCAGGATGTTCTCGCGGATCGTGCCCTTGAACAGGAAACTGTCCTGCAGCACGACGCCCATGCGCGACCTCAGGTGATCGATGTCGATCTCACGCATGTCGATGCCGTCGATCTTGATCAGGCCCTGGTAGTTCTGGTGCAGACCCTGGAGCAAGCGGGTGATCGTCGTCTTGCCCGAACCGGAGCGCCCCATCATCCCGACCACGGTGCCGGGGCGGATGGTGAAGTCGATCCCGTCGAGCGCCGGCATCGCCGCGTCCGGGTAGGCGAAGCGCACCTCCTGGAAGGTGATGGCGCCGCGCATCTCCGGCCGGACGCCGTTCTCCCGCCGCGGTTCCGAGGCGGCATTGACCACGGAGGCGACCTCGGCCAGTGCCCCGCGGGCCTCCTGGATCTGCTGCATCATGCCGGCGAGTTGGCCGATGGGCTGGGTGGCGCGTGTCGCGATCATGGTGAAGGCGACCAGCGTACCGGCATTGACCACCGAGGTCTGCGTGATCGCCAGATAGGCGCCGAGACACAGGGAGCCGGCATAGATCGCCCGCTCCAGCGGCGCCAGGATGGTCTGCGGCTGGTTGGCGAGATACTGGAGATCGGTCGCCGCCCGCACCGCGTCGGCGACCCGCCCGTCCCATTCGTTGCGTCGCCGCCCTTCGATCGCCAGCGATTTGATCGTCCGCATCCCCTGGATGGTTTCGATCAACATCGAACTCTTGCGATGCTCCGCCTCGATCACCCGCGCGTAGGCGCGCCGGATCGGCCCGAGATAGGCGGCGATGACCACCCCCATCACCGCCCCGATGAGCAGCACGTAGGCGGCGAGCACCGGCTCCAGCATGAACATCGCCGGTACCAGGACCATCAATGTCAGGATGTCGAGAATACTGTTGAACAACTGTCCGGTGAGGAAGACGCGGATGCGCCGCGCCTCGCCGAGCTTGTGGGCGATGAGGCCGGTCGGATTGCGGTCGAAGAAGCCCATCGGCAGGCGGAGCAGCCGATCGTAGAGGTGGAGGCCGATGCGAGCGTCGATCTTGGCGGTCGCCACCGCGATCACCGTGCGGCGCAGGAAGCCGAGGATGGTCTCGAAGGCCAGGGCCACGACGACGACGATGCCGAGCACCACCAGCGTCGCCATCCGCTGGTGCACCAGGACGCGGTCGACGATCACCATGTAGAGGAGCGGCGGTACCAGGGTCAGAAGGCTGAGCACGACGGCGGTGAGAGCGACGTCACGCATCAGGCGGCGCTCTCGCATCACCTGACCGAGCATCCAATGGAAGCCGAAGGGCTGTTCCTCGATCTGGTCGCCGGAGCGACGCCGCAGCAGCATCGCCTCACCGGTCCAGGCGGCGCTCAGCCGGATCTGATCGATCGGTTGGGCGGCGGCCGGCGAGCGCGGGTCGCGCACCATCAACACGGGCACGCCGGCGACTTCGCGAAATTCCTCGGCGACCAGCCAAGTGCCGTCGCGCAGGCGCAACATCACCGGAAAGGCGCGACCGAAACCGGCGAAATGTTTCCAGTTCAGGCGGACGGCACGAACCCGCAGACCGGCATCGGTGGCGATCCGCATCAGGCGCCGGACACCGACCGCACGGCCGCCGTCGAGCTGATCGCGACGCAGACGGTCCGCCGAGAGGGGCACGCCGAGGCGCGTCGCCACGAAGGCGAGCGCTTCCAGCCCTCCGGCAGCCGAGGCAGCCGCGGTCGTATCGCGGGGCACGCCCGTGTCTCGGTCATTCATCGAACCACCGCCGAACGCTCCCCCCGGGTACAGGATCCGGCGCGAGTGTCGGCGCGTCATGGTAAACAGATGGTTAATCCGTCGCGCCTTTCCGGGGCGCCGGGGTGTGGCCCCCCACCGCCGCGAAGCCGTGATCACGCGAATCTTCGCGGCTCGTCGCCGGTGGCGTCACATCGTTGCGACGACGTGCTTCCCTCGCGGCGAAACCGGTTAGGATGGAGTTCGAGCCGGGGGGGCAGCCGAATCATCGAGCCGGCCGACGCCGCAGGCGTCCGGCGCATCGACGTGGAACGCTCGGGGCTTTCGAGGCGGAAACGAAACGAGAGAGAGAAGAACGTGACGGGCGGAGACCTGAAGGGCATCTCGTCGATGGCGACGCGCCAGATTCTGGCGGAACTGGTCGAGGCATATCGAGAGAAGACCGGGCGGACGGTGACGTTCGAGTCGGTCGGCGGCGTCGATGCGGCGCGGCGGGTGCGAGATGGCGAAGGGTTCGACGTCGTCGCCCTGGCGAGCGATGCCCTGGAAAAACTCGAGGCGGACGGCCATCTCGTCGCCGGCTCGCGTGTCGGCTTCGCGCTCTCGGCGCTCGCCGTGGCGACGAAGGCGGATGCCGGACCGCTCACCTTCGGCGACGAGGCAGCGGTGCGCGAGGCGGTACGCCGTGCCGCGACCGTCGGCTATTCGACCGGACCGAGCGGCACCTATCTGATGAGCCTGCTGAAGCGCTGGGGCCTCGACGCCGAGGTCGGTCCGCGGTTGCGTCAGGCGCCGGCCGGGGTCCCGGTCGGTACCATGGTGGCGCGCGGCGACGCCGAGATCGGCTTCCAGCAGACCAGCGAACTGATCGGCGTGCCCGGCATCGTCCTCGCCGGCCCGCTGCCGCCGACCGTCGCCCACGAGACTCTGTTCGCCGCAGCGATCGCCGGCCGCGCCGGTGACCGCGACGCGGCGCGCGAGTTCCTCGCCTTCCTCGCCGCCCCGGAGACCGAAGCGGTCAAACGCCGCAACGGCATGGCGCCGGCCTGATCCCGACGACCGCGTTCGGACGCGTCGGCGTCCGCGGGTGGCGGGATCACGCCGGCTCGAGCCGGGCGAGGGCGCGCAACCGGTCGGGAGTGGCGACCGGCAGGTCGAAGAATTCGAGATAGGCCGGGATCATCTCGAACAGCATGTCGGTGCCGACCTGCACCTCGCAGCCACGGGCGAGCGCGGCGCGTAGGAACGGGGTGTGGACCTCCTTCATCACCACCTCGCCGACCAGGGCGGAAGGGGCGATGCGCTCGACATCGAGCGGCAGCGGGTCGCCGGAGGTCATGCCGAGCGGCGTGGCGTTGACGACGATGTCGAAGCCGTCCGGATCGGTCGAGCCGGTCACGACCTCGAGCCCCGGATGATGGGCCGAGAGCCGCGCCGCGAGGGCCTCGGCCGAGGCGGGCCGCGCGTCGGCGAGCGCCAGCGTCGCCACGCCGGCGCCGGCGAGCGCGGCGGCGATGGCCGAGCCGACACCACCCGATCCGACCACCAGGGCGCGGGCGCCGGCGAGACGCCGGCCCTTGCGCAGCACGCCGCGGACGAACCCTTCGCCGTCGAACATGTCGCCGGTCAGCCGGCCGTCCGGTTCGAGCCGGACGGCGTTGCAGGAGCCCGCCACCTTCACCGCGGTCGTCACCTCGTCGAGGAGGCCGACCACCTCGACCTTGTGCGGCATGGTGATCAGCGCGCCGAGGATGTTCGACATGCGGAACAGCGGCCGCAGGATGGCGGCGAGATCGCCCGCCTTCACCCCCATCGGGACGACGACGGCATCGGCACCGACGTGCTCGAACCACGGATTGTAGACCAGCGGCGCCTTGAAGCTCTCGGTCGGGTGACCGATGTGGGCGACGAGTTTCGTCCGGCCGCTGATCATGGGCTCTCCGTCGGGTGCGTGGTGCGGGCGCTCAGGTCGCCGCGGCGGCGGTGAGATGCGCGATCCGGCGCAACGCCAGGCCGTAACCCTGGGTGCCGAGGCCGGCGATCACCCCGTCGGCCCTGAGCGACACGTAGGAGTGATGGCGGAAGGCCTCGCGCTTGTGGACGTTGGAGATGTGCACCTCGATCACCGGGCCATCGAAGGCGTTGAGGGCGTCGAGGATGGCGACCGAGGTGTGGGTGAAGGCACCGGGGTTGATGACGATGCCGCAGGCGACCTCGCGGGCCTCGTGGATCCAGTCGATGATCTCGTATTCGCGGTTCGACTGATGGAAGCGCAGGTCGAGGCAGAGGTCGGCGGCCAGGGTGCGGCAGTCGGCCTCTACGTCGGCGAGGGTCTCCGAGCCGTAGATGTGCGGCTGGCGCTTGCCGAGCAGGTTGAGGTTCGGTCCGTTGAGGACGAAGGCGAGGCGGCTCAAGGTCGTTCTCCCGAGGTCTGTGGCGCGGTCCCGCGGCCGGGTCTTTCCGTTGCTGTCTATCGCAAGTCTGGCCGGTGATCGACGGCCCGCGCCGCGACCGCTCGACCGTCACCGCCCCCCGACGTAGCCGAACATCTTCGGCAGGAACAGCACCGTGTCCGGCACCAGCAGCATGACCCCGAGCGCCGCCACCAGCACACCGATGTAGGGCCAGATCGCGGCGACGATGGTCCTGAGCGAAATGCCGGTGATGGCGTTGATGACGAAGAGCAGAACGCCGTAGGGCGGGGTGATCAACCCGATCATGCAGTTGACCACCGCTGTGACGCCGAAGTGGACGAGGTCGATGCCGAGGGCTCGGCAGGTCGGCAGGAACAGGGGGATGATCACCAGGATGATGGTGGTGGCGTCGAGCAGGCAACCGAGGATCAGGAACAGCAGGTTGACGCCGAGCAGGAAGGTGAGCGGCGAGACGTCGAGCCCCTTGAGCAGGACCGCCATCTGCGCCGGGATGTTCTCGGCGGCGACGATATAGTTGAAGATCAGCGAGGCGCCGATGATCACGCCGACCGAGGCCGAGGCGCGACCGCTCTCGAGGAAGACCTGGCGCAGCGTCGAAAGCGAAACGGCGCGGTAGAAGAAGGTGGCGAGGATCAGGGCGTAGAGCGCGGCGATGGCGGCGGCTTCGGTCGGCGTCGTGGCGCCGCCGTAGATGCCGTAGAGCAGGATCACCGGCATCATCAACGCCGGAAAGGCGCGGAAGGTCAGCCGTGGCAACTCGCGTGCCGGGATCGGCTCCTCCAGCGGCACGTTCTCCACCCGCGCCATGCGGGCGTTGAGGGCCATCAGCGCCAGCCCCATCATGATGCCGGGGATGAAGCCGCCGAGGAACAGGTAGCCGATCGAGGTGTCGGAGACGAGGGCGTACATCACCATCGGGATCGACGGCGGGATGATCGGGCCGATGGTCGAGGCGGCGGCGGTGATCGCCGCGGCATAGCCGGCGGAGTAGCGATTGTCCCGCCGCATCATCTCGATGATGATCTTGCCGAGGCCGACGGCGTCGGCCACCGCCGATCCCGACATGCCGGCGAAGATCATGTTGGCGATGACGTTGACGTGGCCGAGGCCACCGCGGAAACGGCCGACCAGCGCCAGACAGAACTTCAACAGCCGCTCCGAGATGGTGCCGGCGTTCATGATGTTGGCGGCGGTGATGAACAGCGGGATGGCGAGCAGAAGGAAGCCGTCGTAGAGGCCCTGGATCATCTGCTCGGCGGCCAGCCCGACGTCCTGGCCCTTGAGGAAGAGATAGAGGATCGACGAGACGATCATCGACAGGGCGACCGGCGCGCCGATGCCGGCGAGGGCGAAGAGGGCGATGATGCACCAGAAGAAGGCGGCGCTCACGGATTCTCCTCCCGCTCCAGCGTGGCGAGGTCGTCACCCCGGACCAGACGCCAGCAGCGCAGCAGATAGTGACCGATCACCGCCACCAGGAAGATCAGATAGACGGAGAAGACGTAGTCGAAACGCACGCCGATGATGTCGGTCGAGCGGATCTTCTTGAAGGTGACGAAATCCCAGGTCGCCGGTAGCGACGCGGCGAAGCCGACCGCCAGCGCGATCGCCGACAGGAGCGCGTGGATCCGCCGGGTCCGCGACGAGCCCATGTTGTAGATCACGTCGAACTTCACGTGATCGCGGTCGGAGACCAGGAAGGCCGCACCCCAGAACACCGCCCACAGCCAGGTGATCAGGATCACCTCGTAGGCCCAGTCGACCGGCGCGTTGAAGACGTAGCGCGAGCCGATCTGGACGATGAAGGCGACGAACATGGCGACCATCAACAGGACCATGACGTCCTCGGCTCGCCGGTGCAGGAACTTCAGGATCGCCATCGGGTGTCACCTCGTCGATGCGGTGCGACGCGACCGGAGGGAGCGCCGCGTGGCGGCGCTCCCGGATCCGGGGGAACGAGAGATCTCGCTCCCGCGACCGTCACTTGATCGCGTTGATCTTGTCGACGAGACCCGCCGGCCAGTCCTTGGCGAACTTGGAGGCGAGGTATTCGGCCTGGACCTTCTTGCGGAAGGCGTCGATGTCGGGGGCGTAGACCTTGAGGCCCTTCTCCTTGAAGAAGGCCTCGAGTTCGGCCTCCAGCGCGAGCTGGGCCCGGCGCGCCGCCTCGCAGGCCTCGTCGGCGGCCTTCTGCACCGTCGCCTGCTGGGCCGGGGTGAGGCCGTCCCACACCTTCTTGGAGATGGTGAGGTAGTTCTGGTCGACGAGGTGGGCGGTCAGCACGATCTGCTTGGTCACCTCGTAGAACTTGGCGTCCTTGTCGGTCGGCAGCGGGTTGTCCTGACCGTCGATGGCGCCGGTCTGCAACGCCGTGTAGACCTCGGTGAAGGCGAGCGGCAGCGGATTGGCGCCGAGCGCCTTGCCGAGGAAGAGCCAGGCTTCGGAGCCCGGCATGCGCAACTTGACGCCGGCGAGATCGTCGGGGGTCTTCACCTCCTTGTCGGTGCGCAGATTGACGTGGCGCTTGCCGAGATACATCACCGACAGGAGCTTCACCCCGAGCTTGTCCTCGGTCTGCTTCTTCAGGTCGTCCATGACGCCGCTCGAGAACACCTTCTTCTGGTGCTCGGCGTCGCGCAGCAGATAGCCGGCGGTGAAGATCGACCAGGCCGGGATGATGGTCGACAGTTCCTGCGCCGAAGCGATCGACATTTCGAGGTTGCCGCGGGCGATCGCCTCCAGCTCGGTGCCCTGCTTGAACAGCGAGGCGTTCCAGTGCGGCTGGAACGTGGCGAAGTCGGCGACGGCCGGGCCGAAGTACTTTTCGAGACCGAGGGCGCGCTGGTCGGTGGCCGACGCCGGCGAGGACAGGCGCAGCAACACCTTCTGCTGGGCGACGGCGCCGGCGCCGAAGGCGACGGTGGCGGCGAGGCCGGCGACGGCGGCGATCACGGTGCGGCGGTCGATGGAAATTTTCATTGGGGTTCCTCCCTGTCTCGTCGTTACCGTTCGGTCTCGGACTTCCATCTCGCGAGACGGCGGCGCCGACGTCGCGAACGAACTCCGCGTCTCTTCGATCCGGCGCCCCTCGATCCGATCGTCGCGTCATCAAAGACCGACGTCTCGGAGGGGTCAAATGCCGTTTCGCGTTCCCACATCGATCTCGCCGCTCTCGCCCGACGCGACGTCGTCTCCGCTCGTCAATAGGTCGCGCGTCCCCCGCTCAGATCGAAGGTGAAGCCCGTGGTGAAGCTGCAGTCGGGACCGACGATCCAGGCGACGAGCGCCGCCACCTCGTCGACCCGGAGGAAACGGCCCATCGGGATCTTGGCCTTCATCGTCGCGATATGGTCGGCGGTCATCTCCGCCATCAGGTCGGTCTCGGCCATGGCGGGCGCGATGCAGTTCACCAGAACCCCGTCCTGGGCGAGCTCCTTGGCGATCGCCTTGGTGAAGGCGATGACCCCGCCCTTGGCGGCCGAATAGGCCGAGATGAAGGGAACACCGTCCTTACCCGCCATCGAGGCGATGTTGACGATCCGCCCCTGCCGGCGTTCGCGCATATGGGGGATCGCCGTACGACAGCCGTTGAAGACACCGTCGAGATCAACCGCGAGCACCCGCTTCCAGGCATCGAGCGGATAGTCCCAGACCGGCACCACCGGTCCGTTGATGCCGGCGTTGTTGACCAGGATGTCGATCGCACCGGCGGCGCGACGCGCCGTTTCGAAGGCCCGGACGACGGCATCGGCATCGGCGACGTCGACGACGGCACGATGGAACGGCTCGAACCCGGCGGCGGCGGCATCGAAGGGCGCGAGGTCGACGTCCCAGACGGCGACGCGACAGCCCTCTGCGGCGAGGCGGCACGCCACGGCGAGGCCGATCCCGCGCGCCGCGCCGGTCACGATCGCCGCCCGTCCCGCCAGCGTTCCCGCCATCGCGCCCCGCATCTCCGTCGGCCCCGGGGGAAATTTCCGGTGTTCCGAGGATCGACAAACTGGTATACCGTACCTCAGCTGTCAAGCGACGATCCGCGCTCCAGCCGCCCCGGATCCCGGCGCGACGGAAGGAGCGACGGTGCGAACCATGCTCCGAGGGAGACGACCGTGGCGAAACGCGAAACCGATGCTCGGCCGGGATCCGCGAGATCGCGGCGCGACGGCGGGGCGCTCGGCGTGCTGGTGCGCGAACGGCCACCACCGCTCGCCGCGCTGGCCGAGGCGCGGATCCGCGAGGCGATCGTCTACGGGGAGCTCGGGCTCGGCGAGCCGATCTCGGAGGACCGCATCGCCACCCTCCTCGGCACCAGCCGGACGCCGGTGCGCGAGGCGTTGGCGGCGCTGCAGTTGCAGGGACTGGTGGTGATCCGGCCCCAGCGTGGCAGTTTCGTCTTCGCCCCGACCGAACGCGACGTCACCGAGCTCTGTGAATTCCGCGCCATGTTGGAGAGTGAGGCACTCCGTCTGTCGCACGACCGCGCCCGCGCCGCGACGCTCGAGCGCATGCGCGCCGCCGAGGCGGAGATGGAAGCGGCAGAGGCGGCCGGTGATCTCCTGACCGCGGCCAAGGCCGACGCCGCCTTCCACGACGCCTTCTTCGACATGAGCGGCAACCGCTTCCTGGTCCAGGCCCATGCGCTGATCGCCGGCCGGGTCGGTGCCCTGCGCTATTTCGCCCGCCGCGGTTCGGTGGCGTCGAAGCGGGAGACGGCGCCCGAACATCGGGCGCTGATCGCGGCCTTCGCCGACCCCGATCCGGCGGCGGCGGAGGTGATCCTCCGCGCCCACATCGGCGCGGTCGACGAGCGGCATCGCGAAGCCGTGGCCGCGACCACGATCGCCGGCTGAGCAGCGACCGAACGGCCGGCCGGCTGCCGTTGCGGGTCGCGGCGATCAGCCGGATTTCGCCGGCCGACCGCCGAGTGCGGCGGCGACGGCGGCGAGTTGTGCCGGCCGACCGATGATCTCGCTCTGCAACCGTGCCTCGAGCGCCAGACTCTCGGCCGGCGGCAGGGTCCAGGCGCGATCGAGCAGGATCTTGGCGCGGCGGATCGCATCGGGGGAGCGGCCGGCGATGTCGCGCGCCGTCGCATGGGCGGCGGCGAGGGGGTCGTCGACGACGCGGGTCAGGAGGCCGATGTCACGGGCCTCCGGAGCCTCGACGATGCGGCCGGTCATCATGAGTTCCTTGGCGACGTCGATGCGAGTGAGGCGCGGCAGCGACCGCGTGATCCCCATGTCGGGGATCAGGCCCCAGCGGATCTCCATCACCGACAGGCGGGTGTCGGGCGCGGCGAAGCGCATGTCGGCGCCGAGGGCGATCTGCAGGCCGCCACCGAAGACGACGCCGCGGAGTGCGGCGATCACCGGGATCTCCAGCTCCTGCCAGACATGTGCGGGCTTCTGGAAGATGTTGGCGACCTCGCCGGGGGCGAGATCGAACAACTGCGCCGTGAGCGCCGGTAGATCGGCGGCGATCGTTCCGAACATCGCCAGATCGAGGCCGGCGCAGAAATCGCCACCGCGCCCGGTGAGCACCACGGCGCGCACCTCGGGGTTCCGTTTCAACGCCTCGCCGGCGGCGGTGATCTCCTCGAACATCGCCATGTCGAGGGCGTTCTTCTTCTCCGGGCGCGCCAGCGCCACCTCGGCCACTCGATCGGTGATCGTCACCTCGACCCGTGCCATGCTCGCCTCCTTCGGATTGCGACTCCATCGGCATAGCGCGGACGGGGTCGCGACGCGAGCCCGTCGCCGCCGCGCCCCCGACCTCGCCAACGCGGACCGAATGTGATCGACTTCGCCAGAGGCGGACACCGCGATCGAATGCCCGGACCGCCGTCCGAGACCCGCGGGGAGCGCGATGACCGCCGACGACGCCCGAGCCCTGTTGCGAGAGATGTTCGATGCGGCGATCGCCGCGGCACGACCGGACCTCTGCATCCCGCCACATCTGCCGCCACGGCCGACGGGGCGCACGATCGTCATCGGCGCCGGCAAGGCGTCGGCGGCGATGGCGCGGGCGGTGGAAGAGGTCTGGGAGGGGCCGCTCGAGGGGCTGGTGGTCACCCGTTACGGCTACGCCGTCCCATGCGCCCACATCGAGATCGTCGAGGCGGCCCACCCGGTGCCGGACGTGGCGGGCGAGATCGCGTCACGCCGACTCTTCGATCTGGTGCACGGGCTCGGCCCCGACGACCTCGTGCTGGCGCTGATCTCGGGCGGCGGGTCGGCGTTGCTCGCCGCGCCGCCGGTCGGGGCGAGCCTCGACGACGAACGAGCCCTCAACCGAGCGCTGCTGGAGAGCGGCGCCTCGATCGGCGAGATGAACACCATCCGCCGCCATCTCTCGACGATCAAGGGCGGCCGCCTCGCCGCCGCCTGCCATCCCGCCCGCGTCGTCACCCTGGTGATCTCCGACGTCCCCGGCGACGATCCGATCGACATCGCCTCGGGGCCGACGGTCGGTGACCCGACCACCTGTGCCGATGCGGTGGAAATCATTCGTCGGCGCAACATCTCGCTGCCGGCGTCGTTGCTCGCGGTCCTGGAGAGCGGCGCCGGGGAGAGCGTCGCCCCCGACGACCCGCGCCTCGCCGGCAACGACGTCCGTCTGGTGGTGACGCCACAGGCGGCGCTGGAAGCGGCGGCGGCGGTCGGGCGTGCGGCGGGCCTCGGCGTCCACATCCTCGGCGACGCGATCGAAGGCGAGGCACGCGACGTCGGCACCGTCATGGCCGGCATCGCCCGTCAGGTGGCGCGACGGGAGCAACCCTTCCGCCGGCCGGCGATCCTGCTGAGCGGCGGCGAAACGACGGTGACGCTGCGCGGCAAGGGCCGCGGCGGCCGCAACGTCGAGTTCCTGCTCGCCCTCGCCGTCGCTCTCGACGGCGAGCCGGGTGTCTTCGCGCTGGCCGGCGACACCGACGGGGTCGACGGGGTCGAGGAGATCGCCGGGGCGATCGTCACACCGGACACGGTGGTGCGGGCGCGGGCGCTCGGCATCGATCCCAAGGTGTCGCTCGCCGCCAACGACGGTCACGGCTTCTTCGGGGCACTCGGCGATGCGGTGGTGACCGGGCCGACGATGACCAACGTCAACGATTTCCGCGCCGTCCTGATCGTGTGAGAAGGGTGTCGTCGCGGCCATCTCCTTCGAGACCCCGTACCGGCCGACCGGATCGGCTCGCGGCGGGAGAGCGGGTGAGTTCGCCAGGATCGGAAATCTGCGCGCACCATGAGTGATCCGACCGTCTATCTCGGCCTTTTCCTGACCGCCTTCGTCGCGGCGACCATCCTACCGGCGCAGTCGGAGGCCGCGTTGGTCGCGGCGATCGCGGCCGGGTGGGACCCGGTTGTGGTGGTGAGCGTCGCCGGTCTCGGCAACGTCGGCGGTTCCCTGGTCAACTGGGTCCTCGGCCGCTGGGTGGGCCGGTTCGGTGACCGCCGATGGTTCCCGCTCCGACCCGACGAACTCGAACGTGCCGGCCGTTGGTACCGGCGGTACGGCAAATGGTCGTTGCTGCTCAGTTGGGTTCCGATCATCGGCGATCCGCTCACCGTCGCCGCCGGGTTTCTGCGCGAGCCGCTGCCGGTGTTCCTGGCGCTCGTCACCATCGCCAAGTTAGGTCGCTACGCGGTGCTGGCGGCGGCGGTGGTGAACTGGCCGACCTGACCGTATCGCAACGGCGAGCGACGAGCGGTCGGCCGGCTCCGTCGGCGGCGACGCGGAGGACGTGTCGCGATCGTGAGCGCGGCGCCGGCGAAGCTCGAAGGCGACGTCACCGAGTTCGGTTCGCGGATCGGCCGGCTCGCGATCACGCGCCCGTCGTCTCGTCGAGGAACGCCGCCGCCGCCGCGAGTGTCTCCACCGCCGGCGGCAGACGCACGGCGAAGCGGAGGTAGCCATGGACGACGCCGGGCGTGAGGTGCAGCCGATGCGGCGCGCCGATCGCAGTGAGCTTCGCGGCGAGACGGAGCGTGTCGTCGCGCAGGCAATCGTGGCTCGCCGCATCGAGGAAGAGCGGCGGCAGACCGTGGAGCTCGGCCCGTAGCGGGGCGGCGAGGCCGGGGGAGGCGGCACGGGCGCCGAGATGATTCGACCAGTACCAGCGCATCCGCTCGGTGGAGAGGAGGAACCTCTCGTCGGCACCGAAGAGACGGTGGGCGGCGGTGTCGAAGTCGGGGGCGAGGCAGCCGTAGAAGAGGAGCCCGGCGGCGAGCGCCGGGAGGCCGGCGTCGCGGCGCGCGAGCAACAGGGCGAGCACGGTCTGGGCACCGGCGGAGTCGCCGGCGACGGTGATCTTCGACGACGCGACCGGCGATCCGAGCCCGCCGGCTTCGAGGAAGGCGATGCCGGATGCCGCATCCTCGATCGGGGCGGGAAAGGGATGCTCGGGAGCCAGCCGATAGTCGATCGACAGCACCGGCCGCCGGGCCGCCGCGGCGAGGCGGCGGGTCAGTCCGTCGTGGGTGTCGATCGAGCCGAAGGTCCAGCCGCCGCCATGGGCATAGAGGATCGCCGTGTCGCGCGCCGCTCCCGCCGGGGCGTAGAGACGCGCGCGCATTCCCCCCGTCGGCGTCGGTATCACGAACGTCTCGACCCGTGCGAGATCGAACGGCGGGTCGCTCCAAGCGGCGGCGGCCATCTCCACCGCCCGGCGCTGGACGGCGAGCGGTGTCGTCTCGGGATCGAGGCGCGGCATCGCCGCGGCCTCAGCCAGGATCTCGGCGGTCACCGGATGGAGCGGCGGCGGTTCGGGGGCGAACGGGAGGTCGTCGGTCATCGTCCACACCGGTCACGGGGTCGGGACGGGCGCGGTGGTGGTCACGCCGCGCCGGATGTCTCGGTCTCGCGGGCCTCGAAGAGATCCGGCCAGCGCGAAGCGAGCTTGGGCAGCGACACCAGGATCTCGGTGAGATGGACGCGCATGGCGGTCTCCGCCGCCCGCTCGTCGCCGCTCTCCACCGCCGAGAGGATGGCGAGGTGCTGAGCCATCACCGTCTTCATCGGGATCGAGTCGCTCATGTCGAGGTAGCGGGCGCGGTCCATCTGCGCCTTCTGCTCCTCCACCACCCGCCAGGAATTGGGCCGGCCGGCGGCGGCGGCGAGGCGCTGGTGGAACTCCTCGTCGAGGGCGAAGAAACGCTCCGTGTCACCGGCCGCCATCGCCTCGGCGGCCAGGTCGAGGCGAGCACGCACCTCGGCCAGAGCCCGGGTGTCGACCCGCCGTGCCGCCTCGCGCGCCACCGCGCACTCGATCGCCTCGCGGATGAAACGGGCGTCCTCCACCGCCTCGATCGAGATCTTGACCACCATGGTGCCGCGTTGTGGCAGCACCCGGACGAGCCCCGATTCGGCGAGCTTGATGAAGGCCTCACGCACCGGCTGCCGCGACACGCCGAAACGGCGCGCCAGTTCCTGTTCGGAGAGCTTCTCGCCCGGCCGGATCCGCATGGTCACGATGGCGTGGCGTAGCCATTCCACCAGCCGACGGGCGATCGGTTCGGCCGACGAGGCCATCTCGGGAAGCGTCAGGAGGTCCATGAGTCACAGCCTATCATGGGAGTTTCCGCTTGCGAAGGAAAAACTTCCATACTAGTCTTCAATCCGATCGGAGGCGTACCGAGACGGGTCCGCGCTCGAACGCCGCCCCAGCGAGGAAAGACGCCCCTCAGATGCTGCATCCCGATCGCCTCTTCCCCGCCGATCCCGCGACGCGGGAACTGGCTCGGCGTCTCCACCAGGGCGTCCGGGACCTGCCGATCGTCTCGCCGCACGGCCACACCGATCCACGGTGGTTCGCCTACGACGAGCCCTTCGCCGACCCGGCGACGCTGTTCGTCGTGCCCGACCATTACGTCTTCCGCATGCTGATGAGCCAGGGCATCCGCCTCGAGGATCTCGGCGTGCCACGCCGCAACGGCGGTCCGGTGGAGACCGACGGGCGCAAGATCTGGCGGCTGTTCTGCGCGAACTGGAAGCTGTTCCGCGGCACGCCGTCGCGGATGTGGCTCTCGCACGCCTTCGAGACCCTGTTCGGCATCACCGAAGCGCCGAACGCCGCCAATGCCGACCGGCTCTACGACACGATCGACGCGGCCTTGAAGACGCCGGCGTTCCGGCCGCGCGCGCTGTTCGAACGGATGAACATCGAGGTCATCGCCACCACCGAGAGCCCGCTCGACGATCTCAGCCATCATGCGGCGATCCGCGCCTCGGGGTGGACGGGCCGGGTGATCACCGCCTATCGCCCCGATCCGGTGGTCGATCCCGAAGCCTGCGGCTTCCTCGACAACCTGACGGCCTTCGCGGCGATCGCCGACGTCGACATCGGCGATTTCGGCGGCTACCTCGAAGCGCATCGCCGCCGCCGCGCCTTCTTCAGGACGATGGGCGCCACTTCCACCGACCACGGCCACCCGACCGCCGCGACGGCCGACCTGTCGAAGGTCGAGGTCGACGCGCTGTGGGCCAAGGTCCGCCGCGGGGTGGCGACCGCCACCGAGGCGGAACTCTTCCGCGCCCAGATGCTGACCGAGATGGTGCGCATGAGCCTCGACGACGGCCTGGTGGTCCAGATCCATCCCGGCTCGTTCCGCAACCACAATGCCGGTGTCTTCGAGACCTTCGGCCCCGACAAGGGCGGCGACATCCCGACCCGCACCGACTACGTGCGGGCGCTGAAGCCGCTGCTCGACCGCTTCGGCAACGCGCGCGATCTCTCGGTGATCCTCTTCACCCTCGACGAAACCGCCTATGCCCGCGAACTGGCGCCGCTCGCCGGTCACTATCCCCTCCTCAAGCTCGGGCCGGCGTGGTGGTTCCACGACAGTCCGGAGGGGATGCGGCGTTATCGCGAGCAGGTGACCGAGACCGCCGGCTTCTACAACACCGTCGGCTTCAACGACGACACCCGTGCCTTTCCGTCGATTCCGGCGCGCCACGACGTGTCGCGCCGCATCGACTGCGGCTTCCTCGCCGAACTGGTCGTCACCCACCGACTGGACGAGGACGAGGCGCACGAGTTGGCCCGTGAGCTGGCCCATGATCTCGCCGCGGCGGCCTATCGGCTGTGACGGCACCGCTTCGACGTGACCGACGTCGAGGCCGATGAACGCTGATCCGCCGGGCGTCGTGAGCGGCGGACGATGAAGACGAATAAGCCAGGGAGAGCCCCCATGTTCGATCATTCGCTGTCTCGACGCTCCTTCCTCGTGGCCACCGGCGGTCTCGCCGGTCTGGCGGCCGGCACTTCGCCGCTGTTCGCGGCTCTGGCCAAGCCGGCCTCGCCCGTCACCCTCAACGTCGTCGATGTCGCCGGCAATCTGGCACTGACCCAGAAGGCGATCGAGAACTACCGCAAGGCCAAGCCCGACTGGGTGTCGCGCATCGTCTTCTCCAAGGCGCCGTCGCCCGAACTGCCGGGCAAGATCAAGGCGCAGCAGGACGCCAACTCGGTCGACATCGATCTGGTACTGACCGGTACCGACGCGCTGGCGGCCGGCATCGAGCAGAAGCTGTGGGTCGAGCTGATTCCGGCCCATGCCGCCGATCTGCCGAAACTGCAGGACGTCTATCTGGCGCCGGCCTGGGCGATGCAGAGCCTCGCTCAGGGACAGGGCATCGTCGTCACCTACTATCCCTCCGGCCCGCTGTTCGAATATGCGCCGGAACGGGTGAAGACGGTGCCGAAGACCGCGGCCGAACTGCTCGCCTGGGCCAAGGCCAATCCGAAGCGCTTCATGTACGCCCGGCCCGCCAACTCCGGCCCCGGCCGCACCTTCATGATGGGTCTGCCCTACATCCTCGGCGACAAGGATCCGATGGATCCGATCGGCGGCTGGGACAAGACCTGGGCCTATCTGAAGGAACTCGGTGACACCATCGAGAACTATCCCACCGGCACCACGCCGACGATGAAGGCGCTCGGCGAGGGCTCGGTCGACATGATCGCCTCGACCACGGGCTGGGACATCAACCCGCGCGTCCTCGGCGTCGTGCCGAAGTCGGCGGAGGTCTTCGCGCTCGAGGGCTTCAAGTGGGTCACCGACGCCCACTACATGTGCATCCCCAAGGGCGTGAAGCCGGACAAGCTCGCCGTCCTCCTCGACCTGATGAACTTCCTGCTCACCCCCGAGCAGCAGGCCTACGCCTATGACGAGGGCTACTTCTATCCGGGTCCGGCGGTGAAGAACGTCCCGCTCACCATGGCGCCGAAGGAGAGCCAGGACGCGCTGAAGGAGTTCGGCCGTCCGATCTACGACAAGCTCATCGCCGACAACCCGACCGTCCTGCCGCTGCCGGCGGACAAGATGGTCGCCGCGTTCCGCAAATGGGACGAGGAAGTCGGCGCGCGCAAGGGCAAGTGATCGCCTCCGCGCCGTCCGGGCGCGGTCTCCTCCCCACCTCTCCCCCGCGGGCCCGCGACCGCGGGGGAGCCCCTTCCTCGCGCGACCGGTCGGTTCGCGCCGGACACGCAAGAGCCCGAGTGCCCCCATGACCGTCGCGCCGACGAAGTTCGAAACCCTTCGCCTCGAGAGCGTGAGCCGAGACTTCGGCACCTTCAACGCCCTGAAGAACCTCGATCTCACGATCCATCGCGGCGAATTCGTCGCACTCCTCGGCCCCTCCGGCTGCGGCAAGACCACGGCGCTCAACTGCATCGCCGGGCTGCTCGACGTCACCGGCGGGCGGATCATGCTCGACGACACACGGATCGACACGTTGCGGCCGGAAGAACGCGGCTTCGGCATGGTGTTCCAGAACTATGCGCTCTTCCCCCATATGAACGTGCGCAAGAACGTCGGCTTCGGTCTGAAGATGCGCGGCGTGCCGAAGGCGGAGATCGCGGTTCGCGTCGACAAGGTGCTGGCCACGGTCCGGCTCACCAGTCAGGCCGACAAGCTCCCCGGTCAGCTCTCCGGCGGCCAACAGCAGCGCGTCGCCATCGCCCGCGCCATCGTCATCGAACCGCCGCTGGTGCTGATGGACGAGCCGCTGTCGAACCTCGACGCCAAGCTCCGCCTCGAGATGCGCGGCGAGATCCGCCGCATCCACCAGTCGCTCGGCTCGACCACCATCTACGTCACCCACGACCAGGAAGAAGCGCTGTCGCTCGCCGACCGCATCGTCGTCATCCGCGAGGGCGTCATCCGTCAGGTCGGCACGCCGTCGGAGCTCTATTCCGCCCCGGCCCATCTCGACGTCGCCGACTTCATGGGCTACCGCAACCGCGTGCCGGGCCGCGTGATCGGCCGCGACGGCGACTTCGTCACCCTCGACGTCGGCGACGGCGCCCGGCTGGTCGGCAGGGCGCGCGACGGGGTCGGCGACGGCGCCGCGGCGGTGGCCATGGCTCGGCCGGACGATCTCACCCCGACGGAAGCCGCCACCGGCATCCCGGCGGTGATCGAGACCATCGAATACCGCGGGCGCGAACATCACGGTCTCGCCAAGACGGCCGGAGGGCTCGAGGTGTTCTTCTCCTCGCCGACGACGCTTCCGCTCGGCGCCGCCATCCGCCTCGGCGCCGAGCCGGATCGCGTCCTCGTCTATCCGGAGGACAAGCCATGAGCGCGCCCTCCGCCCGCCGCGACGACGGACCGACCCTCGGCCAGCGCCTGCGGGTGCGCGGCCTCGACGGCGTGACGCTGCTCGTCCTGCCCTGCGTCGTCCTCGCCTTCGCGCTGTTCGTCTACCCGTTCTTCTACGGCCTGTGGTTGTCGTTCCACCCCAAGCAGGGCACCGACGCGCTCGCCAACTACGAGCGCTTCTTCACCGATCCGTTCCTGTCGAAGACGATCTGGACGACGCTGCGCCTCGCCCTGCCGGTGACGCTGGTCAATCTTCTGATCGCCGTGCCGATCGCCTTCCGGGTGCGGTTGATGAAGCATCAGCGCATCCTCACCACCATCCTGGTGTTGCCGATCACGCTCGGCACCGTGTTGATCGCCGAGGGCATGCTGTTCTACTTCGGGCCGCAGGGCTGGTTCACCCGCTCGCTGATGTGGCTCGGGGTGATCTCGCGACCGCTGCACATCGTCCACACCTACTGGGGTGTGTTCCTGTCGCTGGTCATCGCCATATTCCCCTTCACCTTCCTGTTGACGCTGTCCTACGTCACCGGCATCGACCCGTCACTGGAACAGGCGGCGGCGACACTCGGCGCCTCGCCGGCGGCACGGTTCCGCGAGATCTTCCTGCCGCTGTTGCTGCCCGGCCTCGCCATCACCTTCTGCCTGAG
>CALMFH010000232.1 GCA_937864925.1 uncultured Alphaproteobacteria bacterium | reverse complement strand
GCTTGGTCCGATGCCTTCGCAAGAACCGTCCTCGGTCAAATGCGATAGCCCTGGGCGGCGACACCGGCTCGCTTCGTCGGCGGAAATCCTCTAAACCACGGCATCCCCTTCTCGGAGCCCCGTCGCATGTCCCGCTTTCAGCCGTCCAATCGTTCCCAAGTCGCCCCGTTCATCGCCATGGAGGTGCTGTCGGCGGCGGTGGAGCGTGAGCGCGCCGGGCATCGAGTGGTCCACATGGAGGTCGGACAGCCGG
Organism: uncultured Alphaproteobacteria bacterium; assembly: GCA_937864925.1. Lineage (GTDB taxonomy): Bacteria > Pseudomonadota > Alphaproteobacteria > Rhizobiales > Ancalomicrobiaceae > CALBKH01. The sequence continues at coordinate 3,538 of CALMFH010000232.1, read as the reverse complement.
GAGCCTCGGCACCGACACCGGTGCTCCAGGCCGCCCGCCGAGCACTGGAAGGGCGGCTCGGCTACACCGAAGCCCTCGGCATCCGGCCGTTGCGCGAGGCGATCGCCGGCCACTACGCCGCCACCTACGGCATCGAGGTGCCGTCGGACCGGGTGGCGGTGACGGCCGGTTCGTCGGGTGCCTTCACGCTCGCCTTCCTCGCCGCCTTCGACGTCGGCGCGCGTATCGCCATGCCGACTCCTGGGTACCCGGCCTATCGCAACCTCCTCGCCGCGCTCGGGCTCGAGGCGGTGGAGATCGAATGCGGGCGCGACACCCGCTGGGCGCTGACCCCGGAGATGATCCGCGCCGCCCATGCCGAAAAGCCGCTCCACGGCGTGCTGGTGGCGAGCCCGGCCAATCCGACCGGGACGATGTACACGCCGCAAGCGCTCGAAGCGCTGGTGCGCACCTGCGACGATCTCGGGCTGTGGTTCATCTCCGACGAGATCTACCACGGCCTCGTCTACGACGGGGCGCAATCGACGGCGCTCGCCTCGTCGGATCGGGCGATCGTCATCAATTCCTTCTCCAAATACTACTGCATGACCGGCTGGCGTATCGGCTGGATGATCATGCCGGAGCAACTGGTGAAGCCGATCGACCGGCTGGCGCAGAACCTGACGCTGTCCAACAACGAGATCTCGCAGCGCGCGGCGATCGCCGCCTTCTCGCCGGAAGCGACCGTCGAGCTCGACCGGGTCAAGGCCGGCTATGCGGCGAACCGCGCCTATCTGCTGGAGCATCTGCCGCGGCTCGGCTTCGAGGACCTCTTCCCCGTCGACGGCGCCTTCTACGCCTATGCCTCGATCGCGCGCTTCTCCAACGACAGCCTCGACTTCGTCAGACGGATGCTGAACGAGGCCGGCGTCGCCGCCACGCCCGGACCGGACTTCGATTCCGCTCGCGGCAACCGCTACGTACGCTTCTCCTTCGCCGGCACGAGCGCCGACATGGAGGAGGCGGTGGCGCGCCTCGGGGGGTGGCTACGGTGAGGTGAGGAAGGGAGCCGGCCGAGGCGGCCGGAGACGACGGGCCAGGTCGTCGACCGTGGTCCGGCAGCAGCGGATCCGCGGTGGCGCCGGTTCCGAAGATATTCGGAAAGATACCCGAAACGAACGAGGCCGGATGCGATCCCGACCTCGTGACGTTCACATCTCGCTCGAAGAACTCATACTGGGCTCATGAAATTCGGACACGTCCGAATTTCATGAGCGTCACGGCCCGACCGGCCGACGCCGTTCGGGCTCGCCTTCGTTCACGAAGTTTCGAACAGGTCGAAACTTCGTGAACTCGGTATCACAGGAAGCCCTTCTTGGACCACCATCCGGTCTTCTTCGGCTGATCCGGCGCCAGTTCTGTCGAAACCGGCTCGGGCTTGGCCGGTGCCTCCGGCTCGGCGGCCGGATCTTCGGCCACCGGAGCGGCTTCGACGACCGGCGCTTCGATCGCCGGAACAGCCTCCGCCGCCGGCGCGGCTTCGACCGCCGGAGCGGCTTCGGCGACCGGTTCTTCGGCCGGCGCGGACTCGGCGGCCGCTTCTGCCGCAGCGGCTTCCTCGGCGGCCTTGGCCTTGGCCGACTTGCGTGGCGCGCGGGTCCGCTTCGGCTTGACGGCCGCGGCGGCCTCTTCGGCCTTCACCTCGGCTTCGAGCGTCTCGCGATCGACGACCACGACGTCCGGGATCGCTTCGCCGGCGGTCTCGGTCTCCGTCTCGGACTCGGCCGCCTCCTCGATGTCGGCGCCCTCGGCGCCAGCGTCGTCACCGGCCTGCGCCTCGCCGCCTTCGCCGCGGTTGCGACGACCGCCGCGACGGCCGCGCCGACGCTTCTTGCGCGGTGCCTCGCCGTTCGACGGTGCCCCGGCCTCGGCCTCGGTACCTTCGATCTCGTCGCCCTCGTCGCCGGTCTCGCCGTCCTCGGTCTCGCGGTCGATCATGCCGCCTTCGGCGCCACCTTCCGCCCCGCCTTCGCCGCCGCGTCCGCGGCCACGCCGCCGGCGCCGACGCCGACGGCGACCGTTGTCGCCCTCGCCGCGCTCGCCTTCGGCCCGGTCACGTTCGCCGCGGTCGCGTTCGGAACGCTCGCGGCGCGGCTCTTCGGCCTCCTCCTCGACGTCCTCTTCGAAGACCTCGTCCTCGGGCTCTTCGATCGCGATCGGGGTGACCGGCGTTTCCGGTCGCTCGCGCGGCACCACCGGGTCGCCCTTCTCGACGACGTAGAGATGACCGGCCTGGCTGGCGTGATCGTCGGCGAGGACGGTGATGTCGAGGCCGAAGCGGCGCTCGAGATCGGCGAGATGGCCGCGCTTGTTGTTGAGGATGTAGAGCGCCACCGCGGTGCGGGTGCGCACGATCAGGTCGTGGGTGACGCTCTTCAGCATCGCTTCTTCGAGCGAGCGCAGCACGTGCAGCGCCACCGACTCGGTCGAGCGCACCATGCCGGTACCGCCGCAGTGCGGGCAGATCACCATGGAGCTTTCGAGCACGCCGGTGCGGATGCGCTGGCGGCTCATCTCCATCAGGCCGAAGTGCGAGATGCGACCGACCTGGATGCGGGCGCGGTCGTTCTTCAGACACTCCTTGAGCTTGCGCTCGACCGCCCGGTTGTTGCGGTTCTCCTCCATGTCGATGAAGTCGATGACGATCAGGCCGGCGAGATCGCGCAGACGCAGCTGGCGGGAGACCTCTTCCGCAGCTTCGAGGTTGGTGGCGAGTGCCGTGTCCTCGATGTTGTGTTCGCGCGTCGACTTGCCCGAGTTCACGTCGATGGAGACGAGCGCTTCGGTCTGGTTGATGACGATGTAGCCGCCGGAGCGGAGCGTCACCTGCGGCGAGAACATCGCGTCGAGCTGGCTCTCCACCGCGAAACGGGTGAAGACCGGCGTCGGCTCGCGATAGGCCTGGACGTTCTTGGCATGGCTCGGCATGAGCATGCGCATGAAGTCCTTGGCCTCGCGATAGCCCTCTTCGCCGGCGACCAGGACTTCGTCGATGTCCTTGTTGTAGAGGTCGCGGATCGAGCGCTTGATCAGCGAGCCTTCCTCGTAGACGAGCTTCGGCGCCGAGGACTTCAGCGTCAGCTCGCGCACGTTCTCCCACAGGCGCAGGAGATATTCGAAGTCGCGCTTGATCTCGGCCTTGGTGCGGGCGGCGCCGGCGGTGCGGACGATGACGCCCATGCCGTCGGGAACCTCGAGCTCCTGGGCGATGGTCTTCAGCCGCTTGCGGTCGGTCGGCTGGGTGATCTTGCGGGAGATGCCGCCGCCGCGCGCGGTGTTGGGCATCAGCACCGAATAGCGGCCGGCGAGCGACAGGTAGGTGGTCAGAGCCGCGCCCTTGTTGCCGCGCTCCTCCTTGACCACCTGGACGAGCAGCACCTGACGGCGCTTGATCACTTCCTGGATCTTGTACTGGCGGCGCAGGCGCTGCTGCGGGCGACGCTCGGGAAGCTCCTCGAGCGCGTCCTCGGAGCCGACGCTCTCGACGCTGTCCTCGTCG
>CALMFH010000231.1 GCA_937864925.1 uncultured Alphaproteobacteria bacterium | reverse complement strand
CGAGGCGGGAAGAGATCCGGCTGATCATCGATTGCTCCGTTCAGGTCTCGAAGTCTTCGGGCACGCCGCGGCATCGTCGCCGCCGGCGTCGCTCAGGGATGGAGGATGTCGACTCCGTCGGCGCGCGCCACCACCGCCGCGGTGGCGAGGCCGATGAAGAGGCCGTGCTCGACCACCCCCGGAATCTCGAAGAGGGCGCGCGACAGCTTCTGTGGATCGGGAATCCGGCGAAAAGATGCATCGACGATCCAATGGCCGCCGTCGGTGACGAAGGTGGATCCGTCCCTGTTCCGCCGCAGGTCGACCGGGCCGTCGAGCCCGAGTGCCGCCGCCGCGTCGACGATCTTGGCGCGGGTCGAGCCGAAGCCGAAGGGATTGACCTCGATCGGCAGCGGGAAGGCACCGACGCACTCGACCACCTTGGAAGTGTCGGCGATCACCACCATCCGCGCCGAAGCGGCCGCGACGATCTTCTCGCGCAACAGCGCTCCGCCGCCGCCCTTGACCAGGACGAGACCGGGGCCGATCTCGTCGGCGCCGTCGACGGTGAGGTCGAGACGGGGAAGCTCCTCGAGCGTGGCGAGGCGGATGCCGAGCGAAGACGCGAGCGCCGCGGTGCGCTCCGAAGTCGGCACACCGACGACCTCGAGGCCGCTCGCCACCTTCTCGGCGAGCAGCTTGACGAACTCGTCGGCGGTCGAACCGGTGCCGATGCCGAGCTTCATGCCCGAGGTGACGAAATCGAGGGCCGCGGCAGCGGCACGACGTTTCAGTTCGGCGCTCATCTTCGATCCTCCCGGCCCGTCCCGACCCGTCCCGTCGCGACGACGGAAGGTCGGCCGGCCGGCCGTTCGGGTCGCGTCTCCATAGCGCAGCCGCCGCCGCCTCGCCAGTCCCCCTCGTGTCGCGCCGCGCCCACCGCCACGACCGTCGCCGAACGACTCCACAAAGCCGAAAAATACTCTAGGGTCCGCCCACCCTTCGTTCCTGCCGCCCGCGTTCGACCACGGAAGACACCTCGCCCATGACCGCTCCGCTTCTCGTCCTCGATCTCGACGGCACGCTCGTCGACACCGCCGACGACCTGATCTCGACCCTCAACGTCGTGCTCACCGGCGAAGGGTTGCGCCCGATGTCCCGCGCCGACGCCGGGTCTCTCCTCGGCGCCGGGGCCAGGGCGATGATCGAACGCGGCTTCCGTCTCGCCGGCGCATCGCTCGACACCGCGACGCTCGATCGCCTCTTCACCGCCTACCTGCCGATCTACGAGGCGCGCATCGCCGCCGAGAGCCGCCCCTTCCCCGGCGCCGTCGCCGCCCTCGACCGCTTCGCCGCGGCGGGGTGGCGTCTGGCGGTGTGCACCAACAAGCTTGAGGGTCTCTCCCGCCGCCTGCTCGACGAGCTGGCTCTCGCCTCGCGCTTCGCCGCCATCTGCGGCGGCGACACCTTTCCGGTCAGAAAACCGGATGCCGGCCATCTTCTCGGGACCATCGCCCGGGCCGGCGGTGATCCTGCCCTCACCGTCATGGTCGGCGACAGCGCCACCGACGTGAATGCCGCCCGCAACGCCCGCATCCCCGTGGTCGGCGTCACCTTCGGCTACACCGACGCGCCGGTCGAGACCTACTGCCCCGATGCGGTCATCGACCATTTCGACGAGCTGTGGGACGCGGTCTCGCGCATCACCGCGATGCGACAGGGTTGACGGAAGGTTTCCGCCATCCCCCCTTCGAGTCCATGATCGGTGCAAGTATTTCTCGATAATATTCCTTCACTCGAAGTTAAAGTGCGAGTCTTCAGATCTTACCGTACCGTGTGAGAGGAGACTTGCGATGTTTCGAATATCGTGGAAACGTTTCGTTGACGACGAGGGTGGCGCGACGGCGATGGAATACGGCTTGCTTGCCGCCCTCGTGGTGGCCGCGATCGTCGCCGGTGTGACATTGCTCGGTGGAAATGCAGGAAATACCTACACGACCCTGGCGACCTCGGTGAAATGAAAAGGCGGCCGGCGACGCGTTCCGTCGCCGGCGCTTCGTCCCCGGAGGAGGCCGGGGTCGCGGTCTCAGACCTCGATCGTCTCGCCGCGCCCGCGCGCGATTTCGGCGCGCATCGCCGCGATGATGCCGGCGTAGTCCGGCTTGCCGAAGATCGCCGAACCGGCGACGAAGGCGTCGACCCCGGCCGCCGCGATCTCGGCGATGTTGTCGACCTTGACCCCGCCGTCGATCTCCAGGCGGATCGGCTTGTCCGAAGCCTCGATCCGCTCCTTCACCGCCCGCGCCTTGTCGAGCACGTGCGGGATGAACGACTGCCCACCGAAGCCGGGATTGACCGACATGAGAAGGATCATGTCGACCCGGTCGATCACCCAGTCGAGCACCGAGAGCGGCGTCGCCGGGTTGAGCACGACGCCCGCCTTCGCCCCCTTCTTCCGGATCAGATCGAGCGAGCGGTCGACGTGCTCGCTGGCTTCCGGGTGGAAGGTGACGATGTCGGCCCCGGCCTCGCAGAACATCTCGATCATCCGGTCGACAGGCTTCACCATCAGATGCACGTCGATCGGCGCTTCGGTGAGCGGCCGGATAGCCTGCAACACCATCGGCCCGATGGTGAGGTTGGGGACGTAGTGGTTGTCCATCACGTCGAAGTGGATCCAGTCCGCCCCGGCGGCGAGCACGTTCGTCACCTCCTCGCCGAGGCGGGCGAAGTCGGCCGACAGGATCGACGGGGCGATGACGGCGGGGAGGGGGGGCATGGGGTGCGTCTCTCTCGTTTGGAAGGCGGCGCGTGGTCGTCACGAAGCCCATACGAGGAGGTGGAGTCAATCCGTTCCTCGTCCGCTCCGAACGGTGGCGCGAGCTGCGATCGGAGATGGCGGCGCTACGCCCGCCTCTCCTTCTCCCGCAAGGGGAGAAGGGACCCCCGCAGCTCTGTCGACGGTCCGCGAACCACCGCGCACGGAGCCGCCCGACGACCTCCGACGAGATCGTTGACATACCCCTGGGAGTATCAGAAGCTCCCCCTCACGGAGGGCCGATGCCGCACACGCCGGAGGACAAGAAGCGCGCTCTGACGCGCCTCGCTCGCATCAAGGGGCAGGTCGAGGCGTTGGAGCGCGCCATCGAAGCGGGGACGGAATGCCGCGACCTGCTGCAGCAGATCGCCGCTCTGCGCGGTGCCGCCGGTGGACTGATGGCCGAGATCCTGGAGATGCATCTGCGTGACAACCTCGCCCGCGATCGGTCGACGCCGAACGGTGAGGCGATCGCCGAAGCGGACTTCGCCGAAACCATGCGCATCCTGCGCACCTATCTGAAATAGCTCCGGTCGAACCGGACCGAGGGAGGAGACGTGCATGAAGAGCCGTGCCGCGGTGGCCTGGGAGGCCAACAAGCCGCTGACCATCGAGACCATCGACATCTCCGGCCCCAAGCCGGGCGAGGTGCTGATCGAGATCATGGCGACCGGCGTCTGCCACACCGACGCCTACACCCTCTCCGGCCTCGATTCGGAGGGCAAGTTCCCGGCGATCCTCGGCCACGAGGGCGCCGGCATCGTCCGCGAGGTGGGGGCGGGCGTCACTTCGGTGAAGCCGGGCGATCACGTCATCCCGCTCTACACCCCCGAATGTCGCGGCTGTAAGACCTGCCTGTCGCAGCGCTCCAACCTCTGCACCTCGATCCGCGCCACCCAAGGCCAGGGTCTGATGCCCGACAGGACCACCCGCTTCTCCTGCGAGCCGGTCGGCGGCGGCCGAGGCAGCAACGAGATCTTCCACTACATGGGCTGTTCGACCTTCTCGAACTTCACCGTGCTGCCCGAGATCGCCGTCGCCAAGGTCCGCGAGGACGCCCCCTTCGACAAGATCTGCTACATCGGCTGCGGCGTCACCACCGGCATCGGCGCGG
>CALMFH010000230.1 GCA_937864925.1 uncultured Alphaproteobacteria bacterium | reverse complement strand
GGACCGCGGCGCGGCAGGCGATGCGGGTGATGGGCTGGCAGTTCGTGCTCGGCGAGACGATCGAGTCGGCGCTGTCGCGGGCTTCGTCGATGGAAGGCAAGGGCTATCGCCATTCCTACGACATGCTCGGCGAAGGGGCACGCACCGCCGCCGACGCGGAGAAGTACTTCGCTGCTTACGCCCACGCCATCGAGCGCATCGGCAAGGCGGCGACGGGCACGTTGCCGAACCGGGCCGGCATCTCGGTGAAGCTCTCGGCGCTGCATCCGCGCTACGAGGCGGTCAACCACGCGGCGGTGATGCGGGAGCTGACGCCGCGGCTCCTCGATCTCGCCCGCCGCGCCAAGGCGCACGACCTCTCCTTCACCGTCGACGCGGAAGAGGCCGACCGGCTGGAGCTGTCGCTCGACGTCTTCGCCGCGGTTCTCGCCGATCCCTCGCTCGCCGGCTGGGACGGTTTCGGTCTGGCGGTGCAGGCCTATCAGAAGCGGGCGATCGAGGTGATCGACTGGATCGGCCGGCTCGCCGAGGCGCACGACCGCAAGCTCATGGTGCGTCTGGTCAAGGGCGCCTATTGGGACACCGAGATCAAACGCGCTCAGGAACGCGGTCTCGCCGATTATCCGCTGTTCACCCGCAAGGCGGCGACCGATCTCTCCTATCTCGCCTGCGCCCGCCGGCTGTTGCAGCTCCGGCCGCTGATCTATCCGCAGTTCGCCGGCCACAACGCCTTCTCGCTGGCGCAGGTGCGCGAGATGGCACGCGAGAACTGGACCTCGGCCGATCCGGGCTTCGAGTTCCAGAAGCTGCACGGCATGGGCGACGCGCTGCATCGCACCCTGGTCGAGGAGGACGGTTACCCCTGCCGCATCTACGCCCCGGTCGGCGGCCATCGCGACCTGCTCGCCTATCTCGTCCGCCGGCTGCTCGAAAACGGCGCCAACTCCTCCTTCGTCGCCAAGGTCGGTGACACCGGCGTGCCGGTCGCGGCCCTCATCGTGCCGCCCGAGGTGGAACTCGGTCACGGGGCGAAACCGCGCCACGGCCGCATTCCCCTGCCGTGTGCCCTCTACGGGGCGGCGCGCAAGAATTCCGCCGGGCTCGAGTTCGGCTGGAGCCACGAACGCGACGCTCTCCTTTCCGCGATCGCCGAGCACCGCGGCACGACCTACGAGGCGGCGCCGATCCTCGACGGCAAGGGCCGGCCGGGGACGGCGCGGCCGGTGATCTCGCCGGTCGACGGCCGGACCGTGGTCGGCACCGTCACCGAGGCGACGCCGACGCAGGCGACGGAGGCGATCGACCGCGCCGCCGCCGCCTTTCCGGCCTGGGATCGCACCCCGATCGAGGTGCGGGCCGCCGCACTCGAGGCCACCGCCGACGCGCTCGAGGCGAACCGCGAACGGCTGATGGCGCTGCTCGCGGCGGAGGCCGGCAAGACGCTGCCAGACGGATTGGCGGAGGTGCGCGAGGCGGCCGATTTCTGCCGCTACTACGCGGCCGAGGTGCGCGAGCATTTCGGCGAGGGCCGCATCCTCACCGGCCCGACCGGCGAGGAGAACCGTTTCGTGCTACGCGGCCGCGGCGTCTTCGTCTGCATTTCACCGTGGAACTTCCCGCTCGCCATCTTCCTCGGTCAGGTGGCGGCGGCACTGGTCGCCGGCAATGCGGTGGTGGCCAAGCCGGCCGAACAGACGCCGCTCGTCGCCGCCTTCGCCGTCACCCTGCTGCACGCCGCCGGGATCCCGAAGGGGGTGCTGCAGTTCGTACCCGGCGACGGAGCGATCGGCGCGGTGCTCACCGGCGACGCCCGCGTCGGCGGCGTCGCCTTCACCGGATCGACCGAGGTGGCGCGGATCATCAACCGGACACTCGCCGCCAAGGACGGGCCGATCGTGCCGCTGATCGCCGAGACCGGCGGCATCAACGCCATGGTGGTCGACGCCACGGCGCTGCCCGAACAGGTCGCCGACGACGTGGTGATGTCGGCCTTCCGCTCGGCCGGCCAGCGGTGTTCGGCGCTCCGCCTGCTGTTCGTCCAGGAGGACGTGGCGGAGCGGATGAGCGAGATGATCGCCGGGGCGGCATCGACGCTGCGGCTCGGCGACCCCCATCTCGCCGTGACCGACGTCGGGCCGGTGATCGACCTCGAGGCCAAGGACAAGCTCGACGCCCATGTCGCGGCGGCGCGGAGCGCGAAGCGGGTGATCTGGGAAGGCGCGGTGCCGGGCGGCGACTTCGCCGGCGGCACCTGGGTCGCCCCGACGATCATCCGCCTCGACCGGCCCGAAAGCCTCGACCGGGAGGTGTTCGGCCCGGTGCTGCACGTCGTCACCTGGAAGGCGGAGAAGCTCGACGAGGTGATCGCCGCGATCCGGGCGACCGGCTACGGCCTCACCCTCGGCATCCACAGCCGTATCGACGCCACCATCCGCCGCATCATCGAAAGGCTTCCGGTCGGCAACGTCTACGTCAACCGCAACATGATCGGCGCGGTGGTGGGCGTGCAGCCCTTCGGCGGCTCGGGACTCTCGGGCACCGGCCCGAAGGCCGGCGGACCCGACTACCTCGCCCGCTTCGCGCTCGAACAGACGGTCTCCACCAACACGGCGGCGGCCGGCGGAAACGCCTCGCTGATCGCCATGGGCGATGAATAGGCGGGAAGCGTCACAGAAGGGCGTCACAGATCCCGGATGCGGGGGGACTGCCTACGCGATTCTCTGGATGTAAGATTGCGGGAGCCGTGGTGCAGTCCCGGCTGCGAGGACCGACAGGAACTCGTGATTTCGATGCACCTTTTTACCGGTTCCTTCTTCCCCGGGATGCGGCGACACCGCGTCCCGGGGACTTTCTTTTCGGGATCGCGGCGCACGAGCCGCTGGCGGGCGGCGCGCTCCCGCGTTACCAACACCGCATGATCGTCCTCCCCCCGTCCGATCTGCCGATCGATGCGGCCCTGCCCGCGCTCCTCGACGCGCTCGCGACACGGCCGAACGCGGTTCTCGTCGCCCCGCCGGGCGCCGGCAAGACGACGCGGGTGCCGTTGGCACTGCTCGCGGCGCCGTGGCGTGGCGACGGGCGCATCGTCATGCTGGAGCCGCGGCGCCTCGCCGCCCGCGCCTCGGCGGCGCGAATGGCGAAGACGCTCGGCGAGGAGGTCGGCGCCACCGTCGGTCATCGCGTCCGCATGGATGCCCGGGTGACGCGGGCGACCCGGATCGAGGTGGTGACCGAGGGGGTCTTCACCCGGATGATCCTCGACGACCCGGAACTGATCGGCATCGCCGCGGTGATCTTCGACGAGTTCCACGAGCGCAGTCTCGACGGCGACCTCGGCCTCGCTCTCGCCCTCGATGCCCAGGGTGCGCTCAGGCCGGACCTGCGCATCCTGGTGATGTCGGCGACGCTCGACGGGGCGCGGGTCCGCGACCTTCTCGGCGAGGCGGCCCTCGTCACCTCCGAGGGCCGCGCCTTTCCGGTCGAGACCCGCCATGCCCCGCGCCGGCCGGAAGCCCGGCTCGAGACGGAGGTGACCGCCGCGGTGCTGCGCGCCCTCGATACCGACCCCGGCTCGATCCTGGTGTTCCTGCCGGGACAGGCGGAGATTCGCCGGGTGGCGGAGGGACTGGACGATCGGGTCGGGCCCGACGTCGAGGTGGCGCCGCTCTACGGCGCTCTGACCCCGGCGGAGCAGGACCGCGCCATCCGACCGGCAGAGCCGGGGCGACGCAAGGTGGTGCTCGCCACCTCGATCGCCGAGACCTCGCTCACCATCGAGGGCGTGCGGATCGTCGTCGACACCGGCCTCGCCCGGGTGCCGCGCTACGAGCCGGACACCGGGCTGACGCGGCTCGAGACGGTGCGGGTGTCACGGGCGAGCGCCGACCAGCGGCGCGGTCGCGCCGGGCGTACCGAGCCGGGCGTGTGCTGGCGCCTGTGGGCCGAACCGCAGACGGCGGCGCTCGCCCCGTTCGATCGGCCGGAGATGCTCGAGGCCGATCTCGCCTCCCTCGTCCTCGACCTCGCCGACTGGGGGGTGAGCGACCCTGCCGGCCTCGCCTTTTTCGATCCGCCGCCGAAACCGGCATGGGACGAAGCGGTGGCGCTGCTCACCGAGCTCGACGCGCTCGACGCCATGGGACGGCTCACCGCCGAGGGGCGGGCCCTGCGCCGCCTGCCGCTCCATCCGCGGCTCGCCCACATGGTGCATCGCGCCGCGGCGGGGGGTGGGGGGCGGCTCGCCGCCGAGATCGCCGCGATCGTCTCTGAACGCGGCCTCGGCGGCACGAGTGTCGAGCTCGAGGAGCGGGTCCGCCGGTTCCGCGCCGATCGCGGCACACGGGCGGAGGAGGCGCGCCGAATGGCGGCGAGATGGGCCGGTCTCGCCGGCGGGGCGACGTCGTCCGACTTCGCGAACGGGCTCGTCGACTGCGGCCGGCTCCTGGCTCTCGCCTATCCCGACCGCATCGCTCAGGCGCGCGGTGCGGCGGGATCGTTCCGCACCGCGAGCGGACGCGGCGCCCGGCTCGAGCCGCACGAAGCGCTGGCGCGCGAACCGTTCCTCGCCATCGCCGAGATGCAGGGCGCGGCACGCGAGGCGCGCATCCTCCTGGCCGCCCCGCTCGCCGCCGCCGACATCGAGGCCGACTTCGGCGCCCACGTGGTCGAGGCGGACGAGGTCGCCTTCGACGAGGCGGCCGAACGGGTGAAGGCGCGGCGGGTGCGGCGCTACGGCCGCGTCGTGCTCTGCGAGAAACCGATCGAGAAACCCGATGCCGAGCTCGTCGCCGGGGCGCTGATGGGGGCGGTCAGGGCGAAGGGGCTCGCGTCGCTGCCGTGGAGCAGATCGGCGGAGCGGCTGCGCCATCGAGCGGCATACGTGCGCCGTGCCGGTTTCGCCGGGATGCCCGACCTCTCCGAGGCGGCGTTGCTCGCCGGCCTCGAGGACTGGCTCGCCCCGCATGTCGGCGGGCGTACCTCGCCGGCCGACATCCGCGAGAGCGACCTCGCGGAAGCCGTCGCCGGCCTGCTCGACCATGCGGCGAAACGACTCCTCGACGCCGAGGCGCCGACCCATTTCGCCGCACCGACCGGCTCGAACGTCGCCATCGACTACGAGGCGGAGAGCGGTCCGACGATCTCGATCCGGGTGCAGGAGCTCTTCGGTCTCGATCGCCACCCGTCGATCTGCGACGGGCGGGTGCCGCTCACGGTCGAGCTCCTGTCACCGGCGCATCGACCGATCCAGGTGACACGCGATCTCCCCGGCTTCTGGCGCGGCTCGTGGCGCGAGGTGAAGGTGGAGATGAAGGGCCGCTATCCGCGCCACGTGTGGCCGGACGATCCGGCCGCCGCATCGCCGACGACGCGAGCCAAGCCGCGCGGCACGTGATACCGGGCTCGTGAAATTCGGACTCGTCCGAATTTCACGAGCGTTACGGCCGGACCGGCCGACGCCCGTTCGGGCTCGCCTTCGTTCACGACGTATCGAACAGGTCGAAACGTCGTGAACTCGGTATGAGTCGTGGCCGCCGCGGCAACTCCGCTCACCCGTGCCAGCGCCGTCCGTCGAGATCGACGGCGTAGAGGTCCGGCCGCGCGGCGAAGGCGGCGAGGCCGAGGAAGGCGGGGACCGGATGGACCACCACCCGCGTCGCCAGACCGGCGATGGTACCGTGGTGCGGCTCCTTGTCCTCGAAAGCGGCGCGGAAGCGGCCGTCGGTGAGGAAGGACAGGACACGCGGCGGGATGCCGCCGCCGATGTGGACGCCGCCGTGCGGTAGGCAGACCAGCGCCATGTCGCCGGCGAAGCGGCCGAGAGCGGTGGCGAAGAACTCCATCGCCTCGACCGCGGTCGGCTCGCCGGCGAGAGCGGCGGCGGTGACGCCGGCCGGGGAGACCGTCTCGACCGGTCCGCCTTCGATGAGCCGCAGCGCCCGATGGACGCGGACGAGGCCGGCGCCGCTGAGCACGTGCTCGGCGCTGACCCGGCCGAGATCCTGGGCGAGGAGGCCGACGATCGCCGTCTCGCGGGCTCCGCGCGGGGCGAAGGTGACATGGCCGCCCTCCCCCGGGACCGGGACCCACGTCCCGCGGGAGTGGACCAGGACGCCGACACCGAGGCCGGTTCCCGGACCGACCACCAGCTTGGTGGCGTTCGGGTGCGCGGTGCCACCGCCGATGCGGACGACGTCGGCGTCGCCCAGGCTGGGCAACGCGAGACCCTGCGCCTCGAAGTCGTTGACCACCACCACGTCGGTGAAGCCGAGTTCGACGATGAGCCGCTTCGGTTCGAACACCCAGGGGCAATTGGTGAAGCGGACGTGATCTCCCTCGATCGGTGCGGCGATGGCGAAGATCGCGGTACGCGGCGACGTCTCCAGCCCGGCCAGGGCGATCTCTCGGATCGCGGTGATCGGATCGACGTGTGCCCCGGTCGGGGTGGTGCCGAGATCGCGGTGAGGCGCGCCGGGGCGCTCCACCAGAGCGAAGCGGGCGTTGGTGCCGCCGATGTCGGCGATCAGGACGGGAAAGCCGAAGGTGACGGGCGCGGACGAAGCGGGCATCGGTGACGACCCTCGAAGCGGTCGGGCTCGGGACGTCCGAGCTATAGCGCGGGCCGCGGGGATTGGCGATGGCGAGGTGCCGCGGTGACATCGAGACGCGGCGAAGATCTTTCGCGCTGCGCCGACGTGACGGAATTTCCTTTCGGTGGACTGCGGGCGATGGCGCGAAAAACCTGATGCACACGGCGAGCCGACGTGCCAATCTCGCCAGCCGGAGCGAGGGGTCACCGTGGCGGCGGCCGGTCTTTCGCGCGCTCCTTCATCTGGTTCCGGCGAGAGGACTCTTCGATGCGTAAGACCATTTTCGGGCTCGCGGTATTGGCCGTGACGATCGCTGCGCCGGTTCGCGCCGCCGACATCCAGCCGGCGATCCTCTACGACCTCGGCGGCAAGTTCGACAAGTCGTTCAACGAGGCGGCCTATGTCGGCGCCGAGAAGTTCAAGAAGGAGACCGGGGTCGACTATCGCGACTTCGAGATCCAGAACGACGCCCAGCGCGAGCAGGCCCTGCGCAACTTCGCCCGCCGCGGCAACTCGCCGATCGTCGCCATCGGCTTCACCCAGGCCTCCTCGGTGGAGAAGGTCGCCAAGGAGTTCCCTGACCTGAAGTTCGCCATCGTCGACATGGTGGTCGACCTGCCGAACGTGCGTTCGATCGTCTTCAAGGAGCAGGAAGGCTCCTATCTCGTCGGCGTCTTGGCGGCGATGGCGTCGAAGTCGAAGAAGGTCGGCTTCGTCGGCGGTATGGACATCCCGCTGATCCGCAAGTTCGCCTGCGGCTACGTCGGCGGCGTCAAGGCGGTCGATGCCAAGGCCGAGGTGTTCCAGAACATGACCGGTACCACCGGTGCGGCGTGGAACGATCCGGTGAAGGGCGGTGAACTGGCCAAGTCGCAGATCGATCGCGGCGCCGACGTCGTCTATCACGCTGCCGGCGGCACCGGTCTCGGCGTGCTGCAGGCCGCGGCGGATGCCGGCAAGCTCGGTATCGGCGTCGATTCCAACCAGAACCACCTGCACCCCGGCAAGGTGCTGACCTCGATGACCAAGCGCGTCGACGTCGCCATCTACGACGCCTTCAAGGATGCCAAAGACGGCAAGTGGACGGCCGGCGTGCGGGTGCTCGGCCTCAAGGAAGGCGGCGTCGGCTGGGCGCTCGACGACCACAACAAGGGGCTGATCACCGCCGAGATGAAGTCGGCGGTCGACAAGGCGGAGAAGGGGATCGTCGACGGATCGATCAAGGTCCACGACTACATGGCCGACAAGACCTGCCCCTACTGACCGGCCGGCGTTCCGCGGCGCGGCGAAACGTCGTTTCGCGGTCTCCATCGGGGAGGACGAGCCTTCCGCCCTCCCCGGCCAACGGCACCCCGGGTGCCCCCGAAGCGATGGCCGCCGTCCCATGCAGGCTTCCGACCAGCCGCCACCCCGACCGCAGGCGCCCGCGACGCCGGACGATCGTCGTGCCCCGGCGATCGAATTCGTCGGCATCGACAAGTGGTTCGGATCGAACCATGCCAACCGCAACATCGATCTCGCCGTCGCGGCCGGGTCGATCCACGGTCTGGTCGGCGAGAACGGCGCCGGCAAGTCGACCCTGATGTCGATCCTCTACGGCTTCTACCAGGCCGATCGCGGTGAGATCCGGGTGAACGGCCGCAAAGTGACGATCCGTTCCTCGGCACAGGCGATCGCCGCCGGCATCGGCATGGTGCATCAGCAGTTCATGCTGGTCGACACGATGACGGTGCTGGAGAACGTGCTGCTCGGCGCCGAGGGCGGCTTCCGGCTCGGCGCGGCGGAGAAGCGGGCGCGCGCCGAGCTGCGCCGGCTGGCCGAGGACTACGAGCTGAGCGTCGACCCGGACGCGATCGTCGGCTAGCTGTCGGTCGGCGAGCAGCAGCGGGTGGAGATCCTCAAGACGCTCTATCGCGGCGCCGAGATCCTGATCCTCGACGAACCGACGGCGGTGCTGACGCCCTCAGAGGTCGAACATCTCTTCCGTATCCTCCGCCGCCTCCAGGGCGAGGGCAAGACGGTCGTCGTCATCACCCACAAGCTCAAGGAGATCAAGGCGGTGACCGACGCGGTATCGGTCATGCGCAAGGGCGAGATCGTCGCCACCTGGCCGACCGCCGACACTTCGGTGGAGGCGCTCGCCGAGGCGATGGTCGGACGGCGGGTGCTGCTCGAGGTGGAGAAGGGACCGTCGGTGCCGGGGGCGGTGGAGCTGTCGGTCGAGCATCTGACGCTCCGCGACAAGCGCGGCGTGGTGCTGGTCGACGACGTCTCCTTCCAAGTCCGGGCGGGTGAGATCGTCGGTATCGCCGGAGTGGCGGGCAACGGCCAGTCGGAGCTGATGGAGGCGATCGCCGGCATCCGCCGCGCCGCCACCGGTACCATTCGTCTCGGCGAGCGCGAGATCACCGATCTCGACCCGGCCGAGATCCGCGATCTCGGCCTCGCCCACATCCCCGAGGATCGCCATCGCATGGGGCTGGTGCTCGGGTTCACCGCGGAGGAGAACCTGATGCTCGGACATCAGGGCGATCCACGCTGGGCCTCGGGCCTACTCCTCGACATGGGTGCGCTGCGTGCGGCGGCGGAGGCGGACTTCGCCGAGTTCGACGTCCGCCCGCCCGATCCGACGCAACGCACGGCGCTGTTCTCCGGCGGCAACCAGCAGAAGATCATCATCGCCCGCGAGATCGGCCGCGAACCGAAGGCGGCGATCGTCGGCCAGCCGACGCGTGGTGTCGACATCGGCGCGATCGAAGCGATCCATCGCCGGCTGATCGCGATGCGTGACCAGGGCCGGGCGATCCTGCTGGTCTCGGCCGAGCTCGACGAGATCCGCTCGCTCTCCGACCGCATCCTGTGCATGTGCCAGGGGCGGATCACCGGCGAATGCCGGCCGGAGACGTCGGAGGCGGAGATCGGCCTGATGATGGCCGGGCTCGCCGGCGGGCGACGCGAGGAGGCGAGAGCATGAGCGCGCCGCATCGCGATCTGCCGCCCCTCGTCGACTACGTGGTGGTGCCGCTCGCCAACCTCACGGTGGCGTTCCTGATCTCCGGTCTCGTCGTGCTCGCCATCGGCGAGAACCCGCTCGAGGCGGTGGCGATCATGCTGCGCGGAGCGCTGGGTTATGCCGAGGGTGTCGGCTTCACCCTCTACTACACCACCGGCTTCGTCTTCACCGGGCTCTCGGTCGCCGTCGCCTTCCACGCCGGCCTGTTCAACATCGGCGCCGAGGGACAGGCGACCCTCGGTGGGCTCGGGGTGGCGCTGGTCTGCCTCGCCTTCGACGGTGCGCCGTGGTGGCTGGTGGCCCCCTTCGCGATGGCCGCCGCCGCCCTCTTCGGCGCCGCCTGGGCCTTCGTGCCGGCCTGGCTGCAGGCGCGCCGCGGCAGCCACATCGTCATCACCACCATCATGTTCAACTATCTGGCGGCGACGCTGATGGTATGGCTGCTGGTCGAGGTCCTCGGGCAGCCGGGCTCGATGAGCCCGGAGACCAAGACCTTCGAGCCGGCGACACGGCTGCCGTTCCTGCGCGACTTCCTGACGCCCTGGGGTATCGATCTCGGCCAGTCGCCGGTCAACCCGATGGTGTTCATCGCCGCCCTCGCCGCGGTCTTCGTCTGGCTCCTGGTGTGGCGGACGAAGTTCGGGTTCGAGCTGCGCACCGTCGGGCAGAACCCGGTCGCCGCGGTCTATGCCGGTGTCGATCCGGGCGCCGTCGTCGTCGCCGCCATGCTGATCTCGGGCGGGCTCGCCGGGCTGATGGCGGTCAACGAGGTGATGGGGGTGCAGCATCGGCTGCTGCTCGAATTCGTCGCCGGCGCCGGCTTCGTCGGCATCGCGGTGGCGCTGATGGGACGGTCGCATCCCTTCGGCGTGGTGCTGTCGGCGGCGCTCTTCGGCATCCTCTACCAGGGTGGGGCCGAACTCGCCTTCGAGAAGCCGGCGATCAGCCGCGACATGATCGTGGTGATCCAGGCGCTGGTGATCCTCTTCGCCGGGGCGCTCGAGCACATGTTCCGCCCGGCGCTCGGACGGATCTTCGCTCGGGTCGAGACGACGGGAGGCGGTGCATGAGCGATCCGGCCATGATCGTCGACCTCCTCGCCCCGGTCGTCGGCTCGGGCATCCGCCTGTCGGTGCCGCTGCTCTTCGCCTGTCTCGCCGGCCTGTGGTCGGAGCGTTCCGGCGTGGTCGACATCGGGCTCGAAGGCAAGATGCTCGCCGCCGCCTTCGCCGCCGGGGCCGGGGCGGCCGCCTTCCATTCGCCCTGGGCCGGGCTCGTCGCCGGCATCGTCGTGTCGGTGGCGCTCGCCCTCGTCCACGGCTTCGCCGCCATCAACCAGCGTGGCAACCAGATCGTCTCCGGCGTCGCGATCAACTTCCTCGCCGCCGGCCTCACCGTGCTGCTCGGCCAAGTGTGGTACGGCCAGGGCGGGCGCACGCCGCAACTCGCCAACTCGGAACGCTTCCTCGGCCTCGATCTCGGCAGCCTCGGCCTCGATCCGAGTTCGGCGCTCGGCCGCATCTGGAGCGACGTGATCTCCGGCCACAACGCCCTGACCTGGTGCGCCTTTCTCGCCGTGCCGATCACCTGGGTGGTGCTGTGGCGCACTCGCTTCGGGCTCCGCCTGCGCGCCGTCGGCGACAATCCGCACGCGGTCGACACCGCCGGCGTCTCGGTGGCGGGTCTGCGCTACCGGGCGGTGATCGTCTGCGGCATCCTCTGCGGCTTCGCCGGCGCCTATCTTGCGGTCGCCCAGTCGGCCGGCTTCGTCCGCGACATGACCGCCGGCAAGGGCTTCATCGCCCTCGCCGCGCTGGTCTTCTCCAAGTGGAAGCCGCTCAACGCACTCGGCGCCTGCCTGCTCTTCGGCATGCTCGACGCCGTCGCCATCCGCCTGCAGGGCACGCCGCTGCCGGGCCTCGGCACCGTGCCGGTGCAGGTGTTCCAGGCGCTGCCCTATGCGCTGACGGTGGTGCTGCTCGCCGGGTTCATCGGCCGCTCGATCCCACCCAAGGCTTCGGGCATTCCCTACACCAAGGACCGCTGAGCGGAGAGATCCGATGTCCGCCAATCTGCCGCTCGACCGCCTGTTCGAAGCCGCCGCCGACGTCAGGGTCAGGGCGCACGCGCCCTATTCCGGCTTCTTCGTCGGGGCGGCGGTTCTCGACCGCGAGGGCCGCATCCACGTCGGCTGCAACGTCGAGAACGCCGCCTTCCCGGAAGGCCTGTGCGCCGAGGCCGGCGCCATCGCCGCGATGGTGGCGGCGGGTGGGCGCGAGATCCTGGCGGTCGCCGTGGTCGGTGGACCGGCGGTCGGCGAGGAGATCGCCTGCCCGCCCTGTGGCGGTTGCCGACAGAAGATCCGCGAATTCGCGGTGGCGACGACGACGGTGCATCTGAGGGGCGACGGTGGAGCGGCGACCAGCCTGCCGGCAACGGAGTTGTTGCCGCTCTCCTTCGGCCCGGGCCATCTGTGAGCGGGGAGGACGCGATGGACGCTCTGCAACTCGCCGGCCTGATCCGCGACTGGGCGCCGGGGCGACGGCCGAAGACGGCGATCGTGCTCGGCTCCGGCCTCGGGTCGCTCGCCGACGAAGTGACGGGCGCGGCGCGGCTCTCCTATCTCGATCTGCCGGGGTTCCCGCGCTCCGGCGTCTCCGGCCATGCCGGGGAACTGGTGATCGGCGATCTCGCCGGCCACGAGGTGGCGGTGCTCTCCGGCCGCGCCCACTATTACGAGCGCGGCAACCCGCGCGAGATGGCGGTGCCGATCGCCACGCTCGCCGCACTCGGGGTGGAGCGGCTGATCCTGACCAATGCGGCGGGGAGCCTGAGGCCCGAGGTCGGACCGGGAACCGCGATGCTGATCACCGACCACATCGCCTGGTCGGGGACCAATCCGCTGATCGGGGTGGAAGGCGACAGCCGCTTCGTATCGATGGTCGACGCCTACGATCCGGGGCTCATCGGTGTCGCCCGCCGGGCGGCGAAGACGATCGGCGTCGATCTCGCCGAGGGCGTCTACATGTGGTTCTCCGGCCCCTCCTTCGAGACGCCGGCGGAGATCCGCATGGCACGGGCGCTCGGCGCCGACGCGGTCGGCATGTCGACGGTGCCGGAGGTCATCCTCGCCCGCCACGCCGGGCTGACGGTGGTGGCGATCTCGATGATCACCAACCTCGGCGCCGGCATGACCGGGGCGGCGCTCAGCCACGACGAGACCAAGCGCGAGGCGGCGAAGGGAGCGGAGCGCTTCCGCGCCCTGGTCATGGCCCTCGTCGCCGCGTTGCCGCCGGAGGGAAAGGAGCCTCGATGACGACGTTCGACGCGAAGGCGGTGGCGGCACGCGCCCTGCCGCTGATCGACCTCACCGACCTCGGTGAGAGTGCCACGGCCGAGGGCGCCCGAGAGCTCTGCGCCCGAGCGACGACGCCGCACGGCCACGTCGCCGCGGTGTGCCTGTGGCCGCAGTTCGTCGCGGTGGCGCGCGAGGCGCTGGGCGCGAGCGGGGTGAAGATCGCCACGGTGGTGAACTTCCCCGGCGGTGGCGAGGACACCGCCTCGGTGGAGATCGAGACGGCGCAGGCGATCGCCGACGGGGCCGACGAGATCGATCTGGTGATGCCGTGGCGGGCTTTCCTCGCCGGCCGGCCGGGCTTCGCCGAGAGCCAGATCGTACGGGTGCGGCGGCTGGTCGAGGGACGAGCGTTGCTCAAGGTGATCCTGGAGACCGGTGAGATCGCCGATCCGGTGAAGATCCGCGCCGCCGCCGATCTGGCGCTCGCGGCGCACGCCGACTTCGTCAAGACCTCGACCGGCAAGGTCACGGTCAACGCCACGCCCGAGGCCGCGGCGATCCTGCTCGAGGCGGTGCGCGACAGCGGCCGTCCGGCCGGGTTCAAGGCGGCCGGCGGCATTCGTAGCGTCGCCGAGGCGGCGATCTATCTCGACCTCGCCGATCGGATCATGGGACCGGGCTGGGCGAGCCCCACCACCTTCCGGTTCGGCGCCTCGAGCCTGCTCGGCGACGTGCTCGCCACGCTCGACGGCGCCGCCCCGGCCGCCACGAGCGGCTACTGAGGAGCGACCCATGCTGCCGCAGGAGATCATCCGCAGGAAGCGGGACGGCGGGCGGGTCTCCGATGCCGAGATCGCCTTCCTGGTCGAGGGCATGACCGACGGATCGGTGACCGAAGGCCAGATCGCCGCCTTCGCCATGGCGGTGTTCTTCCGCGGTATGGAACTCTCGGAGCGAGTGGCTCTGACCCGGGCGATGCGCGATTCCGGTACGGTGCTCGCCTGGGATCTGCCGGGGCCGGCGCTCGACAAACATTCCTCCGGCGGGGTCGGCGACGACCTGTCGCTGATGCTGGCGCCGATGGTGGCGGCCTGCGGCGGCTTCGTGCCGATGATCTCGGGGCGGGGCCTCGGCCACACCGGCGGCACACTCGACAAGCTCGACAGCATCCCCGGCTACCGCACCCAACCGGACAACGATCTCTTCCGCCGCGTCGTCCGCGAGGTCGGCTGCGCCGTCATCGGCCAGACCGCCGATCTCGCCCCGGCGGACAAGCGCTTCTACGCCATCCGCGACGTCACCGGCACGGTCGAGAGCCTCGACCTGATCACCGCCTCGATCCTGTCGAAGAAGCTCGCCGCCGGGCTCGACGGGCTGGTGCTCGACGTCAAATGGGGGTCCGGCGCCTTCATGGGCACGCTTCCCGAGGCGCGCGCCCTGGCCGAGAGCCTGGTCTCGGTGGCGAACGGGGCGGGGCTTCCGACCCGCGCCCTGGTCACCGACATGAACGAGCCGCTGGCGCCGGCCGCCGGCAACGCGGTGGAGGTCGGCCATGCGGTCGACTTCCTCACCCGCCGCCGTCGAGACCCGCGCGTCGAGGCGATCACCGTCGAGCTCGGCGCCGAGATGCTGGTGATCGGCGGCCTCGCCGAGAGCCTCGACGTGGCGCGGGCGCGGCTCGTCGCCACTCTCGACGACGGCCGCGCCGCCGAGATCTTCGGACGGATGGTCGCCGCACTCGGCGGGCCGGTGGACTTCGTCGAGAAGGCCGCCAGATATCTCGCCACCGCACCGGTGGTGCGGCCGGTCTTCGCCGAGACCGCCGGCGTGGTGACCGAGATCGACACGCGCGCCATCGGTCTCACGGTGGTCGAGCTCGGCGGCGGGCGGACGCGAGCCACCGACCCGATCGATCCGGCGGTCGGCTTCACCGATCTCGTCGGTGTCGGCGCGCAGGTCGATGGAGCGCACCCGCTCGCCGTCGTCCACGCCGCCGACGAGGCCGCGGCGACCCGCGGTGCGGCGCGACTCGTCGCCGCCTACCGGCTGGGCGAGGCGGCAGGGGCGCCCCATCCGCTCGTCGCCGACCGGATCGTCGCGTGACCCGGGGGACGGCGAATCGCTCCGCGACGCCGAACGAGAGACAGAAAGGACCTTCATGGCTCGCGCCATCCTGCTCGTGCTCGACAGTTTCGGTATCGGTGCGTCGGCCGATGCGGCGCGTTTCGGCGATACCGGCGCCGACACCTTCGGCCACATCGCGGAGGCCTGCGCCGCCGGGCGGGGCGATCGCCCGGGCCTGCGCAACGGACCGCTGCGGCTGCCCAACCTCGCCCGCCTCGGCCTCCTCGCCGCCCATCGCACCTCGACCGGCAAGGCGGCGCCGGTGACGGCGCCGGATGCGATCACCGGGGCGCACGGCTATGCGGTCGAGACCTCGCGCGGCAAGGACACGCCGTCGGGCCATTGGGAGCTGATGGGCGTTCCGGTCGAGTTCGACTGGGGCTATTTCCCCGAGACCCGTCCGTGTTTCCCGGCCGATCTCGTCGCGGCGCTGGTCGCCGAAGCGGGGCTTCCCGGCATTCTCGGCGACGAACACGCCTCGGGCACCGAGATCATCGCCCGCCTCGGCGAGGAGCACCTGCGGACGGGTAAGCCGATCTGCTACACCTCCGCCGATTCGGTCTTCCAAATCGCCGCCCACGAGGAGAGCTTCGGTCTCGACCGCCTCTACCGGACCTGCGAGATCGCCCGCCGTCTGGTCGATCCGCTCGACATCGGTCGGGTGATCGCCCGGCCTTTCGTCGGCACTTCGTCGGCCGACTTCCGACGCACCGCCAATCGCCACGACTACGCCGTGCCGCCGCCGGCGCCGACGCTGCTCGACCGGGCCAAGGCGGCGGGGCGCGAGGTGGTGGCGATCGGCAAGATCTCGGACATCTTCGCGGCGCGCGGCGTGACGAAGACGGTCAAGGCGGCCGGCAACATGGCGCTGTTCGAGGCGACGCTCGCGGCGCTCGACGCGACGGCCGAGGGCGGGCTGATCCTCACCAACTTCGTCGACTTCGACATGGAATGGGGCCACCGCCGCGACGTTCCCGGCTACGCCGCCGGGCTCGAGGCGTTCGACGCCCGCCTGCCGGAGCTCGAGGCACAGCTCAGGCCGGACGACTTCGTCGTCGCCACCGCCGACCACGGCTGCGATCCGACCTGGCGGGGGACCGACCATACCCGCGAACACGTGCCGGTCATCGCCTTCGGCCCGAGCGTCGCGCCGGTGGATCTCGGTCGTCTCGGCTTCGCCGACGTCGGCGCCAGCTTCGCCGCCCATCTCGGGCTGGATGCGGGGCCGCACGGCCGCAGGGTGATCTGATACCGAGTTCACGAAGTTTCGACCTGTTCGAAACTTCGTGAACGAAGGCGAGCCCGAACGGGCGTCGGCCGGTCGGGCCGCAACGCTCGTGAAATTCGGACGAGTCCGAATTGCATGAGCCCGGTATGAAACGCAAGAGGCCGCCCGAGGGCGGCCTCCGGCGTCACCTTCGGCGTGTCGCTCACACCGTCCTGTCGACGGTCGCGCCCGGTTCGGCCGGGGCCTCGGCGGCGACCTTGGGGCCGCCCTTGGAGACGCCGACCAGAGCGGGGCGCAGCACCCGGCCGCCGATGGCGAAGCCGTCCTGGAGGACCTGGACGACGGTGCCGGCGGCGATCGTCGCGTCAGGGATCTCGAACATCGCCTGATGGAGGTTCGGATCGAAACGCTCGCCCTTGGGCGAGAGCTTGCGCACCCCGTGCTTCTCCATGGTCTTGAGCAGTTCGCGGCCGGTCAGCTCGACACCCTCGATCAGAGCCGAGGCGCCGGCGACGCCGCTCTCGCGCAGTTCCGCCGGTACCGCGGTCAGCGCCCGGTCGAAATTGTCGGCGACGGAGAGGAGATCACGGGCGAAACCGGAGACGGCGTAGTCGCGCGCGTCCTTCACCTCCTTCTCGGTGCGGCGGCGCAGGTTCTCCATCTCCGCCAGGGTGCGGAGCAGGCGGTCCCTGAGATCGGCGGCTTCCGCCCGGAGCGCCTCGATCGGATCGGGGGCGTCGGCGGCGGGTTCCACCACGGCCTCGTTCTCGGGGGTGATCGCGGTCTCGTCGGTCATGGACGTCCTCGGCAACTGACTATCTGCCCGCCTCCGCGACACGACGGATCACGGGCGGTTTCGCGCATCGCGGATTTGAGGGTTCGGCACGCGCATTTCAAGTGCGAATCGTGCGCCGCCTCGAAACGCCACGACGCCCGGCTTCGGTCGGAAGTCGGGCGCCGTCGACACGGGAGGTGTCGTGACGATCAGGCGATGGCGCCGTTGATCCAGTCGACGAGGCGGCCCTTGGGGGCGGCGCCGACCTGCATCGCCGCCGGCTTGCCGCCGGAGAAGACGATCAGGGTGGGGATGGAGCGCACGCCGAAGCGCATCGCGGCCTGGGGGTTCTCATCGATGTTGAGCTTCACCACCTTCACGCGGCCGGCCATCTCGTTGGAGATCTCCTCGAGCGCCGGGGCGATCATGCGGCAGGGGCCGCACCATTCGGCCCAGAAGTCGACCACGACCGGCTCGGTCGCGCCGAGGACGTCGGTGTCGAAGGAAGCGTCGGTGACTTTCTGCGTCGCCATCTTGGAAAAACCCCATCGGTCGGCGCAGCGGGAGGAAGCGCCGTTCTTCGTCGTCCAAACTAGGAATGCCGCTTCACAGCGTCAAGATGCGGTGGTCGCTGCGACATCACCCCACAGGATCACGACAGCGCGAGGCTCTCCTCGGCCGCGTCGAGGCGATCGGCGGGGATCTCCATCAGGGCCGGCAGGGTCGTCCACAACAGATGGGCGGTGAGGCGTCGGCCGGGGAACATCGGCGCCAACAGCCGGCGATAGAGCGCCATCTGACCGACGTGGGCCTCCGGTATCGCCGCTGCGGCGACGTGGCGATCGGACTTGAAGTCGACCACGCGCACCTCGTCGTCGCCGACCACCAGTCGGTCGATGCGCCCGACGACCTCGACGATCTCGCCACGACGGTCGGCGAGCCGGCCGACGATCGGCACCTCGGCGCGGGCCGTCGGCCCGAAGATCGCGGCGAAGTCGGGCGTCTCCAGCACGGCGAGAACCTCCGCGGCGATCGCGGCGCGGTCCTCGGCGGTGAGGTCGCCGGCGCGGGCGGCGAGGAAGCGGGACGCAGCGGCGGCGCGCTCACCGGTGGGGCGCGCCGGCAGCCGTTCGAGCAGGCGATGGACGAGGATGCCACGCCGCCGTTCGCAGTCACCGGCGGTGGCGGCGAGACGATCACGCGGGTCGATCTCGGGCAGACGCGCCCAGCCGACGCGCTCGGCGAGGGCGGCCGACGGGGTGAGCCGGCGCGGCGGCGCCACCGAGGGCGGCGGGCGATCGATCCACCGCGGCAACGTCGGATGGGCGGGGGGCGCCGACGATTCCGGAGGGGCGGCGGGCGGAGTCTCGGCGGTCTCGGCAACAGGCGACGGCGCTCCGGTCGCGGGCGGAGACGAGGGCGTGGTCGTCCCCGCGGCTGCCGGCACGGCGCGCCAGCGCAGGATCGGCGGGCGATCGCCGTCGGCGACCTCCTCGGCGGTCGGCGCCAGGGCGGCCCGGACCACCTCGTACCAACACTCCGGCGCCGGGCCCGCGGCAGCGGCGTGGCCGCACAGGTAGAGTCGGTCGCGGGCGCGGGTGAGGGCGACGTAGAGCAGGCGATGATATTCGCAGACCGCCTCGTGGCGCAGCCGGTCGCGCTCGTCGATCACCCGACGCGGCGCCGGCTTGCGGTTCCAAACCAGCGCCGGCGCCGAAGCGGGTGGCGCTCCGGGTACGGCGAGAGTGACGAGTTCGGGATCGTGGGAGGAATGGACCGGCGCGGCGCCGCCGTCGACGAGGAAGACCACCGGGGCTTCCAGCCCCTTGGCACCGTGGACGGTCATCACCCGGACCTCGTCGCGACTCTCGTCGAGTTCGCGCTTGATCTCGGGCGCGGCGGCGGCGAGACCGTCGAGGAAACGGGCGAGCCCGACCGGAGGGCCGCGATCGGCGGCGAGTGCCTGGGCCATGAATTCGTCGAGAACGTCGTCGGCCTCGCTACCGAGGCGCGCGAGGAAACGGCGGCGGCCGCTATCGGCGGCGAGTACGGTCATGAACAGCTCGAAGGGTGGCATCCGACCGGCGAGGTCGCGCCAGCGCTCGAGCCGGGCCAGGGCGGCAGCCCAGCGGGGATGACCGGGGCCGCGGCGGCGCAGCACGTCGGTCAGGCTTTCGGCGGCGCCGCGATCGGCGCGGGCGAGATCCATCAGGTCGTCGTCGTCGAGGTCGAAGAGCGGGCTCTTCAACACCGCGGCGAGCGACAGGTCGTCCTCGGGGAGTGTCAGCGCGCGGCCGAGGGCGAAGAGATCGGCGACGGCGACGTGATCGGTGAGGCGCAGCCGGTCCTGACCGGCGACGGGGATGCCGCGATCCTTCAGCACCCGGTTCATCGCCTCGACGAAGGGACCACGCTTGCGCACCAGGACGATGATGTCGCGCCAGGCGAAGGGCGCACCGGTGCCTTCGAGGCGGAAGGGTGGTGTGGTCAGACGGACGATCTCGTCGGCGATGCGCCGGGCGAGCTTCTCCCAGGGATGATCGGCACGGGCGCGATCGAGGGGGGCGAGCCAATCGGCCTCGGGTTCCACCTTCTCGGCGACGATCATCGGCCAGATCTCGACCAGACCGACGGCGCCGGCGCGGGCGGCGGCATGGTTCACGTAGTCGGTCGGATCGGCGACGAGATGGCGGCGCAGCGCCTCGTCGGCGAACACCCGGTCGACGGCGGCGAGGACGTCGCGGGTCGACCGGAAGGAGAGGTCGAGTTTGACGTCGGCGAATGGGGCCCCGGCGGTGGTGACCTCGGTGGCGAAGGCACGACGGGTGGCCGAGAAGGCGTGCGGCGCGGCGCCCTGGAAGGAATAGATCGACTGCTTCTCGTCACCGACGGCGAAGATGGTACGCCGCTTCGTTCGCGCTCCTTCGCCGGCGAAGAAGTCCTCGGTCAGACCGCGAACGATTCGCCATTGCCGCGGGGAGGTGTCCTGCGCTTCGTCGACGAGGACGTGGTCGATGCCTCTGTCGAGCTTGTACTGGACCCACTGAGCGGCGTCGGAGCGGGAGAGGAGATCGGCGGTGCGGCCGACGAGGTCGTCGAAGTCGAGGGCGCCGCGGCGGCGCTTGCGCCGCTCGTATTCGCCGATCACGGCGTCGCCGAGGACGAGCAACGACCGGGTGGCACGAAAGGTG
The DNA here is from genome assembly GCA_937864925.1 of uncultured Alphaproteobacteria bacterium. GTDB lineage: Bacteria > Pseudomonadota > Alphaproteobacteria > Rhizobiales > Ancalomicrobiaceae > CALBKH01. The sequence continues at coordinate 10,021 of CALMFH010000230.1, read as the reverse complement.
GCGAGTGCGGCACGGGCGTCGGCGAGCGCCCTCAGCCGTTCGGCTTCGGTACGGGCGTCGGCGAAGATGTCGGGATGGAGCGCGGCGGCGGCCTTGGAGGCGATGGAGGTGTCGGCTTTGGCCTCCCCCGCCTTGGTGAGGAAGATCGCGGTCCAGGCCTCGACGCGGGCGGCGAGGGGAAGCGAGGCATCGCGGGCGCGGCCGAGCCGCTCGGCCTGATCGCCGTCGCGTTTGCCGCCCGCGGCCCAGGCGGTGGCGAGGCGCGTGGCGGAAGCGGGAGCGATGAGCGGCGACGCCAGGATCTCGGCAGCGAGATCATCATCGCTGCGAGTCGGATCGACGGCGAGCGCCGTGGCGAGCTGGCGAACGGCGTCGGCTTCGCTGCCGGCGTCGCGCAGCCAGGCGAGCCACAGATCGCGCGCGTCGATGACACTCGCCAGGGCTTCGAGCACCGCCGCCTCGCCGGTGTCGGCGAGGAGATCGGCGAAGGCGAGGGCGAGCGGCGTGTCGATCTCGGTGCTCGCCCGGACCAGGACCGCGTCGCGGGCGGCGGCGACGAGGTCGCGCTCGAGCGACGCGTCGAGGATGTCGAAGGCACCACCGAGATCCGCCTCGAGCGGAAACTGCTGGAGGATGCGCTCGCAGAAGCCGTGGATGGTCTGGATCTTGAGGCCGCCCGGCGTCTCGATCGCCGCGGCGAAGAGACGACGGGCCTCGGCGAGGCGGGTGCGCGGCGGGGTCTCGCCCTCGATCTCGGCGAGCGCGGCGGCGAGATCGTCGTCACCGAGTACCGCCCAGGTGCCGAGCGTCCCGTAGACGCGGTTCGCCATGGTCGCCGCCGCCGCCTTGGTGAAGGTCAGGCAGAGGATCCGAGACGCCGGCGTACCGGCGAGCAGCAGACGGACGACGCGGCGGGCGAGGACGAAGGTCTTACCGGAGCCGGCGTTGGCCGACACCCAGGCCGAGGTCTTCGGCGAGGCGGCGCGGCGCTGGCGTTCGGTGGTCTCGGCGGAGACGACGAAGGCTGCGCTCACGGCTCACCCCCTTCCGGCATTTCGCCGGCGGCCCATTCGGCGACACGGGCGAGGTGATCGTAGGGGCCGGAGCGGTCCTTCTCGAAACGGACGTGGCGACGCGAGACCCAGCCCTGGGCCGGATCGCGGAAGCCGCGCACCAACTTCTCGAGCGCCGCCTTCGCCGCTTCGGCGAGAGCGTCGGGGCCGGCACCGGCGTCGGGCCGGCCGCGCTGCTCCCAACTGCCGCCGGTCTCGCCGCCCTTGAGGTGGAGATAGGCGAGCTCGGCGATCGGCCGACCGACGAGGTCGGGACCGAAGGCGCCGGCGCGCGCCATCGCCGCCTCGAGCGGCAATTGCGGGGCGAGCAGGCTCTGCACCTCCTTCTCGCTCGGCGGCCGGCCGGTCTTGTAGTCGAGCACGGCGAGCGCGCCGTCGGCGAGGAGGTCGAGCCGGTCGGCGACGCCGGTGAGGGTGAAGGAGACGCCGTCGACCGGCAGCTCCCATCGGCCACCCACCTCGGTGCGGCGCTCGGCGACGCGTGGGCTACGGGCGGCATCGGCGGCGAGCCACCAGCGGGCGATCGCCGTCAACCGCGGTCGCCACAGGGCGACGACTTCGGGGAAGGCGTCGTAGGCGGTCAGCAGATCGCCGGCGATTGTGGCGAAACGATCGGCCTCTCGGCGACTCGCGGTGCCGTCCCAGTCGGCGACGAAGCGCGCCAGAACCTCGTGGACGAAGGTGCCGCGTTCGGCCGCGCCGATTTCGCCGCCGAGCGGGTCGAGCGGGTCGAGGCCGAGGACGTGGCGGGCGTAGACGGCGTAGGGGTCGCGGATCCAGGTCTCGATCTCGGTGACCGAGAGCCGCGTCGGCCGCCAGGCGAGCGGCGGCTTCGGATCGGGCCGCGCGACGGTCGCCGGCGGTGACGACGCGGCGTCGAGGGTGCGGGCCCAGACGAGAAACCGTTCGCCGGCGCGGGTCAGGCGGGTGTGGCCATCGTCGCCGACGAGGGTGGTGAGGCGCTGAAGCCAGCGCGAGGCCACCGTCGGCGCGCCCCCGGTGCGGGCCGAACGGGCGAGGACGACGCGCGGCGCCGCCGCTCCTTGCGCGTAATCGTGGGCGGAGAGACCGATACGGCGCTCCGGCGCTTCGAGTGTCATGTCGCGCCGCATCGGTCGCGACAGCCAGGGATCGGTTCGGGTGGCGATCGGCCAAACGCCCTCGTCGAGACCGGCGAGCACGACGAGATCGAAGGCGAGAAGCCGCGCCTCGAGCGGGCCGAAGACGAAGATGCGAGCGTCCGGCGCGGTCGGCCGGCGAACCGGGGCGTCGCCGAGGAGCGCGTCGAAGAAGCCCGGCCAAGCGGCAGCGTCGAAGGCGAGTTCGGCGCCTTCCGAGGCGGCGGCACGTTCGAAGTCGGCGAGCGCGGCAGCGAGGGCGGCGCCGTCTTCGCCGTCGTAGAGGGCGGCGTCGGAGCCGGTGTCGTCGCGGGCGATCGCCGTCAGCGCCGCCACGTGGGTGGAAAGCAGTGTCGGCACGGTGACGTCGCCGCGACCGGCGAGGCTCTCCAGCGGCTCGAGAGCGGCGACGAGGGCGGTGAGAAGATCGCGGCCTTCGGCGAGGGTGTCGGCAGAGAGGCGGCGCAGCGGTCGCGGCTCACGGCTGCGTTCGGCGGTGATCGCGGTGACGCGTTCGTCGTAGGCGGCGAGGAGACCGCGGCCGAAGGGCAACGTCCGCGGACCGCGCAGCGCCACCATCTCGACGACACGCGCCGCCCGCCGCGCCGCACCGGCGGAACGACCGAAACGGGCGAGCGGATGGGCGAGGAGCGCGGCGACCGCCGCCGGCTCGAAGCCGCCGAGCGCCACCTCGGCGGTGAGCCGGGCGAGGAGCGCGGCGCGGGTGTGGCCGAAAGGTTGGCCGGCGGAGTCGTCGATCGCCAGCCCCCAGCGGGCGAGTTCGGCGGCGACCCGGCGGGCGAGGACACGATCCGGGGTGACGAGCGCCGCCGTCCGGGTCGGGTCCTCGACCGCCTCGCGCAGCGCCAACGCCACGGCGAGCGCTTCCTCGGCCTCGCTCTTGGCCTCGATCACCGCCATGCCGTCGAGGGCGCCGAGGAGATCGAAGGTGCCGGCGCGGATCGCCGCGGCGAAGTCGGCCCAGCTTTCCGAGGTCTCCGCCGGGCGCAGGCTCTCGGAGAGCAGGCGGGCACGCGCCGCCGCTTTCGCCTCACGCGGCGGGGCGAGGCGGAGGACGTCGCCACGGTCGACGCCGAGCCGGTCGAGGAGCAGCCGCAGGCCGTACTGGGGATGACCGGGCACCGGCTCGCCGACACCGTCGACGGGCTCGAGCGCGGCCCAGGCTGCGGCGTCGAGATCGAAGTCGAGGCCGGGCAGCACCACCGCACCGTTCTCGAGCCGGCTCACCACCGCGATGAGATCGGCTGTCGACGGCACCGAACCGGTGGAACCGGCGGCGATCACCGGCCCGTTCGGCGGAGCGGCGGCGAGGCGGGCGGCCTCGCGGCGGACGGCGGCATGGCGGCGCACCGCCGGATCGGCGAGACCGCGCTCGGCGAGATGCTTCGGCCAGGTATCGGCGACGATGGCGAGGAAGGCGCGAGTCATCTGCCAGTAGGCGGCGTAGTCGTCGGGGACGAGATCGTCGAGGCGGCGCCAGTCGACCCCCTGCGACACCACCTGATCCATCAGGGTGAGCAGCGCCGTCGACAGACGCACCGCCTCCGCCGGGCTCGACGGGAGGGTCGGGGCGGCACCGGTCGCCGGGTTGAGCAGGGCGCCCGCCAGTGCCCGGGTCCAGCCGAGCACCAGGCGCGCCATGACCAGACGGCGCTCCAGCGGCGTCGCCACGGGCTCGTCGTCGCCGTCGTCGGCGAAGAGGTCCTCGTCGGCATCGACGTCGCCGAACGGGCGGATGGTCGGCAGCAGCGTCACCTCGGGCCCGCCGCGGGCGACGACGGCGGCGAGGAAGGTCGCCTCGAGAGCGCGGGCGGCACGGCGCGTCGGCACCAGGATCAGGACGTCGGCGAGAGCCGTCGGGTCGAGGCGATCCCAACGGAAACCGGGCAGCAGCGCGCCGTCGAGCAGGGCGTCCACCAGGGTCGGCAGGAAGGGGCGGCCGGCATCGATCGAGGCGACGCGAGGCGGGCGATCGGGCGATCGGCGCGAGGGGGACGCATCCGGCGCGGCGGTCATCCGGTCCCCCTCCCCCGCCTCAGTCGGCGCTCTCGGCGATGGCGCGTTCGGCCTCGACGATCGCCTGCGGCGTGCCGACGTGGAGCCACACCCCCTCCATACGCTGGCCGTAGAGGCGGCCCTCCGCCAGCGCCCGATCGAACAGGCGGTTGAGCGAGAAGGCGCCGGTCGGGGCGTCGCGGAAGAAGCGGGGGTGGAAGATGGCGGCCCCGGCGTAGGCGAAAGGGGCGATGCGCCGCTCTGCCCGCCGGGTGAGGCGGCCGGTTTCGTCCATCAGGAAATCACCGGCGCCGGAATAACCGATCGAGCCGACGGTCGGCGACAGCAGAAGCAGGCCGTCCATCGTCGCGTCGTCCCAGCGGCGGGCCAGGAGATCGAGATTGGAGCGGATGCCCTCGATCCAGAAACTGTCGGAGTTGTAGACGTAGAACGGCTCCGCCCCCAGATGCGGCAACGCCTTGACGATGCCGCCACCGGTCTCCAGCAGCGCGGCGCGCTCGTCGGAGACGACGATCCGCGGCGCGGCCCACTTGCCGACATGAACCTCGACGAGGTCGGCGAGGTAGTGGACGTTGACGACGCAGACCTCGACGCCGGCGGCCTCGAGTTTGGCGATGCCGTGATCGACCAGCGAACGACCGGCGACCTCGATCAGCGGCTTCGGAGTGGTGGCGGTGAGCGGGCGCATACGCTTGCCGAGACCGGCGGCGAGCACCATGGCGTGGGTGGGACGGCGGTGGTCGGACGCGGACATGCAGGTCTCGGCGGGGCGGCTCTGGGCATGTGAGGAGCGACGGTCGCGGCGCACCGGGGTCAGCCGAAGCGTACCCCGCCGCGCCGGTCGGCCGGCACGGCCTCCTCATACCAGAGCTTCAACGGGTGCAACACCGGTTCGTCGAGGACGCGGGCGAGGTATCCCCAGAGGCGCGGCAGGTGGGCGAGATAGTGCGGTTTGCCGTCACGCGCCTTCAGCCGGGCGAAGACGCCGAGGATGCGGGTGTTGCGCTGAGCGGCGAGGATCGCATAGGCGCGGCGGAAACCGATCTCGTCGAAATCGGGGTCGCGGGCGCGCCGTGCGGCGCCATAGGCGGCGATCAGGTCCGCCTCGAGGTCGGAGGCGACGTCGACGCGCGCATCCTGGGCGAGGCTCGCCACGTCGTAGGCGGGATGGCCGAAGATCGTGTCCTGGAAGTCGAGGATGCCGACACGGGCGAGGCCGTCGCGGGTCGGCAGCCACAGGAGGTTGGGCGAGTGGTAGTCGCGCAGACACCAGGTCGTCGGACCGGCCAGGATCTCGTCGAAGAGCGGTCGCCACAGGGCGAGGAAACTCGCCCTCTCCTCCGCCGTCGCCGGACGACCGAGGAGATGCGGCACCCCCCAGTCGAGAAACACCGTGACCTCGGCCTCGTAGTTGGCGCGGTCGTAGGCGAGGATGGTCCAGGTGCCGGTCGTGCCGTCGGGGAGCGTCGCCGGCAGATCGCGACCGTGGAGATCGGCGAGGAGTTCGACGGCGGCGCGGTAACGCTCCGGAATCGGCCGCGGCGGCGACCCTGCGACGCAGAGGTCGGATCCGAGATCCTCGAGCAGCATGTATCCCTCACGCAGGTCGTGCGCGAGAACGCCTGGCACCGAGACACCGAGGTCGGCGAGGCCGAGGGCGAAGGCGAGGAAGGGGCGCGGCCCCTCGGCGAGCTTGGCGGCGGCCCGGGCGGCGACGCGGGCGCGGGCGGCGTCATCGTCGGGCTCGGGCGGATGGTTCATCAGCACCGCGGTCTCGTCATCGCGACGAACCCGCTCGTAGGACCGGGTGGAGGCGTCGCCCTGGAGATGGCGGCGATGGCCGTCGGCCCATCCGGCGGCGGCGAGGAAGGCGCGCAGGCCGGCGGTGCGGACGAGCCTGTCGCGCCAGCGCTCGGCCGGACCGACGAGGCGGGCGACGCGGGCGGTCGGCCCGGCTCCCGACGCCAGGGCGACGATCAACGCGTCGTCGGGCAGGCGATCGCCGGCGCGATCGGGCCATTCGATCAGCACGGCGCGGTCTCGCAGGATCTCGTCGAAGCCGATCTCGTCGAGTTCGTCGGGACCGGAAAGGCGATAGAGATCGAGATGGGCGAGCGGCAGGCGCAGGTCGTAGGTCTGCACCAGGGTGAAGGTCGGGCTCGGTACTTCGAGGTCGGCATCGTCGGCGACGGCCCGCAGCAGCGCACGGGCGAAGGTCGACTTGCCCGCCCCCAGGTCGCCGACCAGCGCCACCACGTCGCCGGGGCGGAGCACGGCGGCGAGATCCTCGGCGAGCATCGTCGTCGCGGTTTCGTCGGCGAGGTCGATGCGGAAATCGGCATCGGCGGACACAGGGTCTACGCTCATACGGTCACTCGCCGGCGAGCGGTGAGGCGGCGACCTCGCCGTCGACCGTGACGGTGGGACGCAGCGGCAGGCGGCAGGTGACGGTGGTGCCGCGGCCTTCACGGCTGGAGATGTCGACGATGCCGCCGTGCAGCTCGACGAAGCTCTTGACGATGGAGAGGCCGAGGCCGGCGCCGCCGCGATGCGGCCCCTGGCGACGGGTGTAGAACCGGTCGAACACCGACTTCAGCTGTTCCTCGGGGATGCCGACGCCCTCGTCGGCGACGGTGAGGACCAGTGCCTCGTCGCCGTCGCGCCGAGCCGCCACCGTCACCGTGCCGCCCTCCATCGAGAAGGAGACGGCGTTGGAGAGGAGATTGAACAGCACCTGACGGACGCGTTTCTCGTCGGCGACGACATGACCGACCTCGGCGGCGATGTCGGTGAGGAGGGTCAGGTGATTGGCGGCGAGCCGGTCCTTCACCCCTTCGATCGCAGCGGCGACGGTCGCCGCCACGTCGACTTCGCCGACCTGGAGCTGCATGATCCCGGCGTCGATGGTGGCGAGATCGAGGATGTCGTCGACGATGGCCATCAGCGCCTGGCTCGACGACATGATGTGGCCGGTGTAGTCGCGCTGCTTGTCGTTGAGCGGACCGGTGCGCGGGTCGGCGAGAAGATGGGTGAAGCCGACGATGTTGGTCAGCGGCGAGCGCAGCTCGTAGGAGACGAGGCCGACGAAGTCGGTCTTGATGTGGTCGGCTTCCTCCAGTGCCTCGTTCTTCTCGACCAGGGCGCGCTCGACGTTCACCGTATCGGTGACGTTGACGAAGGTGACGAGGGTCGCGCCGTCGGGCAGCGGTACCGCGGAATATTCGAGCACCGTGCCGTCGCGGCGTTCCATGGTGCCGGAGAGGCGGTCGCGGTTGTCGGCGAGGCCGGTCACCGCGAGCTTGAGGCGGTTCCAGGTCGGGCGGTCGTCGTGGACGAAGCCGAGGCGTTCGACGACGTCCGAGATGTGGGGTTTCAGGGCCAGCGTCGTCTCGTCGAGACGCCACAGCGTGACGAAGGCCGGATTCCACAGCCGGAGACGACCGTCGGAGCCGAACACCACCACGCCTTCGGAGAGGTGATCGAGGGTCTCGCCCTGGACGCGAACGAGAGCGTTGTGGCGCTTCTCCAGTTCCAGCTTCTCGGTGACGTTCTCGTAGACGTAGGTGACGCCGCCCTGTGGATGCGGGTTGGCGATGACGCGCAGGGTCTGACCGTCGGGCATGTGCCACCAGTGCTCGCGCGCCTCGAGCGCCTGGTAGGCGGCATGGAGATCGCGCTTGAACGAGCGCCAGTCGGCCTGTTCCGGCAGCTTGCGGGCGGCCCGCAGCTGGTCGAGCACGGTGCCGTCGTCGGGTGAGGATTCGAGGAAGGCGGCATCGAGGCCGAACAGGCCCCGGAACGCGGCGTTGTAGAACTGCAGCCGCTTGTCCGCCCCGAAGATCGCCACGGCGGTGGCCAACTGGTCGAGGGTACGGGCGTGGAAGTCGATGGTGCGGCGGAGTTCCGCCTGGGTCTGCTCGAGATCGGTGACGTCGATGGCGATGCCGGCTTCGCCGTGCGGCGAGGCGACGTCGACGACGTCGTAGGTGCGCCGGCGGCCGGAGACGACGACCGGCAGGCGCAGATCGACGGCGAGCGCGGTCTCACGCGCCTGGCGGATCGCCTTGCGGCCGGCGGTGTCGAGCAGTTCGAGCGCCTGATCGCGCACCTGGCCGCAGTCGCGGGCATCGACCGCCTCCGCGTAGGCGCGATTGACCCAGGCGAGAGAGCCGTCGAGGCTCCTCAGCCACACCGGCATCGGCATGGCCTCGAACAGGGCACGGGTCGCCTCGACGTCGCCGATCAGGCGGCGGTGGCGTTCGGCGAGTTCGGCGTGGCGCAGGCGTTCGCCGGTCAGGTCGGCGAAGCGGACGAAGGGGCGGCCGCCGGCGACGCGGCCGGTCGCGGAGACGAAGGTGCCGGAGCGGGTGGCGAGTTCGAGATCGAAGGGCGTGCCGCGTTCGCGCAGCGCCTCGGTGGCGCGGTCGAGTTCGGCGGCGCAGGTCGGCTCGAGCCAGGCGCCGAAGGCGAGGAACTCGCCACGGGCCTTGGGCGCGCCGGCGGCGGTGCCGAGCGACCCGAGCAGCAGAGGCGGTTCGCCAGGCTGGCTCCAGGCGAGGATCAACTGGTCCTCGCCGTCGAGCAGCGCCTCGGCGCGCTCGGCCTGGGCCTTGAGATCGGCGTTGTCGGCGGAGAGGCGCAGGATGGTCTGCTCGGCACGGGCGCGCTGACGCATCATGCCGACGGCCGAGGCGGCGGCGACACAGACGACGCCGATCATCGAGGAGGTGAGAACGATCTGCTGCGTGGCGAGGGCCTCTTCGGCCGCGGCGAGCACCGGTGCCGTCGACCCGAGAAGGCCGACCACCGTCGACGACAACGCTCGGAGCGACGTCGGAATCCGTCCTCCCCTCCGCCCCCGCATGTCGAAGGTCCCCTTCCCGCTCGCATCTCTCGCTGGATGGCCGATCCCGGCAGATACGCACGCGGGATGGTCGAATCACTTCGAAGATAACCTCTCGCGGACTCGCTGAGGAGAGTCGGGGAACCACAAATGGAACGGGCGCCGTGAAGTTTCACGGCGCCCACAACATGTTGTGCCAGAAGTTCTATCGATCAATAGCGATAGTGTTCCGGCTTGAACGGACCTTCGGTCGGCACGCCGATGTAGTCGGCCTGTTCCTTCGACAGGGTCGACAGCCGCACGCCGAGCTTGGCCAGATGCAGCGCCGCGACCTTCTCGTCGAGCTTCTTCGGCAGGGTGTAGACGCGCTTCTCGTAGGCGCCGGCGTTGGTCCACAACTCGATCTGAGCGAGCGTCTGGTTGGTGAAGGAGGCCGACATCACGAAGGAGGGATGGCCGGTGGCGTTGCCGAGATTGACCAAGCGGCCCTCGGAGAGAACGATGATCTTCTTGCCGTCGGGGAAGACCACGTGGTCGACCTGCGGCTTGATGTTCTCCCACTTGTAGTTCTTCAGCGCCGCGATCTGGATCTCGGCGTCGAAGTGGCCGATGTTGCAGACGATGGCGTTGTTCTTCATCGCCCGCATGTGGTCGATGGTGATGACGTCCTTGTTGCCGGTGGCGGTGACGAAGATGTCGCCCTTGGGCGCGGCATCCTCCATGGTCACCACCTCGTAGCCCTCCATCGCCGCCTGCAGGGCGCAGATCGGGTCGATCTCGGTGACGAGGACGCGGGCGCCGCCGTTGCGCAAGCTGGCGGCCGAGCCCTTGCCGACGTCGCCGTAGCCGGCGACCACCGCGATCTTGCCGGCGAGCATGACGTCGGTGGCGCGGCGGATGCCGTCGACCAGCGATTCACGGCAGCCGTAGAGGTTGTCGAACTTCGACTT
>CALMFH010000229.1 GCA_937864925.1 uncultured Alphaproteobacteria bacterium | reverse complement strand
AGATCGACAAGCTTCTCGCCGCCAAGGAACAGGACATCACCAAGGTCTGAGGTCGCGCCCGCGACCGACGTCCCGAGGATCCCATGCGATGACGATGGCTTCGGAAGCGCCCGCCGGACCAGCCGTTGACGACAAGGCCGTCGTGCCGCGTCACGTCGCCATCATCATGGACGGCAACGGCCGGTGGGCGCAGGCGCGGGGCCTGCCGCGCACCGAAGGCCATCGCAAGGGCATGGAGGCGGTCAGGCGGGTCATCCGTCACGCCTCGCGCCGCGGCATCGGCCAGCTCACCCTCTACTCGTTCTCCTCGGAGAACTGGCGTCGTCCGGCCGAGGAGGTGGGCTTCCTGATGGGCCTCCTGCGCTTCTTCATCCGCCGCGACCTCGCCGAGCTCCACGCCGAGAACGTCCGGGTCAAGGTGATCGGCGAACGCGAAGGGTTGGCCACCGACATCGCGAGCCTGCTCGACGAGGCCGAAGTGCTGACCCGCGCCAACACCGGACTGACGTTGGCCATCGCCTTCAACTACGGCGGTCGCCAGGAGATCGTCGGTGCCGTGCGGGCGCTGGCGGAGAAGGTGGCGCGCGGCGAGATCGCGCCCGACGACATCGATTCGGAGGCGATCGCCGCCGAACTCCAGACCGCCGCCATGCCCGAGCCGGATCTCGTCATCCGCACCTCTGGCGAGCAGCGCCTGTCGAATTTCCTGCTCTGGCAGGCGGCCTATTCGGAACTGGTGTTCTCGGCCGTGCTGTGGCCGGACTTCGACGAGGCGGCGTTCGACGCGGCGATCCTCGAATTCAATGCCCGTGAGCGCCGGTTCGGTGGCGTCGGGGCGCGTCAGGGGGCGCGATGAGCGATCCGTCCGTCACGCCGCCGGTCGACAAGGCGCGCGAGTTGAAGTTGCGCATCGCCTCCGCCCTGGTGATCGCTCCGGTCGCCCTGGCGTTGACCTGGTGGGGAGGGATCCCCTTCGCGATCCTGGTGGTGGTCTGTGCGGTGCTGATGATGGACGAGTGGACGACCATCGTCATGGGACCGTCGCGCAGTGGCCTGCGCCTCGGCCAGCTCGGGTTCGTCGGCCTGTCGGTGGCGGTCGCTGCTTTCGCCGGCCGTGTCGGCTCGCCGCCGGTCTTCGCCATCACGGCCGTCGTCGCCGGGCTGGGGGTCGCGTCGGCGCTGTCGATGCGGGAGGCGCGTGAGCGCGCCCTTTCCGACGAGGCGCGCCGCTGGGCGCCGTGGGGAAGCCTCTACACCGGCCTGCCGTCGATCGCGCTGGTTTCGCTGCGCGACGCATCGATCGGCCTGTGGCTGATCTTCTTCCTCTTCGCGGTGGTGTGGACGACCGACATCGCCGCTTTCTTCGCCGGCCGCGCCATCGGTGGGCCGAAGCTGTGGGAACGGGTTTCGCCGAAGAAGACGTGGTCGGGCGCCGTCGGGGGCGTCGTCGGGGCGGTGATCGCCGGTCTCCTCGTCGCCCATTTCGCCGGGGCGCCACGTCTGCTGCCGGTTCTGGCGGTCGTGGTGGTGCTGTCGATCGCCTCACAGGGTGGGGATCTGTTCGAGAGCGCGTTGAAGCGGCGTTTCGGCGTCAAGGACTCGGGTCGGCTCATCCCCGGCCACGGTGGCATCCTCGATCGGGTCGACGGTCTCGTCACCGCTGCGGTGGCCGCGTTGGTGATCGCGACGGCGCACGGAGGCGTGAACGCGCCGAGCGCGGGGCTGCTCTTCTGGTGAGACCGTCCTACATGACGATCGACGCCCGTGTTGGGTGGTTGTTCACGATTGCCGTGCGACAGTGCGCGGCAGGGAGACGCGTCTCGGACGCGCGCAGAGGGTGACGATGGGACTGGTAGAGAGTGTCGTCTCGACGGTGGCGAGCTACGGCCCGCCGTTTCTCTTCGTTCTCACCGTGGTGGTGTTCTTCCACGAACTCGGCCATTTCCTCGTCGCCCGCTGGTGCGGTGTCGGGGTGAAGACCTTCTCCATCGGCTTCGGCCCGGAACTCCTCGGATGGAACGACGCCAAGGGTACGCGTTGGCGCATCGCGGCGATCCCGCTCGGCGGTTACGTCAAGTTCGTCGGTGACGAGACCGCGGCGTCCACTCCGGATGCCGAGGCGATCGACGCGATGAGCCCGGAGGAGAGGGCGGTCGCGTTCCCGACCCAGCCGGTCGGGGCGCGGGCGGCCATCGTCGCCGCCGGACCGATCGCCAATTTCATCCTCGCCATCGTCATCTTCACGATGATGTTCGCCGTCGCCGGACGCATGGACATCCTGCCGCGCGTCGGCGCGGTGTCGGCTGGTAGCGCCGCCGAGAGCGCCGGCATCCGCCAGGACGACCTGATCGTGTCGATCGAGGGGCGATCGATCGGAAGTTTCGTCGACATCATGCGGGTGGTATCCGTCCGCGCCGACCTGCCGACCACCGTGACCGTCGAGCGTGACGGCAAACGGATCGATCTCATCGCGACACCGCGGTCCTTCGAGGAGAAGAGCCGGTTCGGCGTCCAGACCCGCGGCCTTCTCGGCATCCAGGCGAGCCGCGACCCGAAGGATCGAGTGCTCCGGCGGTTCTCGCCGGGCGAGGCCTTCGTCGCCGGCGTGTCGGAGACGTGGTTCATCGTCGAACGCACCGGGTCCTTCGTCGCCGGTCTGTTCTCGGGTCGAGAATCGGCGAGCCAGCTCGGCGGGCCGATCCGGGTGGCGCAGATCTCCGGCGAGGTGGCCGAGGTCGGCTTCCTGGCGCTGCTCAATCTGGCGGCGTTGCTGTCGGTGTCGATCGGGTTGCTCAATCTGATGCCGATCCCGATGCTCGACGGCGGCCATCTCGTCTTCTATGCGGCCGAAGCGGTCCGTGGGCGGCCTCTGTCGGACCGCGCCCAGGACATCGGTTTCCGTATCGGACTGGCGATCGTTCTGGCTTTGATGATCGTTTCGACGTGGAACGACATCGCGCATCTCGCCTCGCTGTAGCGGCGACGGCATTCGTCGTGGAAGGGCTCGAGGAGGCCCTGGTTTCGTGTAGCTCCTCGGGGAAGGTGACGGGCGGACATGCGATCCGAAATTGCAGTGGCGAACGCGCAACGGTCGGCGGCAAACGATGCGGCGACCACGGCGGGTCGGCTTGCACCGACGGTAAAAGACTGTACAAAGCTCGGAACGGTCGGAAAGATTCAAGCGGTCGCTTCGACGATCGACGTCGCTCGTACGAGGGCGTCGAGCGCGGGGGTGGCAACCGAGAAGAGACGGGGCCCTGAGACGATGAGTTCCTTCACGAAAGTGATGACCAAGACGGCCCTGGCCGCGGCGATGCTGACGGTCGTGCCGGCGGTGGGCATCGAGAGCGAGCTCCTCGGGGCGAGTGTCGCGCGTGCGGATGTGGTGTCGAAGGTGGTGGTGCGCGGCAACATCCGCGTCGAGGCCGAGACAATTCGCTCCTACGTCGCGGTGAAGCCGGGCAAATCCTTCTCGACCCAGGACATCGACGCCTCGCTGAAGGCGCTCTACGCCACCGATCTGTTCTCCGACGTCAAGATCTCCCGCGACAGCGGCGCCCTGGTCGTCACCGTCGCCGAATCCCCGATGATCAACAAGGTCGCCTTCGAGGGGAACAAGCGCATCACCGACGAGCAGCTCAAGGGCGTCATCCAGTCTCAGTCGCGCGGTTTCATGTCGAAGACCCGCGTCCAGAGCGATGTGCAACGCCTGCTCGAAGCCTATCGCCGCAACGGCCGCTATCGCGCCCAGGTCGAGGCCAAGGTCATCAGCCTCGCCGACAATCGCGTCAATCTCGTCTACGAGATCGACGAGGGCGACAAGACCGCGGTGACTCGTGTCGGCTTCGTGGGCAACCATGCCTTTTCGTCGGGCCGGCTGCGTGACGTGGTGAAGACCCGTGAGTCCGGGATGCTCGGTTGGCTGCGCACCACCGACACCTACGATCCGGAGCGACTGCAGGCCGATCAGGAGCTGATCCGTCGCCACTACATGAAGAACGGCTACGCCGACATGCGCGTGGTCTCTGCGACCGCTGACCTCGATCGCGAGCGCAACGTGTTCTTCGTGTCCTTCACCGTCGACGAAGGCAGCCAGTACACGTTCGGCGGCATCGACGTTCAGTCGTCGCTCGCCAACATCGACGCCGGCGCGCTGAAGTCGTCCGTCGGGACCCGTGAGGGCAACGTCTATTCGGCCGAGGACGTCGAAAAGACGATGGAGGCGCTGACGCTGGCTGCGGCACGGGCGGGCTATCCCTTCGTCCAGGTGCGGCCTCGCGCCCAGCGCGACTACGAGAACAAGCGCATCTCGATCACCTACTATGTCGAGGAAGGTCAGCGCGTCTACGTCGAACGGATCAACGTCCGTGGCAACGACCGGACCCGCGACTACGTCATCCGCCGTGAGTTCGACATGGCGGAAGGCGACGCCTACTCGAAGGTGCTCGTCAACAAGGCGGAGCGCCGCCTGAACCGGCTCGGCTTCTTCAAGACCGTTCGTGTCGACACCGTGCAGGGGTCCGCCCCCGACAAGGTGGTGGTCAACGTCGACGTCGAAGAACAGGCGACCGGCGAAATCGGCTTCGGAGCCGGTTACTCGACGGCCGACGGCATCCTCGGTGACGTCTCTTTCTCGGAGAAGAACTTCCTCGGTCGCGGTCAGTACTTCAAGGCTTCGGCCCAGTACGGCCAGTATCAGCGCGGCTATCAGTTCTCCTTCACCGAGCCGTATTTCCTCGGATACCGCATCTCCGCCGGCTTCGATGTCTATCAGAAGCAGTATCTCGAGTCTCGGTTCCGTAACTTCACCGAGAAGAACACCGGTGGTACGATCCGCTTCGGTCTGCCGATCACCGAGAACCTGACCTTCGGGGTGAACTACACCGTCAATCAGCAGGAAATCGGGATCGTCACGTCGCAGCACGACGGTAACTTTCTCAATGGTGAAGCTTCGCTCGCCTACATGCGCTACGTCTGCCCGACCTATCCGGTCGGTTGCACCACCTTCTCGCGGACGCGGATCACTTCGATCCCGGGCTACAGCCTCGTCTACAACACCCTGGACAACATGCAGATGCCGCACGACGGCATCTATGCGAAGTTCACCCAGGAGTTCGCCGGGGCCGGTGGCGACGCGCAGTTCCTGCGCACGACCCTCGACGCCCGCATCTATCGTGAGCTCTATACCGATTGGGGCCTCATCGGTATGGCCCGGATCAAGGCCGGCAACATCACCGGCCTCGGACAGAAGGTCGAACTCTTCGACAACTTCTTCCTCGGCGGCGAGACCATCCGCGGCTTCGCGCCGCTCGGCATCGGGCCGCGCGACATCACCTCCATCACTCAGGGCGGTCTGACCTACCGGCTGCGCGATGCACTCGGTGGCAAGAACTACGTCGCGGGAACGGTGGAAGCGTCGATGCCCTTCCCGGGGACGCCGGAGGAATTCGGCCTCTATCTGTCGGCGTTCTCCGACGCCGGCCTGCTGTGGGGCGTCGACAAGAAGTCGATTCCCGTGGTCGGTACCAATATCCCGTGCACGACCAATCCGGTCAGCTGCGGCACCTTCCAGTACGTCGACAGCGTCAAGCTGCGCGCCTCGGTCGGTATCGGCCTGATGTGGAAGTCGCCCTTCGGACCGCTGCGCGGCGACTTCGGCATCCCGGTGGCGAAGGACAAG
This sequence comes from uncultured Alphaproteobacteria bacterium, assembly GCA_937864925.1. Taxonomy (GTDB): domain Bacteria; phylum Pseudomonadota; class Alphaproteobacteria; order Rhizobiales; family Ancalomicrobiaceae; genus CALBKH01. The sequence goes on along the minus strand of CALMFH010000229.1, from coordinate 5,180 downwards.
TACGACCAGACGCAGATCTTCCGCTTCAGCGGTGGCACGCAGTTCTGATCGGCGACGCCGAGGGAATACGAAATCGGCCGCCGCTTTCATCGCGGCGGCCTTTTCTTTGGCAGGTCCAGAGGAACCCGTGTGAGGGCATGAGCGACCCGACCTTCTTCTCCCACCCGAAACCCGCCACCGTGGCGGACGTGTGCAGTTGGACGGGGGCCACCGTCACCGACGATCGCGCCGCCTATGTGGTACTGCAGGGGGTGGGACCGCTCGACACGGCCGGTCCCGGCGACCTGACCTTCCTCGACAACCGGAAATACCTCGATCGCCTGGCGACGACACGCGCGAGCGCCTGCCTCGTACACGGGCGTTTCGCCGACAAGGTGCCGGACGGGGTGGTGGCGATCGTCACCAACGATCCCTACCGCGCCTTCGCCACGGTCGTCGGTCGCCTCTATCCGGCGGCGCTGAAGCTCGAGGGTGCCTATGGCGAGGGTGTCGGCATCGCGGCCGGCGCACACGTGCACCCGGCGGCGAAGCTCGAACCGGGCGTGACGGTCGAGCCCGGCGCGGTGATCGGTGCGCGGGCCGAGATCGGCACAGGCAGCGTCATCGGCGCCGGAGCGGTGATCGGCCACGACGTCCGCATCGGCCGCAACTGCCACGTCGCGGCGAGCGTCACGCTGATCCACTGCCTGCTCGGCAATCGGGTGATCATCCACTCGGGTACGCGGATCGGGCAGGACGGCTTCGGCTTCGCCATGGGACCGAAAGGCCATCTGAAGGTGCCGCAGATCGGCCGGGTGGTGATCCAGGACGACGTCGAGATCGGTGCCAACTGCACCATCGATCGTGGCGCAAACCGCGATACGGTGATCGGCGAGGGCACCAAGATCGACAATCTGGTGCAGATCGCGCACAACGTCGTGGTGGGGCGCCATTGCGTCATCGTCTCTCATGCCGGAATCTCGGGTTCGACGGAGCTCGGCGACTTCGTCGTGTTGGCGGGGCAGGCGGGTGTCACCGGCCACCTCAAGATCGGCTCCGGCGCCCAGATCGGGGCACAGGCCGGGGTGATGGAAGATGTGCCGGCCGGCGCACGCATCGTCGGTTCGCCGGCCAAACCGGTGCGGGAGTTCGCCCGCGAGATCGCCACGCTGAAGAAACTGGCGCGTCGGGACGGTGGTTCCACGCATGACGACGACTGATCGATCCAGAGGAACGTAGGGCCGATGTCCGAAACACCGACCACCGCGCTCGAAGCCGTCGACATCCTCGGGCTGCTCGAGCTGCTGCCGCACCGCTATCCGATGCTGCTCGTCGACAAGATCATCGACATCGACGGTGACGACTCGGGCATCGGCGTCAAGAACGTCACCTTCAACGAGCCGCAGTTCCAGGGCCACTTCCCCGGTCGGCCGGTGTTTCCCGGGGTCATGCTGATCGAGGCGATGGCGCAGACCGCGGGCGCGATGTGCGTGCTCAAGACCAAGAAGGACGGCGGCGCCGGCAAACCGTCGGTGGTCTATTTCATGACCATCGACAAGGTGAAATTCCGCCGGCCGGTGGGGCCGGGCGACACCGTCCACTTCCACATGACCAAGCTGAAGCAGCGCTCCAACATGTGGTGGTACCGCGGCGAAGCCAAGGTCGACGGCAAGCTGGTGGCGGAAGGCGAAGTCAGCGCCATGCTGGTGCGCGACTGACCGCCGGCGCCCCGCGCTTCGTCACAATCCGACATGCAAAGTGATTTCGACGCCGGCCCACCGGTCGGCTAGACATCTCGCCAAGAACGAGAACGAGAAGGCCCGACCTCCATGGCGAAGATCCATCCCACCGCGATCGTCGAGGACGGCGCCGTTCTGGGCACCGAGACGGTCGTCGGACCCTTCTGCGTGGTCGGGCCGCAAGTGGTGTTGGGTGACGGGGTGGAACTGATCAGTCACGTCTCGCTCGCCGGCATCACCGAGATCGGCGACGGCAGCAAGATCTTCCCGTTCGCGTCGATCGGCCATCCACCGCAGGACCTCAAGTACCACGGTGAAGCGAGCCGTGTGGTGGTCGGCCGGCGCACTACGATCCGTGAGCAGGTGACGATCAGTCCCGGCACCGAGGGGGGCGGCCTCGTGACCTCGGTCGGCGACGACTGCCTGCTGATGGTGGGCGCGCACGTGGCGCACGACTGTCGGGTCGGCAACCAGGTCATCCTGGTCAACAACGCCACGCTCGCCGGCCATGTCAGCGTCGGCGACCATGCCATTCTCGGTGGCCTCTCGGCGGTGCACCAATGGGTCCGCATCGGGCCGCACGCCTTTCTCGGCGGGCTCTCCGGTCTCGAGAACGACCTCATCCCCTACGGCTCGGCGATCGGCGATCGCGCCCGCCTCGGCGGTCTCAACATCGTCGGGCTGAAGCGTCGCGGCTTCGATCGCGACCGGATCCACAAGCTGCGCGCCGCCTATCGGATGCTGTTCTCGGAAGAGGGCACCCTGCTCGAGCGGGTCGAGGACGTCGCCGCGATGTTCGCCGACGAGCCGCTGGTGACCCAGGTGGTCGACTTCATCCGCGTCGGCGGTGACCGCCGCATCTGTATGCCGCGCAACGGTCGCGAGGCGTGAGGCGACCATGGGCGCTCCGGCCGAGGGGGAAGATCACACCTCCGGTCCGCTCGCCATCCTCGCCGGCGGCGGATCTTTCCCGGTGTCGGTGGCCGAGGCGGCGTACGCCAAAGGCCGCAGCGTGGTCATCGCCGCGATTCGGGGCGAGGCCGACCGTGCGATCGAGGCTTTCCCACATCGCTGGGTCGGGCGCGGCCAGCTCGGAACCGTGATGAGGCTCTTCCGTGAGGCGGGAGCGCACGAGTTGGTGATCGTCGGTGGAATCCGCGACCGTCGTCTGCCCCGCCTGTCCGAGCTCGATATCGGCGCCGTCTTCGAATTCCTGCGCAATCTCCGCATTCTGAGCCGCGGCGACGACAGCCTGTTGCGGCGGATCGCCCGTATCTTCGAGGCGCGTGGGTTGCGCATCGTCGGCGCCGCCGAAGTGGCGCCGCATCTGCTGATGCCACGTGGCCGACTCGGCGGAATCGGACCCTCCGCCGAGGCCCTCGCCGACATCTCCGTCGGCATCGGGGCGGCGCGGGAGCACGGCCGCCGCGATCTCGGCCAGGCGGTGATCGTCGTCGACGGCCGCGTGGTGGCGCGCGAGGGTCGCGACGGCACCGATGCGTTGCTCGCCGCGCACGGCGCGTCCCGGCCGGCCGGCGCGGCGCGGTGCGGGGTTCTGGTCAAGCTGCCGAAACCGATCCAGGATCTTCGCCTCGACATGCCGGCGATCGGACCGACGACGGTGGCGACCGCCGCCGCCGCCGGGCTCGCGGGGATCGCGGTCGAGGCCGGTGGAACGCTCGTCGCCGATCGCGATGCCGTCATCGCGGCGGCCGACGCGTCCGGTCTCTGGGTCCACGGCTTCGATCGGGAGGCGGGGAGGGCGGCGCGGTGAGCGATACGGCGATGCGGGTCTTCCTGGTGGCGGGCGAGACCTCCGGCGACCATCTGGGCGCCGATCTGATGACGGCGTTACGCGGCCGCCTCGGCGACCGGGTGAATTTCGTCGGTGTCGGTGGGCCGGAGATGTCGGCGGCCGGGCTCGCGAGCCTCTTTCCCATGTCCGACATCGCGGTGATGGGGGTGTGGCCGGTGCTGCAACGGCTGCCTCTGGTCCTGCGGCGCATCCGCGAGACGGCGGCGGCGGCGATCGCGGCGCGGCCGGAGGTGTTGGTGCTGATCGACAGCCCCGACTTCTGCCACCGGGTCGCCAAGCGGGTGAAGAAGGCGATCCCGGATCAGAAGATCGTGCTCTACGTCTCGCCGACGGTGTGGGCGTGGCGGCCGGGACGGGCGAAGAGGATCGCCGCCTTCACCGACCGACTGCTCGCTCTGCTGCCGTTCGAGCCGGCGGCGCATCGTCGTCTCGGCGGCCCGCCGACGACCTACGTCGGCCACCCGTTCCTCGCCCGCCTCGACGAGGTGCGCCCGGCAGCAGGACGCAACGCGCCACTCGCCGCCGGCCGGCGACCGGTCGTCGTCGTGCTGCCGGGAAGCCGGCGCTCCGAGGTGACGCGACTGATGGCGCCGTTCGGTGCGGCGCTCGGCCGGCTCGCGGCGACGGTCGGGCCGATCGAGGTGGTCCTGCCGGCGGTCGAGCACGTCCGCGCCGAGATCGAGGCACGACTCGCCGATTGGCCGGTGAAATCGACCGTCGTCGCCGGACAGGCGGCCAAATTCGCCGCCTTCGCCCGCGCCGACGCGGCGTTGGCGGCGTCCGGCACGGTGACGCTCGAACTCGCCGTCGCCGGCGTACCGATGGTCGCCGCCTACCGCCTCGACGCGCTCGGGCGACTGGTGAAGCGCTTCCTCGACGTGCCCGAGCCGCTACGCGACATCCTGCCGGTCCGCTCGGCGCTGCTGCCCAATCTGGTGGTGGGCGAGAGGGCGGTGCCGGAGTTCATCGACGCCGACTGTACGGCGGAGAACCTCGCCGCCGCACTCGCCGCGCTTCTCGCCGACGGACCGGAGCGGCGGCGGCAGACGGTGGCCTTCGAACGCTTCGAGGCGCGGATGCGCGACGGTCTGCCCGACACACACGGAGGAGCGGCGGCCGATGCGGTCGCCGAGGTGCTGCGATCGAAGTCCCTCGAAGTGCGCGCGCCGGAGGCGCCGGAGGCGAGAAGCGGCGGTTGAGACCGAGTTCACGACGTTTCGACCTGTTCGAAACTTCGTGAACGAAGGCGAGCCCGAACGGGCGTCGGCCGGTCGGGCCGCAACGCTGATGAAATTCGGACGAGCCCGAATTATGAGCCCAGTATGAGACCGAGAAGCGCCTCGTCGCCACCGGATGGGTGTCCGCCGGCTGTGAAAACGCGAAGGGCGCCCCTCGGGGCGCCCTTCTGGTCTCTTCGTGGTCGGCTCGCTCAGGAGCGGCGCGTGGTCTCTTCGTGGTCGGCTCGCTCAGGAGCGGCGCGACAGCGGCACATAATCGCGGGTGGGCGCGCCGGTGTAGAGCTGACGCGGACGGCCGATCTTCTGATGCGGGTCCTCGATCATCTCCTTCCACTGGGCGATCCAGCCGACGGTGCGCGCCAGCGCGAACAGCACGGTGAACATCGAGGTCGGGAAGCCCATCGCCTT
>CALMFH010000228.1 GCA_937864925.1 uncultured Alphaproteobacteria bacterium | reverse complement strand
GCGCCGCACCGGCGAAGGAATGATGGGTGAGATGGTCGAGCGCGTGGCCGAGATGTTCGATCAGATCGATCTGATGCTCGCGCTCCGCCCGCCGCCCGACCCGTCGATAGGCCTCGCCGTAGCTCCGCGCGTCGATCGTCTCGATCCGATCGCCGAGCACCGTCACCATCTCGGCGTCGAGCACCTCCGACAACGTGTCGAGTTCGATCGCGTCCGCGACGGTCTCGAGACCCGAGATCGGCAGCAGCTTGGCGACGGTGGGCACGACCCGGGCGATGTCGGCGTCACGTTTCACCGTGTCCTTGGCGCCGTAGATCTCGCTCAGGAAGAAGACCGCGGTGTCGTGGAAGCGCGGGTCGGCGAGGAGATCGCCGTGCGTGCGCGCCAGACGTTCCGATTGCCAGTCGCGCAACGACAGCCGTCCACGCGCCGCTTCCGCGTCGGTCCGGATCCGTCCGCGCAATTCGACCCCGGCTTCGAGACGGGCGGTAAGTCTTTCGACAGTTTCCGCTTTCGTGTCCATGAAAAATCTCTACCATCCTCGGTTAGAAAACGCCGCCTAAAGACGGACGCGACTATCCTCCCCGCCCGAGGAGAGTTCCGCACCATCGAGGAGAACGCGGCGAGGCCGCCGAACCATCGGCGGACGAGGGGGAAGATCGAGGAGGACTCCATGGCGCGCGGCGAACGCATGTCTCCGGTCGATACCACATGGTTGCGCATGGACCGACCGAACAACCCGATGGTCATCGTCGGCGTCATCAAGCTCACCGGCCCGGTCGATCCGAACGAACTTGCCCGCACCCTCGCCGAACGCCTCCTCGTCTACGGCCGCTTCTCTCAGAAGGCGGTACACGTCGCCGGCGGCATGTCCTGGGTCGACGACACGCGGTTCGACATCACCCGCCACATCCATCACGTCCGCCTGCCCGGCGACGCCGGCGACGCCGAACTCGAGCAGTTCGTCGGCGAACTCGCCGCCACCCCGCTCGATCACTCCATCCCGCTGTGGCAGTACCACATCGTCGAGGATTTCGAAGGCGGCGCCGCCGTGGTGGTGCGCATCCACCACGCCATCGCCGACGGCATCGCCCTCATCGGCGTCATGCTGTCCCTGACCGACGACCTCCACGGCCTCGACGAACCGGCCGCCGACTGGACGGCGCGCTCCGACGACGCGAAGGGCGATTGGTGGTCGGGCCTCTTCGCCCCCATCGGCCGCGTCGTCAAGATGGGCACCAAGCTCTCGGGCCGCGTCCTCAAGTCGGCGAACGGCAACGGCGCCGGCCCCGTCACCAAGGCCCTCGGTCTGGTCAAGGACGGTGCCGGCATCGTCGGTGAACTCGCCGGCCTGCTGTTCATGGCCAACGACAGCCAGACACCGCTCAAAGGCGTCCCGCACGGCAAGAAGAAGGTCGCCTGGGCCGAGCCGCTGCCGCTCTCCGAGGTCAAGGCGGTCGCCCATGCCCGCAACTGCTCGGTCAACGACGTGCTGATGTCCTGCGTCGCCGGGGCGGTCAACGCCTACCTCTCGGACCTCGGCGAGCCGACCCGCGGCGTCGAGATCCGGGCGCTGATCCCGGTCAACCTGCGCTCCCCCGGCCGTCATCGCGAACTCGGCAACGAATTCGGCATCGTCACCCTGGTGCTGCCGGTCGGCATCGACGATCCGCTCGACCGCCTCACCGAAGTGCAGAAGCGCATGGACGCGCTGAAGCGTTCGCAACAGGCCGGCGTCACCTACGGGCTGCTCGCCGCCCTCGGCTATGTGCCCAAGATCGCTCAGGACGCGCTCTTCGGCATCCTGCTCTACCGCGCCACCGCGGTGATGACCAACGTCCCCGGTCCGCAGATGCCGCTGAGAATCGCCGGCGCCGAGATCTCGCAGCTGACCTTCTGGGTGCCGCAGTCGGGCGACATCGGCATCGGCGTGTCGATCCTGTCCTACAACGGCAAGGTCCAGTTCGGACTCATCACCGATGCCGAGCTGGTCCCAGAGCCGCGCCGCGTCATCGCCCATTTCGGCCCGCAGTTCGAGAAATTGCTCTATCTGACCCTGCTCGACTACGCCGAACGCGCCGAGGATCTCGCCAACGCCGAGCACGCCGCTCACCCGAAGCCCCGCCATCGCCGCCGCTCCACCACGACCCCGGCCTCGCCGCCGCGGCGCAAGGCGACCGCTCGGACCACCCCGCCGGCGTGATACCGAGTTCACGAAGTTTCGACCTGTTCGAAACTTCGTGAAAGAAGACGAGCCCGAACGGGCGTCGGCCGGTCGGGCCGTAACGCTCGTGGAATTCGGACGAGTCCGAATTTCATGAGCCCGGTAAGACGCCGTCGCCCGGCCGGATGACCCGGCCGAGCCTTCCGTGCGACGGATCTCAGTCTGCGAGCTCTTCCTTGGCGAGTTCGACGTCGAGGCGCTCCATCGCGTCGGCTGGTTTCATGTTCGCCGCTTCGGTGTAGAGAGCGACGGCCTGTTTCATCTTGGAATTGCCGAACATCATGACGAGGCCGTTGGCGTATTCCACCCGCGCGACGGCCGAATCCGGGTTGAGCTTCAGCGCCGTCTCGAAATGCTTCACCCCGTCGTCCTTGCTCGCCCCGTAGGTGAGCCCGCCGATCATGCCGCCGACCTTGTTGATGATCTCGGCATGGTAGGTGCCGAGCGCGATGTGGGCGTCGGCGTGTTTGGGGGCGCATTTCAACGCCGCCTCGAGACTGGCGCGGACCTTGCTGGCGAGCCCCTGCGCCAGCGCCTTGCCGATCGAGATGCCCTGGCTGTAGCGGCCGAGCGCCTGGGCGTGGAGATAGTGGGCGTTCGCCATCCCCTTGGCCGCCGCCGCCAGTTCCTCGGCGCGTGCCGCCGAGGTCTGGAACAGCTCGAGCTTGGCCGTATCGCTGTCCTCGAGATAGGTGGCGTAGATGTTGGTCGCCTTGTTGGCGACGTTGGCGCCGAGAAGCCCCACGGACAGGCCCTTCTCGACCGCCTCGGCGAAGTCGCCGCGATGATAGGCGCGCCAGGCGTCCTGCAGGATCGTCGCCGCCTCCTCGAGGCTCTGCTTCGGCTTCAGTTTCGGGGCGGCGTCGACCGACGCCTTCAGACCGGCGGCGTCGGGAAAGGGTTCGCAATCACCGCGATGCAGCCGCGGCCAGGCCTTGGCGAGAGCCGGCCCGGCGTAGTCGTAGTCCTTGGAGGTGAGTGGGAAGGCGGTCCAACGCGCTTTGGCCATGATGCGTCTCCTCAGGTTCTGTAACGTTCGGCGAGATGATCGAGCAGCGCCCGGCCTTCGGGCGCCAGATAGGGTGCGGCGAGCGCCATGACCTGATAGGCGCCGCGGGCCAGCGCTTCGCCGTCGTCCCAATGGCGGGGGTCGCGGACATACTCGTAGGACAGCCAGTAGGTGGCGATCAGCGTCATGTTCGACGCCAGGGCTTCGATGTCGGCGGGCGAAGCGTACATCCGGCCGTCGGCGACGAGGCCCCGCAGGATGGTCACCGCGGTCGACTGCTTGTGCGCCAGGATCAGACGGATCTGCCGCTCCAGCACCCGGTAGCGCGAGACGAGATCGGTGATGTCGCGATAGACGAAGCGGTATTTCCAGATCGCTTCGAAGACGAGATGGAGGAACAACCACACGTCCTCGACGTCCGGCGCCCGCGTTCCCGGAGCGGCGAGCGTGTGCTCGATCTCGGCCCGGAAGGTGGTGAACAGCGCTTCGACGATCTTCTGCTTGGACGGGAAGTGGTAATGGAGGTTACCGGGGGAGATGCCCATCTCCTCGGCGATCGCCGACGGCGTCACGCTTCCCTCACCGTGGCGATTGAACAGCGCCAGCGCGGTCTCGAGGATGCGCTCCTTCGTCCGTCGCTGCGGTTTGCGCGCCATGCCGGCCGTTCCTCACCCGGTCGCGCCGGCGGCTCTTCGGCCCCTCGTTCCGCGACGTCGCCGACTGAAACGCGAATCGGCGCGCCACTCAACAGGCGCGGCGTCGATCGGCGACGAAAACGACGAAATTTTCGCGCCCCTGCCTCACGTGGCAGGGGCGCGGGTCTTCAACGCCGCGTCGAGGCGGTCGAGCGTGTGGGTGAGGTCGATCGCCGCGCGATGGCGTGGCGGCAGCTTGCGCATCGGCGGCGAGCCGGCGGTGATCGGTCGGCGCCGGCCGTGATCGAGCAGGTCCTCGTCGAGCGCCACACCGTGGGCGGCGAGAATCGGCCGCAGCTGCTCGCGCCGCCGCCTCAGATCGGCGAGCGTCCGCTCGTAGGCGTGCTGGGCCAATCGCTTGCGCGACGCATAGGAGAAGACGTTGGCGAAGAACATCTCCGCGTCGCCCTGAGCCGGCTCGAACAACAGCACGTCGGCGTCCGGATATTCGCTGCGGTAGCGATCCATGCCGACCTTCATGCGCGAATGGATGATGGCGCGGAAGGTCTGCGACATCACCGCCGGTAGACCGCGATCGATCAGCGAGATGCGCTCGCCCCAGCCGTCGTCGTCGTCGTGGGTGAGGTCGGCGTTGAACGGCACCAGTGGATTGACGCACAGGAGGAGTTTCGCCCCTTCCTTCAGTGCCACCGAAGCGTGGAGCGTCTTCATCAGCGCGCCGTCGACATAGTGACGCCCGTCGATCTCCACCGGCGGGAAGAGGCCGGGCAGCGCCGCCGACGCCTGCACCGCCCGTGAGATCGGCACGTGATCCCACCCGGGCGCACCGAAGGGGATCGCCTTGCCGCTGTCGAGATCGGTGGCGACCAGGAAGAGCTTGTGGGAGAGTTCGCGGAAGTCGTCGGTCCGACCGGGCACCGAGAGCAACTGCTTCAGGAAGGAGGAGAAGCCGACGTTGTCGAAGACTCCGGTCGGTATGGCGCGTCCGAGCCGTTGGAACGAGGCGAAGAACCCCTTGGAGAAGGGATCTGCGAACCAGTGTTCCATCGCCTGGACGGCGAGGCCTGGGATCGAGGCGAAGCGTCGTATGTATTCGGCGAAGGCCGGCTTGAGCAGGATCTCCGGATCGAAGGCCTCGCCCGAGGTGTCGTTCTCGATGAACATCGCATGGATGTCGCGCGGCGTGAGGCCGTTCGCCAGACCGGCGGCGAGCACACCGCCGGAGGAAACGCCGACGTAGACGTCGCATTCGGTGAACGACATGCCCTGCAACGCATCCTGCAGAGCGACCAACGCACCGATCTCGTAGATGGCACCGAGAGGACCGCCCCCCGCCAGAGCGACACCGATCTTGTGCTGACGCCGCCGTGACATGCACCGACCCTCCGTTGCTGGACCAGGCGGGGACGCGTCCGCCCGGGCGGGGGCGAATCCGCCCCCGCACCGGGAAAGACGAACTCACGGGCGAGCGGCCGTCAACCGGCGAGACCCGTCTTGACCTCGTCGGCCGCCTTCATCGCGGCGTCCTTGACGGTCTTGGCGGAGGCCGCGACCTTCTTGGTGGTCATCTTCACCACCTCGGCGGTCTCACCTACCGCTTCCTTCACCGCCGCACCGGCCTTGCCGGCCTCGGTCTGCGCCGTGCCGGAGAGCTTCTTGGTGGCGGCGGTCAGTTCGGCGATGCGAGCCGACAGCGCATCGATGTCCTTCTTGGTCGGGACGTTGAGGCTGTGGAGGGCACGGGCGACGCGCTCCTCGAACACGCTCTCGAGCTTGTCCCAGGTGCCGGTGGCGACCTTGCGGGCCTCGGCGACCTTGTCTTCGGCGGCTTCGCGGGTGCGCTTCTGGATGGATTCGCCTTCCTTGACCAGCGCCTCGAACACCTTGGTGCCCTCCTCCTGCGCCTTGGCGAAAGCGCCCAGGCCGGCGAGCCAGATCTGATGAGCGGAATCCTTGATGGTCTGAGCGAGCTGCGTCTCGTTCGAACCACCGGCGAGAGCTTTGAGCTTCTTGGCCATGATGTCTTTCCTTCCGTTCCGTGTCTCGTCACCCCGCGGGTGAGCGTCTCGTTCGATGGCGTGAACATAGCGAATGCTTTTAGAAACGGTCGCCTAATCGTCACGCGCCCCCTCGAATTCACGTCGATGCCGTGAGCGGTGACCGCTTCGGCCCCGGCGATGCTCGCGCTTTCCGGTCACCCGGGGGGCTTTTCACGCGCGGGACAGTGGTTACACTGGGTCAACGGCGCCGAGACCTGCCGACCATCGGCAGACAGCGAGTGCCCCGGGGGAAACGACCATGATCTACTTCGTCACCGGCGCGAGCGGGTTCATCGGCAAGCGCCTCGTGCGCACATTGCTCGCGCGCCCGAAGACCACCGTCCACTTCCTGATGCGCCGCCCGACCAAGGAGCGTGTCGCCCGCCTGCTCGCCTTCTGGGGCGTCGAGCCCGGCCGCGCCGTACCGGTGGAGGGTGATCTGACCAGACCGGCACTCGGCATCTCGGCGGCGGACACCGCCGAGCTCGCCGGCAAGGTCGACCACGTCTTCCATCTCGCCGCGATCTACGATCTCGAGGCCGATCCGGAAGCCGAGATGGTCGCCAACATCGAGGGCACCCGAAACGCCGTACGCTTCGCCGAGGCGGTCGGGGCGAAACACTTCCACCACATCTCCTCGATCGCCGCCGCCGGTATGTACGACGGCGTCTTCCGCGAGGACATGTTCGAAGAGGCCTCCGGCCTCGATCACCCCTATTTCGCCTCAAAGCATCAGGCCGAGAAGGTGGTGCGCGCCGAATGCAGGGTGCCTTGGCGGATCTATCGGCCCGGCATCGTCGTCGGCGATTCCGTCACCGGCGAGATCGACAAGATCGACGGCCCCTACTACTTCTTCAAGCTGATCCAGA
>CALMFH010000227.1 GCA_937864925.1 uncultured Alphaproteobacteria bacterium | reverse complement strand
CGTTCACGCACCGTGGCCTCGATCTCGTAGGACTGACGGCTCATGGGTGTACCTCTTTCGAGTGTTCGAACGAAAAGAGGCCGGAACTCCGGCCTCGCCCGACCCGCGTGACGTCGTCCGACGCGACGAGGGCCGTCCCTCACGTTGCCTCCAGGGGTGTCGGCGTGTGGGAACGGGCGGGTCTCTAGCACCGAGGGGGTTCGAGCGCAAGGATTTCGGCCGGCCGCGGCGGATTTCCGCGCCTTCTTCCGGCGCTCGATCGCGGCCACTCTTGCAAATGTTCTTGCTATGTTCGAATATCCATCCCTGCCATCTGCCGAGGATGTACGCCGTGACCGACCGCCGCTTCACCTTCTTCCACGCGCCGAATACGCGCTCGAGCTGCACGCTCCATCTGATCGAGGAGCTGGGCGTTCCCTATGACCTCCACCCGCTGTCGCTCGACCGCGAAGATCACAAGGCGCCGGACTATCTGGCGCTGAACCCGATGGGCAAGGTTCCGGCGATCCGCCACGGTGCCGCGGTGGTCACCGAACTCGGCGCCATCACCCTCTATCTCGGCGACCTCTTCCCCGAGACCGGACTCTGCCCGCAGCCGGGTGATCCGCTGCGCGGGCCGCTCCTGCGCTGGCTGTTCTTCTACGGCAACTGCGTCGAGCCGGCGGTGCTGCAGAAGGCGATGAAGTGGCCGGATCCACCGAAGCGGATGGCCGGCTATGGCGCGTTCGACGACGTCATGGCGGCGGTGGTCGACCGGCTCGAAGAGGGGCCATGGTTCCTCGGCGAGCGCTTCACCGTCGCCGACGGGCTGTGGGGGCCGGCGCTCGGCTGGCTCACCCGTTTCGGCATGGCGCCGCAGGTGGCGGCCGTCACGGACTATGTCGCGCGCATCGAGGCGCGCCCGGCGACGGCGCGGGTGCTGGCGATCGATGCGGAGCTGACGGCGAAGTTCGAGGCGGGGTGAGCGGCGCGGCTGCGGTCATCTCGGCGGCGCGGCGCCGTCGTGAAGTTCGTTGAAGGAGCGGCCCGACGAGGTCAGGTGCGCCCGCATCTCGCGGGAGGCCGCCTCGCGGTCGCCACGTTGCAGAGCGCGGACGACGCGCTCGTGCTCGGCATGGGACACCGCCAGACGGCCGAGCCCGTGGAACTGGGCGCGGCGGAAGGCGAGTACCCGGCGGCGGACGCCGAGGACCGTCTCTTCCAGGAACGGATTGTGGCTCGCCGCGTAGATGAACTCGTGGAAGCGGTCGTTGGCCTCGCGGTAGGCGACGAGATCGCCGAGACGTACCAGTTCCGCCGCCGCCTCGTGCATCGCTCCGAGTTCGGCGCGCTCGGCCGCGGTCATCGCGGTGGCGGCGAGGCCGGCGCACAGCGCCTCGAGCTCGGCCATCACCACGAACATCGCATCGAGCCGCTCGGCATCGAGGTCGGCGACGACGGCGCCGCGATGGGGTCGGTGTTCGACCAGCCCGGCGGCGGCGAGTTCGCGCAGCGCCTCGCGCACCGGGGTACGGGAGACGCCGAAACGCTCGGCGAGCCCGGTCTCGTCGAGCGCGGTGCCGGGCGCCAACCGACCGCAGGCGATGTCGTCGGCGATCTCCAGCCGCAGCCTCTCGGCGTGGGTCTTTCCCGATCGGCGGATCTGCGGCAGCGGGGTCGCCGCGAGCCGGGCATTGCGCCGTCGATCCGCCTCTCTCGCTTCCGCCATGATCGCTCCGATCGTTCTTCGACCCGGAGGGTCTCACCGTCGACCTTGCAAGAACGAAACCACCGTTCGCCGTGACCGTCCATTCGTGCTGTTGCGTGACGCCGGAGCGCGGAACCGCGCGCTGCCGTTCGCCCGCTGCCGCCCCGCCGGGCCGCAAGAGCGCCTCGAATGGTGGTTGCCCAGATTGTATATAACGGTCAAATATTAGGCATTCTGCTCCGTGTCGGTGAACGTTCGGCAGGCGGAGGCGGCGGTTCGGCGCCGTGTCGGGCGACGACGGAAGGAGCGAGCGATCCGTCGAATTTCGACACAATTCATTGTCATGAAAAGATGATTTTCTTCGGCAACCGAACCTCTGAGCCGTTTGGCACATCGATTGCCACGGGAGAAAGCGAGACGTCGGCATTGCATACAATTCGCGACCGACCGAACCGAAAGGGGCTCGCATGTCCAGGATCCTGCTCTCCCGTCGTACCCTCCTGAAGTCGGCCGCCGCCGGCCTCGTCACCGCGCCGCTGATGGGCATCGAGCGCGCCGCGGCGGCGGGTTTGACCATCGGCATCATCTACGTCGGCCCGCGCGACGACTTCGGTTGGAACCAGGCGCATGCGGTGGCGGCGAGCGAATTGAAGAAGGTGCCGGGCGTCACCGTGGTCGAGGAGGAGAACGTGCCGGAGACGGTGGCGGTCCAGAAGACCATGGAATCGATGATCAAGCTCGACGGCGCCAAGCTGATCTTCGCGACCTCTTTCGGCTACTTCGACCCGCACATGGTCGAGATGGCGAAGAAGTTCCCCGACATCGAGTTCCGCCACGCCATCGGCCTGTGGAGCAAGGACAAACATCCGTCGAACGCCGGGTCGTACTACGCCTATCTGCATCAGGCCCACTACGTCGACGGCATCGCCGCCGGCCTCTCCTCCAAGACCGGCAAGCTCGGCTTCATCGCCGCCAAGCCGATCTCGTCGGTGCTGCAGAACATCAACGCCTTCGCCATGGGCGCCCGCAAGGTCAACCCGAAGGCGACGGTGCAGGTGATCTTCACCGGCGACTGGGCGCTCCCGGTGCGCGAGGCGGAAGCGGCGAACGCGCTGGCGGATGCCGGCTGCGACGTACTGACCTGCCATGTCGACAGCCCGAAGGTGGTGATCGAGACGGCCGAGAAGCGCGGCATCATGAGCTGCGGCCACAATGCCTCGCAGAAGGCCTTGGCGCCGAAGGGCTTCATCACCGGCGCCGAGTACAAGTGGGAGACGATCTACAAGAACTTCGCGGCGCTGCTGACCAAGGGCGAGAAGCTGCCGAACTTCGAGCGCGGCGGCTACGACAAGGACTACGTCCAGAACACCGCCTTCGGCCCCGCCGCCAGCGACGCCGCCAAGGCGGCCGCGACCGCGGCGATCGCCGACCTCAAGGCCAACAAGCCCTACGTCGCCGGCGAGTTGAAGGACAACAAGGGCAACGTCGTCGTCCCCGCCGGCAAGATCATCGACAACTACGACGTCTTCCTGGAGACCACCAACTACCTCGTCGAGGGCGTCATCGGCTCGATCACCTGATCGGGCCCCGACCACCGGTCCCCGCCGCGACACCTCCTCCGCGGCGGGGTCCGGAGCCGGTCCGGGCGCGGTGGCTCGGCCTCTCCGCCGGCTGCATCGGTCGCCGCCGCCTCCCGGTTGCCGCTTCGCGGCGCCCCCTCATCCGCCCCTTCGGGGCACCTTCTCCCGCGAGGGGAGAAGGGAGGGGGCCGACGCGACGCCGACGAACGCCGGCCCCTCGTGGGGCGACGAACGCCGGCCCCATTCGGGGGACCGCAATGCCGGTCCCTCGTGGGGCCGTCGCAACGCCGCAGGTCGTGGAGCCGCCGATCGGGCCCCGCGTCCGCATCGAACCGCGGGACGGCGCCGCCGGACCGCGCGACCGCATCGCCGAGCCGCATCACCGCTTCGCTCCTCCGCCGCCGGGAGATCCGCCCTTGACCGCAGTCGACGCGACCACCGCCCTGCCGACCGCCGATGCCTCGGCCCGACGCCGGGTGATCCTCGCCTCCGTCGAGGCGGTGCTGGTGCCGATCGCGGCGGTGGCGGTGGCGGTCGGGCTGTTCTCGGTCTTCCTCGTCGCCCTCGGCAAATCGCCGCAGACCTTCTTCGAACTGTTGTGGCGCGGCGGCTTCGGCACCGCCTTCTCCTGGCAGAACACGCTGACCCGCACCGCACCGCTGATCTTCACCGCGCTCGCCGTGGCGCTTCCCGCCCGGCTGGGCCTGATGATCATCGGCGGCGAGGGTGCATTGGTGATCGGCGGCTTCGCCGCGGCGGTGGTGGCGCTGCCGTTCCTCGGGGTGGCGCCGGCGTGGGTGATCCTGCCGGTGATGTTCGTCGCCGCGGCGCTCGCCGGGGCAACCTGGATCGGCTTCGTCGGAGCGCTGCGCCATGCCCGCGCCGTCAACGAGACGATCTCGTCGCTGTTGATGTTCTACATCGCGGTGGCGATCCTCAACTTCTTCGTCGAGGGCGCGCTGCGCTCGCCGGCCGACCCCAACAAGCCGTCGACGACGCCGATCGGCTCGGAGAACATGATCGGCGTCATCCCCGGGCTCGAGGTCCACTGGGGCCTCGCCTTCGGTGTGGTGCTGGCGATCGCCGCCCATGTGCTGATGACCCGCACCACCTTCGGCTTCGCCGCCCGCGTCACCGGCGGCAACGTCCGCGCCGCCCGCGCCCAGGGTCTGCCGGTCGGACGGCTGATGATCGCCGCCTGTGCGCTCGCCGGGGCCGCCGCCGGCATCGCCGGGTTCTTCGAGGTGGCGGCGATCCTCGGCAAGGCCAACGCCTCGCTGGTCGCCGGCTACGGCTTCACCGGCATCCTCGTCTCCTTCCTCGCCCGCCACAATCCGATCGCCATCCCGCCGGTGGCGGTGCTGTTCGGCGGGCTCGCGGCGGCGGGCGGTCTGATCCAGCGGCGGATGGGGCTGCCCGACGCCACGGTGCAGGTGCTGCAGGGGCTGATCTTCCTCACCATCCTGCTCTCCGAGACGGTCTATGGCCGCATCCCGTTCCTGAAGCCGGAGGGCCGTCGATGAGCGATGCCTTGACCACCGTGGCGGTGGCGATGTTCGCCGGCGCGGTGCGGGTCTCGACGCCGTTCCTGTTCGTCAGTCTCGGCGAGGCGCTGACCGAGAAGTCGGGGCGGATCAATCTCGGGCTCGAGGGGACACTCGTCTTCGGGGCGATGAGCGCCTACGCCGTCTCCTACCTGTCGGGGAGCCCGTGGACGGGGGTCCTCGCCGCGGGTCTCGCCGGCTCGGTGTTCGGCATGGCGCACGGCTTCTTCTGCCGGCTGCCCAAGGTCTCCGACATCGCCATCGGCATCGCCCTGATGCTGTTCGGCACCGGCCTCGCCTTCTTCTTCGGCAAGGGCTTCATCCAGCCGACGGCGCCGCGGCTGCAGGCGATCGACTTCGGCTTCCTCACCTCCGATCCGCAGTTGAAGGTGGCGTTGCAGATCAACCCGCTGTTCTTCATCGGATTGGCACTCGCCGTCGTCCTGTGGTGGGCGCTCGCCAACACCCGCTTCGGCCTGATCGTGCGGATGACCGGCGACAGCGCGGCGACGGCGAAGGCGATGGGCGTGTCGGTCGATCTCGTCCGCTTCGTCGCCACCACGATCGGCGGCTTCCTCGCCGGGGTCGGCGGGGCGTTCCTGTCGCTCTACTACCCCGGCTCGTGGAACGAGGGGCTCTCCTCCGGCCAGGGGCTGATGGCGGTGGCGCTGGTCATCTTCTCGCGCTGGAACCCGCTGATGTGCGTCGCCGCCGCGCTGCTCTTCGGCGCCGCCGGGGCGCTCGGGCCGGCGTTGCAGTCGGTCGGCATCTCCCAGGGCTACCACTTCTTCAACGCCGCGCCGCACATCCTGACGCTCGCCATCCTGATCGCCTCGTCGTCGTCGAAGCGGTCGCTCAAGGGTGCGCCGGGCGAACTGTCGATCACCAAGTGAGGATCCCGCCCATGCCGACGCTCGCCGCCGATCCCTATCCCTGGCCCTTCGACGGCGATCTCGAGCCGTCGAACACCGCGCTGATCATCATCGACATGCAGACCGACTTCTGTGGGCCGGGCGGCTACGTCGACACGATGGGCTACGACCTCAGTCTCACCCGCGCGCCGATCGAGCCGATCAAGGCTGTGCTGGCGACGTTCCGCGCCAAGGGCTTCCACGTCATCCACACCCGCGAGGGCCATCGCCCCGATCTCGCGGACCTACCGGCCAACAAGCGCTGGCGGTCGCAGCGGATCGGCGCCGGGATCGGCGATCCCGGTCCGTGCGGCAAGATCCTGGTGCGCGGCGAACCCGGCTGGGAGATCATCGACGAGTTGGCGCCGATGCCGGGTGAGCCGATCATCGACAAGCCCGGCAAGGGCTCGTTCTGCGCCACCGACCTCGAGCTGATCCTCAGGCTCGCCGGTATCCGCAACATCGTGCTGACCGGCATCACCACCGACGTCTGCGTCCACACCACGATGCGCGAGGCCAACGATCGCGGCTTCGAGTGCCTGCTGCTCGAAGACTGCTGCGGCGCCACCAAGCTCGAGAACCACCTCGCGGCGATCGACATGATCAAGATGCAGGGCGGCGTCTTCGGCGCGGTCGCCACCTCGAAACAGCTCCTGGAGGCGATCGCATGAGCGAGACGGGGGGCCGCGCGATCGGCGTCGAGACGGTCGGCATGACCAAGATCTTCGGGTCGCTCGTCGCGCTCGAGGACGTGTCGATCCGCGTGCGTCCCGGTACCCTGCACGCCCTTCTCGGCGAGAACGGCGCCGGCAAGTCGACGCTGGTCAAGTGCATGATGGGCTTCTATCAGCCGACTCGCGGCGAGATGCTGGTCGACGGGCAGGAGGCGGCGATCCGGAATCCGCGCGAGGCGTCGGATGCCAAGCTCGGCATGGTCTATCAGCACTTCACTCTGGTGCCGTCGCTGACTGCCGCCGAGAATCTGGTGGTGTCGCGGCCCGATTGCCCGGCGGTGATCGACTGGGCCCACGAGATCCTGGCGCTCGAGGACTTCATGGCGCGGATGCCGTTCCGGGTGCCGCTGGCGACGCCGGTCGCCAATCTCTCGGCCGGCGAGAAGCAGAAGCTGGAAATCCTGAAACAACTCTATCTCGACCGCCGCTTCGTCGTGCTCGACGAGCCGACCTCGGTGCTAACCCCCGACGAGGCCGACGAGATGCTGTCGCTGCTCAAGGGCATGACGCAGCGCGGCGAACTCACCATCCTGATGATCACCCACAAGTTCCGCGAAGTGACCGCCTACGCCGACGAGGTCTCGATCCTCAGGCGTGGGCGCCTGGTCGGCGGTGGTCTCGTCGGCGAGATGACCACCGACGAGATGGCGCGGGCGATGATCGGCGACACCGCGATCCGTGAGCGCGCCGCCCGCCTCGAGCACGGACAGACCTCGGTGGTGCTCGATCTCTCGGCGGTCTACGCCTCGGACGACGACGGATTGCCGGCGGTCACCTCGGTCGATCTCAAGGTCCATGCCGGCGAGATCGTCGGGATCGCCGGGGTGTCGGGCAACGGTCAGTCGGAACTGATCGAGGTGCTCTCCGGGCAGCGCGATCTCGACGACGGCCGTATCCTGGTGCGCGGCCAAGGCTTCGAGCCGGTGCGCGACCAGATGGATCGGCTGAAGGTGTTCTCCCTCCAGGAGGAACCGCTCCGGAACTCGGCCGTGCCGCGAATGACGGTCGCCGAGAACATCGCGCTGCGCACCTTCGACAAGCCGCCGATCACCTCGCTCGGCTGGTGGTTGTCGCCGGGACCGATGCGGAAGAAGGCGCGCGAATTGATCGACCGCTACCGGGTCAAGACGCCATCGACCGAGGAGCCGATGGAGAACCTCTCCGGCGGCAACGTCCAGCGCGCCGTGCTCGCCCGCGAACTCTCCGGCGACGTCGACGTGCTGATCGTCGCCAACCCGTGTTTCGGCCTCGATTTCGCCTCCGTATCCGAGATCCGCACCCAGATCCTCGAGCAGCGCAATCGCGGCGCGGCGGTGCTGCTGGTCTCCGAAGATCTCGACGAGATCCTCGAACTCGCCGATCGCGTCGCCGTCATGTCGGGCGGACGGATCACCCTGCAGGCCCCGATCGGGGCGACCGACCGCACCGCGATCGGTCATGCCATGGCGGGAGGCCATTGAATGATCACCGTCGACGCCCGTCCCTTCGCCTATTCGTTCCCGCCCGAGACCACAGCGCTGGTGGTCATCGACATGCAGCGCGATTTCGTCGAGCCCGGTGGCTTCGGCGAGACCCTCGGCAACGACGTGTCGCGACTGACGGCGATCGTGCCGATCGTGGCGAAGCTGATCGGCCTGGCGCGGGCCGAGGGCTGGACCGTCGTGCACACCCGCGAGAGCCACGACGCGACGCTGTGTGACTGCCCGGAGGCGAAGCGGACGCGCGGTGCGCCTTCGCTGCGTATCGGCGACGCCGGCCCGATGGGGCGGATCCTGGTGCGCGGCGAGCCGGGCAATGCCATCGTGCCCGAACTGGCGCCCCTCGCCGGCGAGATCGAGATCGACAAGCCCGGCAAGGGGGCCTTCTACGCCACCTCGCTCGGTGACGTGCTCAGGATCAAGGGCATCACCCACCTGATCTTCGCCGGAGTGACCACCGAGGTCTGCGTCCAGACCACCATGCGCGAGGCCAACGATCGCGGCTACGACGGGCTGCTGATCACCGATGCCACCGAGAGCTACTTCCCCGAATTCAAGGCGGCGGCGATCGAGATGATCGTGGCGCAAGGTGGCATCGTCGGTTGGGCGGCGCCGTTCGCGGCGCTGCAGGCGGGGGTCGCGGCGGCGAAGGGGGCGTGAGCATGGAGGTGAACATCCCCGAGGTGGTGGCGGAGGTGACGGCGATCTTCGAAGCCTATGAGGCCGGTTTCGTCGCCAACGACACCGACGAACTCGCCCGGCTCTTCTGGCAGGACGCGCGCGTCGTCCGCTACGGCATCGCCGACATGCAACACGGGCCGGAGGAGCTCGCCGCGTTCCGCCGCGACTTCGTCGCCGTCGATCTTCCCCGCGATCTCGACCGAACGGTCATCACCACCTTCGGCCGCGACGTCGCCACCGCCGCGACCCTGTTCCGCCGCGCTTCGGCGCCCGGGAAGGTCGGCCGGCAGATGCAGACCTGGGTGCGCTTCGCCGACGGTTGGAAGGTCGCCGCGGCGCATGTCTCGATCATCGACGAATGAACCCGGGAGAGGGCGGCATGGCCGAGGGGCAGGAACGCTGGAAGGGCCGCAACGAGACCAAGGACGGGCTGCGCCGGTCGGTGTGGGCGGCGTTGGAGGCGAGCGGCGCCGGCATCGGCTGTCCGTGGAGCCGCATCCCGAACTTCGTCGGGGCGGAGGCCGCGGCGGCCCAATTGACGACGCTTCTTCCCTGGAAGACGGCTCGCGTCGTCAAGGCGAACCCCGATCCGGCACAGATTCCGATCCGCCGCAAGGCGCTGGAAGCCGGCAAGTTGCTCTATGCGCCGGTGCCGGAACTGGTGAAGCCCTTTCCGTTCGTCGCGCTCGACCCGGAAGACCTCGCCCGGCGCGGCATCGCCTTCGCCGACGCGGCGCGCTCCGAGGTCTTCGTCGAAGTGGGCGAACCCGTCGACTTCCGCGAGATGAGACCGATGGACTTCATCGTCGTCGGTTGCGTGGCGGTGACGCGGGCCGGCGGGCGGACCGGCAAGGGCGGCGGCTTCGCCGATCTCGAACTCGGCATCTTCCGCGAACTGGGGCTCGTCCCCGACCACGCCCCGATCGTCACCACGGTGCACGACCTCCAAGTGGTCGACGACGATCGCCTCGTCATGCTCGGCCACGACCAGCCGCTCGACTGGATCGCCACGCCGACCGAACTGATCGAGACCCGCACCGCTCATCCCGATCCGACCGGCGTCGCCTGGGACCACGTTCAGGCCGATCAATATGCCGGCATTCCCTTCCTCACCGAGCTGCGTCGCGATCTCGAAGGCCGCAAGAGCCGCTCCTGACGTCCCGTCCCCCGATTCGAGGTCCGACCATGACTCTTCCCCCCGTCCTCGACCTCACCACCCTCTCCGAGGGCTATCGTTCGGGTGCCTTCACGCCGCTCGACGTGATCGAGGAGGTGATCGCCCGGATCGATGCCGGCGCCGATCCGGCGGTGTGGATCTCCTGTTTCCCGGACGAGGCGTTGCGTGCGGCGGCACGGGCGCTGGGCACGCACCCGGATCCGGCCCGGCCGCTGTGGGGCATCCCTTGCGCGATCAAGGACAACATCGACGTCGCCGGCCTGCCGACCACCGCCGCCTGTCCCGCCTTCGCCCACGAACCGGCGGCCGACGCGGCGGTGGTGGCGAGGTTGAAGGCGGCGGGGGCGCTCGTCGTCGGCAAGACCAACCTCGACCAGTTCGCCACCGGCCTGAACGGCACCCGCTCGCCCTACGGTGCGCCGCGGTCGGTGTTCGATCCGGCCTACATCTCCGGCGGCTCGTCGTCGGGTTCGGCGGTGGCGGTGGCGAGCGGACTGGTCGCCTTCTCACTCGGCACCGACACCGCCGGTTCGGGGCGCGTGCCCGCCGCGTTCAACAATCTCGTCGGAGTCAAGCCGACCCGTGGTCTGGTGTCGTCGACCGGCCTCGTCCCTGCCTGCCGCAGCCTCGACTGCATCACCGTCTTCGCCGCGACCGCCGGCGACGTCGCGGCGGTGCTCGCGGTGATGCGCGGCTACGATCCGCGCGATCCGTTCTCGCGTGTTCCGGAGCGCCGGCCGTTGCCGCTCGTCGGCTTCCGCTTCGGCGTGCTCGCCGCGGCCGAACGCGAGTTCTTCGGCGATCGTGCCACCGAGGCGCTCTACGACGCGGCGATCGCGCGTCTCGCCGGACTCGGCGGCACCGCGGTCGAGATCGACTACGCGCCGTTCCGCGAGAGTGCCGATCTCCTCTACGGCGGCCCGTGGATCGCCGAGCGACTGGCGGCGGTCGCCGATTTCCATGCCGCTCACGCCGCGGAGATGGATCCGACGGTGGAGAAGATCATCGCCGGGGCGACCGACCACACGGCGGTCGACGCCTTCCGCGGGCTCTACCGTTTGGAGGGACTGCGTCAGAAGACACTCGCCGAATGGGCGAAGGTCGACCTGCTGCTGCTGCCGACGGCGGCGACCATCCACACGGTCGAGGCGATGCGGGCCGACCCGATCGCCCTCAACTCGACCCTCGGCCGCTACACCAACTTCGTCAATCTGCTGGATTGTGCCGCCATCGCCGTTCCGGCCGGCTTCCGTCCCGACGGGCTTCCCGCCGGCGTCACCCTGATCGGCCCGGCCTTCACCGACGAGGCCCTGGCCGTACTCGGCGACCGGCTGCACCGCGCCCTCGGCGCCGGCCCCGGCGTCGACCGCCACGGCACGCTCCCCGGCACCCCGCTCGCCCCCGACGCCGAGGGGCTGGTCGCGATCGGGGTGGTCGGGGCGCATCTGACGGGCATGCCGCTCAACGGCCAACTGACCAGCGTCGGCGGGGTGCTCCTGAAGGCGACGCGGACGGCGCCCGACTACCGCATGTTCGTGCTGCCCGACACGATACCGGCGAAACCGGGGATGATCCGCGATCCGGGGTTCGTCGGGCCGGGGCTGGAGATCGAGGTGTGGGGGCTGCCGCCGGCCGCGGCGAGCGCCTTCGTCGCGGCGATCCCGGCACCGCTCGGCATCGGCAAGGTGCGGCTCGCCGACGGCACGGAGGTCTCCGCCTTCCTCTGCGAGGCCCATGCCGTCGCCGGGGCGACCGAGATCACGCGGGGGGGAAGCTGGCGGGTCCACGTGGCCGGAGGCCGGTGAGGCCGCGCGCCGGGAGCACGATCGGTGCGCCGGGGGCGCGATCCGCGCGACCTCCGGCTCGACCGACCGGAATCGGTCTCACCCGGCGAGTTCGCGCGACCGCTTCGCCGCGGCGGCGACGGCTTCGGTCATCAGCTTCGTCAGCCCGTCCTCGCCCATCAGCACGGCGAGTGCCGCGGCGGTGGTGCCGCCCGGCGAGGTGACGTTCTTCCTCAGCGTGTCCGGGGTCTCGGGCGATTGCCACAGCAGTTCGCCGGCGCCTTCCACGGTCGCCCGGGCGAGGCGGGTGGCGAGCGCCGGTTCGAGGCCCGCCGCCGCTCCGGCCGCAGCCAGCGCTTCGGCCATGTGGAAGACGTAGGCCGGCCCCGAGCCGGACACTGCGGTGGCGACGTCGATCAGGTCTTCGCGGTCGACCCATTCGAGCCGGCCGAGGGTGGCGAGCAGCACCGAGACGAGGTCGCAATCGGTGGGCGGCACGGTGGCGACGGCATGGGCGGCGGTGATGCCGCGGCCGACCTGCGACGGCGTGTTGGGAATGGTGCGGACGATGCGGGTCGTGGCGAGGCCGCGCTCGAAGGCGGCGATGGTCTTGCCCGCCACCACCGAGACCACCACCGTCTCCGCCCCGACCAGCCCGGCGAAAAGCGGCAGCACGGCGTCGAGCACCTGCGGCTTGACCGCCACCACCATCACCCGCGCGGTCAGTCCGGCCGGGGCCGTACTCTCCAGGCGAACGCCGCGCGTCGCGGCGAGGGCCTTCAGTTCGTCGGAAGGGTGCGGCTCGATCACCACCACGCCGTCCGGTGGCAGGCCGCGATCGAGCCAGCCGAGAAGCATGGCGCCACCCATCTTGCCGGCGCCGATCAGCACCAGCGGCGTGGCCTCGCGAAGATCGATGCTCATGCTCGTCCCATCGTCTCGAAGAGGGCGCCCTCCAGCGCCTCCTGAGCCGACTTGCCGGCCCAGACGACGAACTGGAAGGCCTGATAGTAGCGATCGCAGGAGTCGATCGCCGACGTCAACATGGCGTCGACCTGACGCGCCGACGGCTCCGCCCCGCCGACCAGCAGATGGGCGTGGCGATACATCACCACCCCTTCGCCGGACCACAGGTCGAAATGGCCGAGCCACATCTGTTCGTTGACCAGGGTGAGCAGCCGCATCACCTCGGCGCGACGCGCCTCGGTCACCTTCAGGTCGAAGGCACAGGCCAGATGCAGCGCTTCCACGTCCTCCATCCACGAGAAGGAGACGTGGTAGTCACACCAGCGACCTTTGATCGAGACGGTGATCTCGTCGTCGCCGGAGCGCTCGAACGTCCAATCCTCAAGCGCGGCGACGTGTTCGATGACGTCGACGGGGTTGGTGTGACGTTCGGCTTCCAATTCGATCAGGCTCATCGAGCGGTTCCTCGCGTGTGAGGGCGACCGGACACGGGGGATACGCGACGCTGGGCGCGGATGCCGATGGATCGAACCGATCGATCGGAACCTGCGCCGCAGGAACACCAGGCGACGCCCGAACCGACGCGATCGGCTCGGAGGACACTCCGGAAGACCATCGAACCGAAGACGACGAACGAAGAACGCCGGATCGAAGGGAACGCGACGGAGACACACCGGGACGAGACGAAGTCCCCCCGGGGACGCGATTCTCTGTGACCCAGTATAGGGAGACCGACGGTCGCTGCGACCGTTCCGTCTCGGCCGGATCACGAAAAATGTGGACGAATCAGTGGTCCTCCGCCGAACGGGCGGTGGTTTCGGCGATGCACGCGGCCAGCCGATCGATGTCGGTGGCGGCGAAGACCTCGATCCCGGCGGCCCGCAGAGCCGTCGCGGTGACGCCTTCGCCGACGCGTCGGCGGCCGGAGAAGGTGCCGTCGGCGACGAGATCGACGCCGCAGGAGGGGCTGCCGTCGGTCAGGAGCGCGAAGCGGCAGCCGCGCACCCGGGCGGTCGCCACGGCGATGCGGGCGCCTTCGCGAAAGGCCGCGGTGTGATCGCCGCCGTCGGCGTCGACGATGCGGGCCTCGCCGGCGAGCACCGCCGCAGCCTCGGCGCCGGGCTCGATCTCGGTCGCCGGTCGCGGTACGGCGAGGCCGGCGGCGGTCTCCGGGCAGAGCGGCACCAGGCGCCCCTCGGCTGCCCATTCGGCGAGGAGCGGGTGATGCAGGGTCCTGGCGGCGCCGTCGAAGCGCACCGGCCAGCCGATCAGACAGGCGGAGACGAGGATGCGCTCCATGAGCCTCAGCCGACGGCGGGGCCGGAGGGATCGCCGGCGATCAGCGTCTCGGAGAGGCCGCTCTTGCCGCCTTCGAGCCGGGCGAGCCGCTCTTCGAGTGCGGCGATGCGATGCTCGAGGCGCTCGTTCTCTTCGCGCGCCTTGGCGGCCATGTCGCGCAGCACCTCGAAGTCTTCGCGCTTGACCAGATCCATGTCGGCGACGAAGCCCTCGGCGCGCGCCTTGAAGGCGGTCTCGACCTCCTTCGCCACACCCTGTGCCATGCCGGCGGCGTCGGTGACGAGCTTGGCGATATCGTCGAAGAAACGGTTGGACGTCTGGGTCATGGCATCGCTCCGAGCGGGCAGTGCGCCCCGAGGGGCTTTCGGCTGGTTATGGGGTCTCGAGGCGGCGCTCGCAAGGGGCGCGGCGCCGGCTGCCCCATGCTCGCCGCGATCGCGTGGTGGTCTCACGATCCCGTCGTGGTGCCACGCTTGACGGGTGAAGCCGCGCCCCCCACTGTCGCCCGACTCCGTTCCCGCGCGTCCCCGCTTCGAGATCCCGATACCATGCCGATCTTCGCCCTGCCGTTCCCGGCGATCGACCCGATCGCGATCCAGTTCGGCCCTCTCGCCGTCCGCTGGTACGCGCTCGCCTACATCGCCGGTATCCTGATCGGCTGGTGGTACCTGCGCCGCCTGATCGAGACGCCGCGGCTGTGGGGGGCGACCGACCGGCCGACCGTCGCCGAACTCGACGACTTCGTGCTGTGGGCGACCCTCGGCATCGTGCTCGGCGGTCGCATCGGCTACGTGCTGTTCTACAATCTCGGCCATTACCTCGAACATCCGACCGAGGTGTTCATGCTGTGGAAGGGCGGCATGGCCTTCCACGGCGGCTTCCTCGGCTCGGTCGTGGTGATGCTGATCTTCGCTCGCCGGCGCGACTTCTCCTTCCTCACGCTGTTCGACCTCTTCGCCGCAGCGGCGCCGATCGGCCTGTTCTTCGGCCGGCTGGCCAACTTCATCAACGGCGAACTGTGGGGACGGACGAGCGATGTCGCCTGGGCGATGGTCTTTCCCTTCGCCGGCCCCGATCCGCGCCATCCGAGCCAGCTCTACGAGGCGGCGCTCGAAGGCGTCGTGCTGTTCGCGGTCGTCGCCCACCTCGTCCACCGCTCGGAGATCTTCAAGAAGCCGGGGGCGCTCGCCGGCGTCTTCGCCATCGGCTACGGGCTGGCGCGTTTCGTCGTCGAGTTCTTCCGCGAGCCCGATGTTCAGGTCGGTTACCTGATGGGCGGCATCACCATGGGCCAGATCCTGTCGCTGCCGATGATCGTCGCCGGCCTCGCCCTGCTCCTGTGGGCGCTCGGCCGCGCCCGCCGCACCGGGTCCGCCCCATGAGCCCGACGCCGCTCGAGCACCGTATCAAGGCGCTCGTCCGGCTGAACGGGCCGATGCCGGTCTTCGACTACATGGGGACCTGCCTCGGCGATCCCGAGCACGGCTACTACATGGCGCGCGAGCCCTTCGGACAGGCCGGCGATTTCGTCACCGCGCCGGAGGTCTCGCAGATGTTCGGCGAGATGATCGGCGCCTTCGTGATCGAGACCTGGGAACGGCTCGGACGGCCGGCCCCCTTCGCGCTGGTCGAGTTCGGCCCCGGCCGCGGCACGTTGATGGCCGATCTCCTGAGGGTGGCCCGTCGTGTCCCCGCCTTCTTCGCGGCGGCGCGGCTGCACCTGGTGGAGACCAGCCCACGTCTGCGTGCCAAGCAGGCGGCGACGTTGGCGAACCAGCCGCTGCGACCGACTTGGCACGACCGTCTCGACACGTTGCCGGCGGGGCCGCTGCTGGTCGTCGCCAACGAATTCTTCGACGCGCTGCCGATCCGGCAGTTCGAATTCCGTGGTCGCGCCTGGCACGAGCGGGTCGTCGGCCTCGACGACACCGGCGGTCTCGCCTTCGGCCTCGGCCCGGCGACGCTCGCCGAGGGGGCCGTGCCGAAGGAGGCGGGGGAGCCGCAGGACGGCGCCATCCTCGAGGTGTCGCCGGTCGGGGTCGAGATCATGACGGCGCTGGCGAAGCGGGTGGTCACCGACCGCGGCCTCGTCGTCGCCGTCGACTACGGCTATGCCGGGCCGGCCTTCGGCGACACGTTCCAGGCGATCCGCGCCCACACCTACGTCGATCCGCTCGGCCGTCCCGGCGAGGCGGATCTGACCGCTCATGTCGACTTCACCGCGCTCGCCGGCGCCGCGATCCGCGCCGGTGCCGCGGTGCACGGCCCGGTCGAGCAGGGCGATTTCCTCCTCGGTCTCGGGCTCGCCGAGCGCGCCGGCCGTCTCGGCGCCGACAAGGACGAGACGACGCGCGCCGACATCGTCTCCCAGGTGAACCGCCTCGTCGGGGCGGAGGAGATGGGCTCGCTGTTCAAGGTACTCGCCGTCACCCCGCCCGGCATCGCCCCACCGGGTTTTCCACTCGCACCGGGACCCGTCGCTCCGTGATCCGATCCAACGCTCTTTCCGCCCTTCCCGGCATCGCCCACGGCTTCTTCACCCGCGACGGCGGGGTTTCCGAAGGGCTCTATGCCACGCTCAACGTCGGGCTCGGCTCGGCGGACGCGCGCGACGCGGTGATCGAGAACCGCGTCCGCGTCGCCCGCGCCCTCGGCGTCGAGGATCATGCGCTGGCGATGCCCTATCAGGTGCATTCCCCCGACGTGGTGGTGGTCGAGGAGCCGTGGGCCCACGGCGAGGGGCCACATGCCGATGCGGTGGTCACCGGCAGACCGGCTCTCGCCGTCGGGGTCGCCACCGCCGACTGTGGGCCGATCCTCTTCGCCGACAGGCACGGACGGGCGGTCGGGGCGGCGCACGCCGGCTGGAAAGGGGCGATCGGCGGGGTGATCGAGGCGACGGTCGCGGCGATGGTGCGGCTCGGGGCGGCGCGCGGCGACATCGTCGCGGTGCTCGGGCCGACGATCTCGGCCGCGGCCTACGAGGTCGGTCCGGAATTCGTGGCGCGTTTCCTCGCCGAGGATCCGGGCCACGCCGAATTCTTCCGTCCGTCGGAACGGCCGGGCCACGCGATGTTCGACCTGCCGGCCTTCATCCTGATGCGACTGGAGGAAGCGGGCGTCGGCACGGCCGAGAGCCTGGCGCTCTGTACCTATTCCGACGAGGACCGCTTCTTCTCCTATCGCCGCACCACCCACCGCCAGGAACCCGACTACGGTCGGCT
This sequence comes from uncultured Alphaproteobacteria bacterium, assembly GCA_937864925.1. Lineage (GTDB taxonomy): Bacteria > Pseudomonadota > Alphaproteobacteria > Rhizobiales > Ancalomicrobiaceae > CALBKH01. The sequence continues at coordinate 10,864 of CALMFH010000227.1, read as the reverse complement.
GGTCTCGGCGATCGCGCTCACGGAGCGCCGAGGTGGGCCGCGTCGACGTCTCGACCGCCGCGCCGTTCTCGGATAGACACGGGTGCCAGACATGCTCTCGCAGGGCCGTGCTTCCATGCCTCGTTCCGACGTCTCCTTCGGCCGCCGATCGTTCCTGATGCGGGCGGGTGTTCTCGCCCTCGCCGGCGGTCTCCTCGCCGCCTGCTCGGGCGAGAACGGGCTCGGGGACGGCGGGTCGCTGATCTCCGGGCGCACTCGCCTGCCGCCGCTCACGGTGCAGCCGCCCGCCGGTCACGCCTCGGTGCAGATGCTGCCCTTCACCGGCATTCCGGTGACGATCGCCGACGGCGTCTATCACTCCTTCCGCCGGCGCGCCGCCGAGGCGGGGATCGAGATCGTCCACCGCCTCGACGAGCCGGCGACCTATCGCGTCCAGGGGCATTTCGTCGCTCTCGGCCACGAGACCTCGACCACCATCATCTTCACCTACGAGATCTTCGACGCCTCGGGGCGGCGGCTGCATCGCATCGTCGGGCAGGAGGTGGCCAAGGGCTCGGACGGCGATCCGTGGGGGCGGGTCGACACCGATGCCGAGGAACGTCTGGCGGTGCGCGCCACCCGTGCCATCAAGGCATGGCTGACCCGCGCCGCCACCTGAGAGCGACGCATCGCTGCAACTGCGAGATCATCGGTTTACGGAATTGAGCGGGCTTGATAAAAGGCCGCCGAACACGGCGCCGACCGCTGGCGCCGATCGTCTTTCCGGATCCCGGCGCCGCCGCGATCCGGCCCTCGTCGAGAGGCTCACGATGAAGCTCGTCTGCGGCAACTCCAACCGGGCTCTGGCCGACGCGATCACCCGGTATCTCGAGATTCCGTTGTCGAGCTGCCTGGTGCGCCGCTTCGCCGACCAGGAGATCTTCGTCGAGATCCAGGAGAACGTGCGCGGCGAGGACGTCTTCGTCCTGCAGTCGACGTCCTATCCGGCGAACGACCACCTGATGGAGCTGCTGATCATGATCGACGCGCTGCGTCGGTCGTCGGCCAAGCGCATCACCGCGGTGCTGCCCTACTTCGGTTACGCCCGCCAGGACCGCAAACCGGGGCCGCGCACACCGATCTCGGCCAAACTGGTCGCCAACATCATCACCCGCGCCGGCGCCGATCGGGTGTTGACCATCGATCTCCACGCCGGTCAGATCCAGGGTTTCTTCGACATCCCGACCGACAATCTCTACGCCGCCCCGGTGATGATGCGCGACATCAAGGAGCGCTATGCGCCGGGCACGGTGATGGTGGTGTCGCCCGACGTCGGCGGTGTGGTGCGCGCGCGAGCGCTGGCCAAGCGCATCGACGCCTCGCTCGCCATCGTCGACAAGCGCCGCGAACGGCCGGGCGAATCGGAGGTGATGAACGTCATCGGTGACGTCTCGGGTCGCTCCTGCATCCTGGTCGACGACATCATCGATTCGGGCGGCACGCTGTGCAACGCGGCGGAGGCGCTGCTCGCCCGTGGTGCCAAGGACGTTTCGGCCTATTGCACCCACGGCGTGCTCTCGGGCGGTGCGGTCACCCGTATCTCGGCGTCGAACCTCAAGGAACTGGTGATCACCGACTCGATCCAGCCGACCGAGGCGATCAAGGCGGCCTCCAACATCCGCGTCCTGTCGGTGGCGCCGCTGCTCGGCGAGGCGATTGCCCGCACGGCGCAGGAACAGTCGGTGTCGAGCCTGTTCGACTGAGGCCCATCCGGTCGAAACGTCACGGCGGCCGCCCCTCGGGCGGCCGTTTCCGTTGCGTCGTGCCGGCTGGAATCTCGATCGCGACCGGACTATGGTGGCGCCGCGATCCACGGAGGCCGGAATGGCGACGAAGAAGGTCCTCGAGAAGATCGAAGACGCGCTCCTCGCCCTGGCGGGCGAAAAGGCCTTCCTCGACATCCGCCTCGCAGAGATCGCCGAGCGGGCCGAGCTCGATCTCGCCGAGCTGCGCAAGGCTTTCGACGGTCCCTTCGCCATCCTGGAGAGTTTCTGCCGCCGCATCGACGTGCGTGTGCTGGAGACCGACGACCCCTCGCTCGCCGAGGAACCGCGCCGCGAGCGCCTGTTCGACGCGCTGATGCGGCGCTTCGACCTGCTGGTGCCCTACCGCGCCGGCATCGCCGGGCTGGAGCGCTCGGCGCGGCGCGATCCGGTGCTAGCCTGTCATCTCGCCCGTCTCGCCTGCGGCTCGCAGGCTTGGCTGCTGGAGAGCGCCGGCATCTCCACCGCCGGTCTCCTCGGTCGGCTGCGGGCACCGGCCCTGGCGGTGGCGGTGGTGCGGCTCCTGCCGATCTTCCTCGCCGACGAGGAGGAAGGCCTGCCGAAGACAATGGCCGCCCTCGACGAGACGCTCGACCGCCTCGGTGCCCTCCAGACCCGCGCCGACCACCTCGTCGGCCTCGCCTGCCGCCTCACCCGCCGCGGCCCGCGCCGGACGGAAGAGGCGGAAGGCTCGGGGATCTGATCCGGACCGGACGTGAAGACGAGAAAGCCCGGCGCGAAGCCGGGCTCTGCGGTCTCGAACGAGCCGTTCCGACCCGGCCTGAGGGCCGGACCGTTTCATCGGGCCTCGGCACTGCCGGCCTCGCCGAGCCCCACCGGGGCTCGTCGTTCCGCTGCGCGGAACCGGCCGTCAGTCCTTGGCGCGTTCGACGTAGGAGCCGTCGGCGGTCATCACCACGACGCGGGTGCCGATGCCGACGTGCGGCGGGACGGCGGTCTTGACGCCGTTCGACAGCATCGCCGGCTTGTAGGACGACGAGGCGGTCTGGCCCTTGGTCACCGGCTCGGTGTCGACGATCTCGAGCGTGACGCGCGCCGGCAGCTCGATCGAGACGGGCACGTCCTGGTAGATCGAGACCTGACACTCCATGTCTTCCTGGAGGTAGGCGGCCATGTCGCCGACCACGTCCTTGGGGACCACGATCTGGTCGTAGGTCTCCTTGTTCATGAAGTGGAAGCCCTCGTCGTCGTTGTAGAGATAGGCGTAGGCGCGCTCGTCGAGCATGGCGCGCTCGACCTGCTCGGTGGTCTTCCAGCGCTCCGACACCTTCACGCCGTCGGAGATGCGGCGCATGTCGATCTGCGTGGTCGGAGTGCCCTTGCCGGGGTGGAAGCTCTCGGCGGAGAGAACGACATAGAGCTTGCCGTCCATTTCGACGACGTTGCCCTTGCGGAGATTCTGCGCATTGACTCTCATGGGTCCCGGACCTCGATCGGCAAAAACAAAATGTCGCGCGAACCGAGGGGTCCGCACGCGTCGGCGTCTCCTCTCTCACGTCTTCGCCCGGGAAGGAAGCGAAAAGTCATGAAAGCCGCCACACCCTGGTGGGATCCCACCACCCACGCCGACCGCCGCCCGGCGCTCCTCGCCCGCAATCGGGTGAAGAGCGCCATCCGACGACATTTCGAGGCCCAGGGCTTCACCGAGGTCGAATCCACCTGCCTGCAGGTGTCGCCCGGCAACGAGACCCATCTCCACGCCCTCGGCGTCTGGATCACCGGTGACGACGGCGAGCGGCGACGGCGTTTTCTCCACACCTCGCCGGAATTCGCCATGAAGAAGCTGGTGGCGGCGGGCGAGACGAAGATCTTCGACTTCGCCCGGGTGTGGCGCAACCGCGAGGGCGGGCCGACCCACGCCACCGAGTTCACCATGCTCGAATGGTACCGGGTCGGCAGCCCCTACGAGACGCTGATGGCGGACTGTGCCGATCTCCTCGGGCTCGCGGCCGAGACGGTCGGGACGAAGCACTTGGACCATCGCTCGCGCCGCTGCGATCCGTTCCTGGAGCCGCAGCGGCTCACCGTGGCCGAGGCCTTCGCGCGCCACGCAGGCATCGATCTTCTCGCCACCTTGCCGCAGGACCCGACCGCGGAGCCGGACCGTGACACCCTGGCGGCCCTCGCCGCGGCCAACGGTATCCGTGTCGACGACGACGACGGCTGGTCGGACGTGTTCTCGCGCATCCTCGCCGAGCGGATCGAGCCGGCGCTCGGCGACGGACGTGCGGTGATCCTGTGCGAATATCCGAGCCGGGAGGCGGCGCTCGCCCGCCCCTGCGCGCACGATCCACGGGTCGCCGAGCGTTTCGAGCTGTGGGCGTGCGGCGTCGAACTCGCCAACGCCTTCGGCGAACTCACCGATCCGGTGGAACAGCGCCGCCGCTTCGAGGTCGAGATGGAGGCGAAGGAGCGCATCTACGGCGAGCGCTACCCGATCGACGCCGATTTCCTCGCCGCCCTGACGATCATGCCGGCGACGAGCGGTATCGCGGCGGGGTTCGACCGGTTGGTGATGCTGGCGCTCGGCGCGCCGCGCATCTCCGACGTGATATGGACGCCGGAGAGCTGAGCGGCCGGGGCGCCGATGGTACCGGCGGGCGGTGATCGAGTGCTTTATCCCTCCGCCGCTTTGGCTTATGAGCAGCGGGCCGGCCCGCCGGCCTCACGCCACCGAGACCGCCGCCGGCCATGGCTCCGCTCCGCATCCTCGTCCTCTTGATCAACAAGCCCGGCCATCGACATCAGGCCGAGGGCGTGGCGCATGTGATCGGGCGGATGCGGGCGGCGAGCGTCGAGCGGCTCGAGGTGAAGCCGCGTTGGTTCGTACCGCCGGCGCTGCGCCAACTCGGGGTGAATTCCTTCCGCTTCTTCGCTCCGGCCTTCTGGCTGAAACATCTCTACGGTATCGACGCCGCACGGCTGGCGCGGCCGGACGTGATCGTCGGCTCGGGGCGGCCGGCGATCGGCGTCGGTTTGCTGCTCAAGCGCCATTTCGGCGTTCCCTACGTCTATTCCGGCCTCGGCCGCGGCGTGCCGACGACCCCGCAGATCGACCTCATGCTGGTCTCGGTGCGGTCCTACGCCGCACTCCCCAACGCGGCGCTGACCCCGGTGCCCTGTCTGGTCGAGCCGGAGAAACTGCCGCGGCCGCGCCCGCTCACCGGTGTCGGCGATCTCTCCGGGGCGACGCTCGGCCTGCTCCTCGGCGGCGACGCCCATTCGCACCGCTTCTCGACCGAAGATTGGGACGACGTGGAACGTCTCGTCGTCGAGATGCGGGCGCGCTTCGGGGTCACGTGGCGGGTCGGCAACTCGCGGCGCACCGGCGACGCGGGATCGGATCGCTTCGCCGCGCTCGAACGGCAGGGGGTGGTCGAGCGCTTCGTCGACTGGCGCCGCGCCGGATCGGGTACGGTCGGCGACATCTTCGCGTCGGACGCGCTGATCGTCACCGAGGATTCGGTGTCGATGATGTCGGAGGCGGTGGCGGCGCAGCGGCGGGTGGTCGCACTGCGGCCTCGCGACTTCGAGCCGACACTGGTCGACGACATCGTCGGCACGCTGGTCGACGGCGGGGCGATGGCGGTCGCGGCGATCGCCGGAGCGAATGCCGACGACCTCGTCGCGACGCTCCTGCGCCTCACCCCGATCGCCACCGATCATCGTGACGAGATCGCCGCAGCGCTCGAGGCGCGGTTGCCGGCACTGTTCGCGGGCGGGGAGGGCGGCCGATGAGCGCGTCGCTCTCCTACCGGCCCGACATCGACGGCCTGCGCGCCGTCTCGGTCACCGTGGTCATGCTGTTCCATCTCGGCATGACGACGATGAGCGGTGGCTTCGTCGGCGTCGACGTGTTCTTCGTCATCTCCGGCTTTCTCATCACCTCGATCATCGCGCGCGAGGTCGATGCCGGCGAGTTCACCTTCGCCGGCTTCTACGAGCGGCGCATCCGGCGCATCTATCCGGCGCTGATCGTCATGCTGGCGGCGACCTTCCTCGGCGCCCTGGTGGTGCTGATGCCGCGCGAGTTCCTCGCCTTCGCGCGCACCCTGATCGCGACGCCGCTGTTCGCCGCCAACTTCATGTTCCTCGGCGAGGACGGCTATTTCGACGCGGCGAGCATCACCAAGCCGCTGCTCCACACCTGGTCGCTGGGCGTCGAGGAGCAGTTCTACATCGTCTTCCCGTGGCTGCTGATCGCGGCACGGCGGATGGGTTGGAACCGGCTGGTGCTTCTCCTCGCCGTCGTCGCGGCGTCGCTGGTGGCGAGCATCGTCGCCGGGGTGGTCGACTGGGGGCAGGCCTATTTCCTCCTGCCGATGCGCTTCTGGGAGCTCGGCTTCGGCTCCTTGTTGGCCCTGCATCGCACCGCGGTTCCGACGCGTCTGCGCGATGTCGTCGGGGTCGGTGGGTTGGCGATGGTCGCCGCTTCGTGCTTCCTCATCGACGAGAGCATGGCATTCCCCGGTTGGGTGGCGATCCTGCCCGTGGTCGGCGCCTGCGGCGTCATGGTGGCGGAGGGCAGCCCTGCCAATCGGTTGCTCGCCACCCGCCCTTTCGTCTTCATCGGGCGGATCTCCTATCCGATGTATCTGTGGCACTGGCCGCTGATCGTCTTCTCGGTCCAGGTCCTCGGCCGTCCGCTCGCCCCGCTCGAGGCGGCGGCGATCTTCGGCCTCACCGTGCTCCTTTCCTGGGGAACGCTGGTGGTGGTCGAGGCGCCGATCCGGGCGCGGCGGCGGCTCGCCGCCCGCTCGCGACTGTTCGTCGTGGCGAGTGCCCTCAGTCTGGTACTGGTCGGCGCCGGCGTCGCCGGGTTCGCCGGGCGCGGCCTACCGGGGCGGCTGTCACCGGAGGTGCGCGCCATCGCCGACGTCGCCGCCGATCCGCCGGCGATCGACCGGCTGTGCCGGCGCAGCCGCACCGCCATGGCCAAGGACCTGCCGCCCTGCGAGATCGGCGCGGGTGCGCCGACACGCTACGGCTTCGCGGTGATCGGCGACAGCCATTCGCGAGCGCTCGCCGCGGCGATCGGCGACGTGGCGAAGGGCGAGGGCGCCAAGGGGCTCTATCTCGGGCGCGTCGCCTGTCCGCCGCTCCTCGGGTTGGAGCGATACGGGGCCGGCAACTGGCACTGCGCCGCGCATCTCGACTGGGCCATGAAGCGCATCGCCCAAGAGAACATCGGTACGGTGCTGGTGGTGGCGCGATGGGGCGTGATGCTGCCGCCGGCCTCCTTCGGCCACGAACACGTCGCCGATCTGCGCTACGCCCGCGACGGCCACGAAGTGGCACGGGACCAGTTGGCGGCGGAGGTCGAGGCGGGGCTCCGGGCGACGTTCGACGCGCTGAAGGGGCGGCGGGTGGTGGTGCTGTTCTCGGTGCCCGAGATCGGCTTCGACGTGCCGACGGTGCTCGCAGCGGCGAAACGGTTCGGCTGGACGCCGCCGGTGACGCCCGATCGCGCCGCCTACGAGGCGCGACAGAAGAAGATCCGCGATCTCTTCGCCGCGGCCGGTGTGGCGCGGCCGGGGGTCGAGATCGTCGAGCCGGCCGATCTCCTGTGCGGAACCGGCCGCTGTCGGATCGTCGAGGACGGACGGATCCTCTATTCCGACGACGATCATCTGAGCGCCACCGGCGCGGCGGCGGTGGCGCCGCTGTTCGCACCGGCGCTGAAACAGGCCGCGGGCGAGACGCGCTGAAGCGGCGGGATCCTCCGGGACGGCGACACGGACACGCGAACGGCGGCGAGGAGGCCTCGCCGCCGTGGAAGCGGGTGGGGTGCCGCGTCGCTCAGGCGAACTTCACGCCCGTCACTTCGTAGGAGCGGGCGCCGCCGGGGGCCATGACCTCGACGGTGTCGCCGATGGTCTTGCCGATGAGGGCGCGGGCGATCGGTGAGGAGATCGAGATGCGGCCCTGTTTCACGTCGGCTTCCATGTCGCCGACGATCTGGTAGCGCGTCTCCTTCTCGGTGTCCTCGTCGATGAGGGTCACCGTTGCGCCGAACTTGATCTTGGTGCCGCCGAGCTTGGAGACGTCGATGACCTCGGCCCGGCCGAGTTTGTCCTCGAGCTCGGCGATGCGGCCCTCGTTGTGGCTCTGTTGCTCCTTGGCGGAATGGTATTCGGCGTTCTCCGAAAGGTCGCCGTGGGCGCGCGCTTCCGAAATCGCCTGGATGATGCGCGGGCGCTCGACCTGCTGACGCATCTTCAGCTCGGCCTCGAGAGCGGCGTAGCCGCCCGCGGTCATCGGGATCTTCTCCATGGGTCAGGACCCTTTTTCTCTGGCGTCCGGGCTCGCCGGACGTCGTGGACAAAAAGGACTTCACGACCGCCGCCTCTCGGCGGTGGTCGCTCGTCTCTCCGATTTCGGGGTTCGGCCGGCGGCCGATCCGTCCCCCCGGTATCACCTCGCCACCGGGACGCCCTCCCGCGCCTCCGGCCACCGCCTCCGCGTTCCGCCCCCTCAGGCGACGTCGGGGAAATAGGCCTGCAGCGGCCGGACTTCGAGTTCCCCGCCGGCATAGGCGACGATCGCCTCCGCGGCGGCGATCGCTCCCGCGAGGGTCGTATAGTAGGGGACTTTGTGCAAGAGGGCGGCGCGACGCAACGAACGGCTGTCGGCGAGTGCCTGCGCACCTTCCGTCGTGTTGAACACCAGCTGCACTCCGCCGTTCTTGATCGCGTCGACGATGTGTGGTCGGCCTTCCAGCACCTTGTTGATCTTGGTCGCCGGCACGCCCTGCGTCTCGAGATAGCGTTGGGTGCCGGAGGTGGCGATCACCTGGAAGCCGGTCTCCACCAGGGCGCGGATCGACGGCAGGATGCGATCCTTGTCCTCGTCACGCACCGAGATGAACACCGTGCCGCCGGTCGGCACGCGGGTGCCAGAACCGAGCTGCGACTTGGCGAAGGCGATGGCGTAGTCGCGGTCGAGGCCGATGACCTCGCCGGTCGACTTCATCTCCGGGCCGAGCACGGTGTCGACGCCGGGGAAGCGGGCGAAGGGGAAGACGGCTTCCTTGACCGCGATGTGGTCGAGCTTCTTCGGCTTCAGACCGAAGGAGGCGAGCGCCTCGCCGGCCATGACGCGCGAGGCGATCTTGGCGACCGGCTCGCCGATGGTCTTGGCGACGAAGGGCACCGTGCGCGAGGCGCGCGGGTTCACCTCGAGGATGAAGACCACGTCGTCCTTGATCGCGTACTGGACGTTCATCAGGCCGCCGACGTCGAGGGCCAGCGCCAGCGCCCTGGTCTGGCGCTCGATCTCGGCGATGACCTCCGGCTTGAGACTGTGGGTCGGCAACGAACAGGCCGAATCGCCGGAGTGGATGCCGGCCTCCTCGATGTGCTCCATGATGCCGGCGATGTAGACGTCCTTGCCGTCGGCGAGCGCGTCGACGTCGACCTCGATCGCGCCCGAGAGGTAGCGGTCGAAGAGCAGCGGCGACTTGCCGAGCACCATGTTGATCTGGCCGGTCTTGTCGTTCGGGTAGCGTGCCTTGATGTCGGCGGGGACCATGCCGGGTAGCGTGCCGTTGAGGTAGGCGTCGAAGCCGGCCTCGTCGCGGACGATCTCCATGGCGCGGCCGCCGAGCACATAGGACGGACGCACCACCAGCGGGAAGCCGAGCTTCTCGGCGACGAGACGGGCCTGCTCGATCGAGTAGGCGATGCCGTTCTCGGGCTGGCGCAGGCCCAACTTGTCGAGCAGGCGCTTGAAGCGGTCGCGGTCCTCGGCGAGGTCGATGGCATCGGGCGAGGTGCCGAGGATCGGGATCCCGGCCTTCTCCAGCGCCTCGGCGAGCTTCAGCGGCGTCTGGCCGCCGAACTGGACGATGACGCCCTTCAGCGTGCCGTTCGACTTCTCGGTCTCCAGGATCTCCAGCACGTCTTCCGCCGTCAGCGGCTCGAAGTAGAGCCGGTCGGAGGTGTCGTAGTCGGTGGAGACGGTCTCCGGGTTGCAGTTGACCATGATGGTCTCGAAGCCCGCGTCGGAGAGCGCGAAGGCGGCGTGGCAGCAGCAGTAGTCGAACTCGATGCCCTGGCCGATGCGGTTGGGGCCGCCGCCGAGGATGACGATCTTCTCCTTGTCCGACGGCCGTGCCTCGTCGTCGACCGTACCGGCGAAGGGCACTTCGTAGGTCGAGTACATGTAGGCGGTCGGCGCGGCGAACTCGGCGGCACAGGTGTCGATGCGCTTGAACACCGGACGGACGTCGAGCGAGCGGCGCAGCGTCTTGACCTCGGCTTCCGACTTGCCGGCGAGTTCGGCGAGGCGGGCGTCGGAGAAGCCCATCGCCTTGAGGCCGCGGAAGGAACCCGCGGTCTTCGGCAGGCCGTGGGCGCGGACCTTGGCCTCGGTGTCGACGATCTCACGGATCTGTTCGAGGAACCACGGGTCGATCTTGCAGGAGGCGTGGATCTGCTCGTCGGTGACGCCGAGGCGCATCGCCTGGGCGACGTAGCGCAGACGGTCGGGCGTCGGCGTGCCGAGGGCGGCGCGCACGGCGTTCTTGTCGTCGCCCTGGCCGAGGCCGGGGATCTCGATGTCGTTGAGGCCGGAGAGGCCGGTCTCGAGGCCGCGTAGCGCCTTCTGGAGCGATTCCTGGAAGGTGCGGCCGATGGCCATGACCTCGCCGACCGACTTCATCGCGGTGGTCAGCGTCGGCTCGGCGCCGGGGAACTTCTCGAAGGCGAAGCGTGGGATCTTGGTGACGACGTAGTCGATCGTCGGCTCGAACGACGCCGGAGTGGCGCCGCCGGTGATGTCGTTGGCGAGCTCGTCGAGGGTGTAGCCGACGGCGAGACGGGCCGCGACCTTGGCGATCGGGAAGCCGGTGGCCTTCGAGGCCAGCGCCGACGAGCGCGAGACGCGCGGGTTCATCTCGATGACGATCATGCGGCCGGTCGCCGGATCGATGGCGAATTGGACGTTCGAACCGCCGGTCTCCACCCCGATCTCGCGGAGAACCGCGAGCGAGGCGTCGCGCATGATCTGGTATTCCTTGTCGGTCAGCGTCAGCGCCGGGG
>CALMFH010000226.1 GCA_937864925.1 uncultured Alphaproteobacteria bacterium | reverse complement strand
AGAAGAAGCCGGTCTCCTTCGATTCGGTGATGCTCGAGGACGCCAAGCGCAAGGACCCGGTGCGCCAGCCGCGGCTGCTCGCCGTCGACAACGAGGTCGTGGTGCCGGTCGGCAAGGTCGTCCGCCTGCAGCTCACCGCCGCCGACGTCATCCATTCCTGGGCCCTGCCGGCCTTCGGCGTGAAGATGGACGCAAACCCCGGCCGGCTCAACGAGACCTGGTTCAAGGCGGACAAGACCGGCGTCTTCTACGGCCAGTGCTCCGAACTGTGCGGACGCGACCACGCCTTCATGCCGATCGCGGTCAACGTGGTGACGCAGGAGAAGTACGACGCCTGGGCGAAGACCGCCAAGTCGGACCTCGACGCCGCCTATCGCCAGCTCGCCGCGGCCGAAGACGCCGAACGCGAGCCGACCCGCCTCGCCGCCCGCTGATCACGACAGACGCGGCGACGCCCGACGCGGCGTCCGTCGCTCCCCGCCCGAGGGACCACAGATGGCTCACGTTCACGCCTATTCAGATGCCAAGTCGATCGAAGGACACGACGAACACCACGCCCATCCGACCGGTTGGCGGCGCTGGCTCATGTCGACCAACCACAAGGACATCGGCACGCTCTACCTGATCTTCGCGCTGGTGGCCGGCGTTGTCGGCGGCCTCCTGTCGATCGGCATCCGCATGGAGCTGCAGAACCCGGGCGTCCAGTTCTTCCACGACACGCACCAGTTCAACGTCTTCACCACCGCCCACGGCCTGATCATGGTGTTCTTCCTGGTCATGCCGGCGATGACGGGCTTCGGCAACTGGTTCGTGCCGATCATGATCGGGGCTCCGGACATGGCGTTCCCGCGGATGAACAACATCTCGTTCTGGCTGCTGCCGCCGGCGCTGATCCTGCTCACCCTGTCGATGTTCGTCGAAGGCCCGCCGGGCTCGAACGGTTTCGGCGGTGGTTGGACCGCCTATCCGCCGCTGTCGTCGAGCCAGGGCCATCCCGGACCCTCGGTCGATTTCGGCATCCTGGCGCTGCACATCGCCGGCGCCTCGTCGATCCTCGGCGCGATCAACTTCATCACCACCATCTTCAACATGCGCGCGCCCGGCATGACCATGCACAAGATGCCGCTGTTCGCGTGGTCGGTGCTGGTGACCGCCTTCCTGCTGCTCCTGTCGCTGCCGGTTCTCGCTGGTGCGATCACCATGCTGCTCACCGACCGCAACTTCGGCACGACCTTCTTCAAGCCCGAGGGCGGCGGCGACATCGTGCTGTTCCAGCACCTGTTCTGGTTCTTCGGCCACCCCGAGGTCTACATCCTGATCCTGCCGGGCTTCGGCATCATCTCCCACATCATCTCGACCTTCTCGAAGAAGCCGATCTTCGGCTACCTCGGCATGGCCTACGCGATGGTGGCGATCGGTGTCGTCGGCTTCGTGGTGTGGGCGCACCACATGTACACGGTCGGTCTCGACGTCGACACTCAGGCCTATTTCGTCGCCGCCACCATGGTGATCGCGGTGCCGACCGGCGTGAAGATCTTCTCCTGGATCGCGACGATGTGGGGTGGGTCGATCGAGTTCAAGACCCCGATGGTCTGGGCGATCGGCTTCATCTTCCTGTTCACGGTCGGCGGCGTCACCGGTGTGCAGCTGTCCAACGCCGGCTTCGACCGGGTGCTGCACGACACCTACTATGTGGTGGCGCACTTCCACTACACGATGTCGCTCGGTGCGGTCTTCGCCATCTTCGCCGGCTGGTACTACTGGTTCCCGAAGATGAGCGGCTACATGTACTCCGACACGATCGGCAGGCTGCACTTCTGGGTCGCGTTCATCGGCGTCAACATGATCTTCTTCCCGCAGCACTTCCTCGGCCTCGCCGGGATGCCGCGCCGCTACGTCGACTATCCCGACGCGTTCGCCGGGTGGAACTACGTGTCGTCGATCGGCTCCTACATCTCCGGTCTCGCCGTGCTGATCTTCTTCTACGGAATGGTCAAGGCATTCCGCGACAAGGTTCCGGCGGGCGACAACCCGTGGGGTGTCGGTGCGACGACACTCGAGTGGACGCTCACCTCGCCGCCGCCCTTCCATCAGTTCGAAACGCTGCCGCGCTTCGAAGAGGACGACGCACACTGAGGGAGCGGGGTCCTGCGACCCGGGAGGCGGAAAACGTTCGGCGATGCCGAGCCCCCTCTCCCTGTCCCTCCCCCTCCAGGGGGGAGGGGACGCGAGAGGAAACGGCCATCGGAAAGCGCGAGACGTCTTCCATTGGCCCGGCCGTCACTCACCACGTTCGAGGGCCGAAGATCCTTTCCCCAGGGTCCTCCCCCCCCCCCTGGAGGGGGAGAGACGGAGAGGGGGGCACGGTGTCGGTGGTTTCGAGCGCCGGCTCCGCGAAGCAGCGATCGGAGCAACGCGCTCCCGACTTGGAAGGAACTCCCGCATGACCGACATCGGATGGCGCCAGAGTGAAGTCAGGGTCTCGCTCGCCGAGCCCGGCGACTACTGGCGACTGCTCAAGCCGCGGGTGATGTCGCTCGTCGTCTTCACCGCCTTCGTCGGCATGATCACCGCGCCGGTGGCGATCGATCCGGTCCTCGGCCTCGTCTCACTGCTCGCCATCGCCGTCGGCGCCGGAGCGTCGGGGGCGCTGAACCAGTGGTGGGACGCCGATATCGACGCGATCATGACCCGCACCCGGACGCGGCCGATCCCGGCCGGTCGGGTGACCGGTGCCGAGACCCTGGCCTATGGCCTCACCCTCTCGGCCTTCTCGGTGATGACGCTGGGGCTCGCCGCCAACTGGCTCGCCGCCTTCCTCCTCGCCTTCACCATCTTCTTCTACGTCGTCGTCTATTCGATGGTGCTGAAGCGGAGCACCGCGCAGAACATCGTCATCGGTGGCGCGGCGGGGGCGCTGCCGCCGGTCGTCGCCTGGGCGGCGGTGACCGGATCGCTCGCCTGGCCGCCGGTGGTGCTCTTCGCCGTCATCTTCGTGTGGACACCGCCGCATTTCTGGTCGCTGGCGCTCTTGAAATCGGAGGACTACGCCCGGGCCGGTGTGCCGATGCTGCCGGTCGTCGCGGGCGAGACCGCGACACGGGTGCAGATTCTCGCCTATTCGCTCCTGCTCTTCCCCGTCGGCCTGATGCCGTGGGCGCTCGGTTTCGCCGGAGCGGTACACGGCCTCGTCGCGGCGATCGGTGGGGCGGTGTTCGTCGGCCTCGCCGTGGCGGTGTTCCTCACCCGCGAAGGGGCGGCGGCGCGCAAGGCCTGCGGCCGGCTCTTCGGCTTCTCCATCCTCCACCTCTTCATGCTCTTCGCGGTCCTCGCCGGCGAACGGCTCGTCGCCGCCCTCTGAGACAGGAGATCGACATGGCCCCGATCCTGATCCGCGCCGCAACCGACATCCGCCTCACCGAGGCGGAGAGCCGTGCCCGCACGTCGCGCAATCGTGCCATCGCCCTGGTGCTCGCCGGGCTCGTCGCCCTGTTCTACGTGGTGACGTTGTCCAAGCTCGGCCTACACCTGCCGGGCAAGGGCTGACGCGATGGCGGCACCGAGCTCCCCCCGCGAGCGACGAGAGACCGCGACGGCGCGTGCCAACGGCCGCGTCGCCGTCGTCCTGTTCGCGCTCACCGCCGGGATGCTGGGAGCGGCCTATGCCGCGGTGCCGTTCTACACTTGGTTCTGCCGGGTCACCGGCTATTCGGGAACGCCCGGGGTCGCCTCGGTCGCGCCGGATCGGGTGATCGACCGGGTGTTCGAGATCCGCTTCGATGCCAACGTCCACAACGGCCTGCCGTGGGAGTTCCGCCCGGAGACGCCGAGCCTGCGCGTCCGAGCCGGAGAGGTGGCGACGATCGTCTACCGCATCACGAACCAGTCCGATCGCGAGACACGCGGCACCGCGACCTTCAACGTCACCCCGGACCAGGCCGGCGGTCACTTCAACAAGCTCGCCTGCTTCTGTTTCACCGAACAAACGCTCAAGCCCCACGAGGTGCTCGAAGCGCCGGTGACCTTCTTCGTCGACCCGGAAGCCGACCGTGACAAGAACCTCGCCGGGGTCGACGCGATCACGCTCTCCTACACCTTCTTCGCCACCGAGAAACCGACCGGACGTGCCGCGTCCGCCGCGCTCACCGGACCGGGGGCGACCACCCAGAACTGACGTCCGCCGAGGGGGAAACCATGGCAGAGGCACACGGCAAGACCCACGACTTCCACATTCTCGATCCGAGCCCCTGGCCGATCGTCACCGCCGCCGCCGCCTTCGTCATGGCGATCGGCGCCATCGGCCTGTTCCGCTGGCGGGTCGGTGAACATCTGGTCCTCGGCGGCATCGACTTCGCCGCGCCGTGGCTGTTCTTCGCCGCCTTCATCGTGCTGCTCTACTGCATGGGAGCGTGGTGGACGGACGTGGTCAAGGAAGCGCACGAAGGCCATCACACCCCGGTGGTGAGCCTGCATCTGCGCTACGGCATGATCCTGTTCATCGCCTCGGAGGTGATGTTCTTCGTCGCCTGGTTCTGGGCGTGGTTCGATGCCGCGCTCTATCCGAACGAGGCGAAGCAGGTGATGCGTGCCGCCTTCACCCACGGGGTGTGGCCGCCGGCCGGGGTCGAGACCTTCGATCCGTGGCATCTGCCGCTGCTCAACACCATGATCCTGCTGCTCTCGGGCACCACCGTCACCTGGGCGCACCATGCGCTGATCGAGGGCGACCGGGCGAGCCTGAAGCAGGGGCTCGGCCTCACCGTGGTGCTCGGCTTCCTCTTCACCTGTCTGCAGGCCTACGAATACGCCCACGCCCATTTCGGCTTCTCCGGGTCGATCTACGGCGCGAGCTTCTTCATGGCGACGGGCTTCCACGGCTTCCACGTCATCGTCGGCACGATCTTCCTGGCGGTCTGCCTGATCCGGGTCAACGCCGGTCACTTCACGCCGAAGCAGCACTTCGGCTTCGAAGCGGCGACATGGTACTGGCACTTCGTCGACGTGGTGTGGCTGTTCCTGTTCGTCTGCATCTACGTGCTCGGCCGCGGCGTCGCCGGCGCGCACTGAGCGACGAGGTCTTCACCGGTGCCGGCCCGGATGGCGCACATCCGGGCCGGTGGCGTTTCGGCGGCTCGGAGTGCGGCCCGCCGGCGATCGGCGGCACCGGGCACGATGTCGACGCCGCCGAAGTCCCGCGCACCCCCGATCCGATCAGGCTATGATCCGCCCATGACCGACGCGCGCGCCCCCTCACTCGTGAAGAGTGCCCTCCTCTGCCGCTGTCCGCGCTGCGGCGAGGGGCGGCTCTTCTCGGGCTTCCTGACGCCGGTGGCGCGTTGCGAGGCCTGCGACCTCGACACCGGCTTCGTCGATTCCGGTGACGGCCCGGCGGTCTTCGTGATCCTGGTGGTCGGCTTCGTCGTGGTGGCGGCGGCGCTGGTCACCGAGGTGAAGTATTCGCCGCCCTATTGGGTCCATGCGGTGCTGTGGCTGCCGGCGATCCTCGCTCTGTCGCTCGGGCTGTTGCGCCCGCTCAAAGCGGCGATGATCGGCCTGCAGTTCCGCCACAAGGCGCGCGAGGGCCGGCTGCCGACGCGGGAGCCGGGGCCATGAGCCCGGCGGCGCGCGGCCTGATCCTGCCGGGGATCGCGGCGGCGATGGTCGTCGCCATCCTGGTCTCGCTCGGCAGTTGGCAGATGCGCCGGCTCGCTTGGAAGACCGAGCTGATCGCCACCATGACGGCCCGGACGAAGGCGGTGCCGATCGCCGCGCCGAGCCTCGACGAGGCGCGCACCGCCGACGCGGAGGCACTCGACTGGACGCCGGTGCGGCTCACCGGTCGGTTCGTCGCCGGGTCCGACGTCACCGTCCATGCCATCCTCGGCGAACCGCGCGGCCGCTTCGGCGGGCCGGGGGTGTGGGTGATGACGCCGCTGTCCCGTGACGACGGCTCGGTCGTGTGGATCAATCGCGGCTTCGCGCCACGCCGGGGGTCGGAGCTGGCGCGCTACGATCCGGCGCCGACGGGCGAGACGACGATCACCGGCATCCTGCGCCGGCCCGAACCGCGTGGGACCCACACGCCGGCGGACGATCCGGCGCACCGGCTGTGGTTCGTGCGCGATCCGGCGGTGCTCGCCGCGGCGGTCGGGCTGGAGGCGTCGAAGGTCGCGCCCTACACGATCGACGCGGGCACGAGCCTGACGCCGGCCTCGGGCCTGCCCCAAGCGGGCGAGACCCGCCTCTCCTACCCCAACGACCACCTCGGTTACGCGGTGACCTGGTACGGCCTGGCGATCGCCTGCATCGGAGTGTTCGTGGTGTTCGCGCGGGGGCGGCTCAGGAAGGCGTAAGGCCGAATAGCCGAAGGCGAATTCCGCCGACTGCGGTGCGGATCCCTCGGCCGCGACCGGCACCGCCGGTGGTCCTCTCGAACTCCCCATGGCGGAATACGGCTTCGCCCATTCCGCCCTACTGCGCCGCGCTTCTGAAGCTCCGCGCCAAGAGGCGGCGGGCGTCCTCGCCGGACATCGGCTCGCCGAAGACGAAGCCCTGCGCGTATTCGCAGCCGAGCGCCCTCAGTTCCAGGACGTCGGCGCGGCTCTCGGCGCCTTCGGCGACCACGTCCATGCCGAGGTCGTGGGCCATCGCGACGATCGAGCGCAGCAGCACCGGGCGTTCCTTGGTCGTGGCGTTGCCGTTGCCGCGGACGAAGGACTGGTCGATCTTGATGGTGTCGAAGGGGAAACGCTGTAGGTAGGAGAGCGAGGAATAGCCGGTGCCGAAATCGTCGAGGGCGAGCGAGGCACCGAGCTCCTTGATACGCTCCAGGACCTTGGCGGCGTATTCCGGATTCTCCATGACGAGGCTCTCGGTGACCTCGATCTTGAGGGAGCCGCGCGCCACCTCGACGCGGGAGAGCACCGCCTTGACGTCGTTGATCAGGTCGTGGCGCAGGAGCTGTCGCGAGGAGACGTTGACCGAGGCGAAGATGCCGAGATCTGCGCCGAACTCCTCCTGCCACTGGGAGAGCTGACGTGCCGCCTTCTCCAGTACCAGGATGCCGAGCGGGATGATCAGGCCGGAGCGTTCGGCGATGGAGATGAATTCGCCGGCGCCGAGGCGGCCGCGCTTGGGATGATCCCAGCGCACCAGCGACTCGAAGCCGGCGATACTCTCGTCGGCGAGGCGGATGATCGGCTGGAAGACGACCTTGATCTCCTCGCGCTCCAACGCCCGGCGGAGATCCGCCTCGACCGCCAGGATGTCGACGGCGTGCTGGCGCAGGCTGGGGCGGAACACCTCGATGCGGTCGCCGCCCAGCCGCTTGGCGTGGAACATGGCGATCTCGGCGTCCTTGACCAGATCGTCCTCCTTCTTGGAGGCGATGTCGTAGATGGCGACGCCGATCGAGGCGGTGAGGAAGACCTCGCGCTCGCCGAGCGTGATCGGCGCCTTCAGGGCCCGGCGGATGCCGTCGGCGAAGGCGGCGATGCGCTCCGGTTCGGTCTCGGAGATGACGACGACGCCGAACTGGTCGCCGTCGATGCGGGCGAGCGTGTCCTGCGGCTTCATCTGGCGGGCGAGACGACGGGCGACGGTCAAGAGCATCGAGTCGCCGATCGACAGGCCGAGGCTGTCGTTGACGTTCTTGAAGCGGTCGATGTCGACGATGATGATCGACGGCCGACCGATGCTCTCGGCGCGGGCGCGGACGATCGCCGAGCCGATGCGGTCGAAGAACAGTTCGCGGTTGGGTAGGCCGGTGAGATTGTCGTGGACGGCGTCGTGGAGCAGCCTCTCCTCGGCGTTGTGGATGTCGGTTTCGTCGAGCAGCGTGCCGACGCAGCGCACCACCTCTCCGTCGGAGCCGAGCACGGGCCGGGCGCGCAGCTTGAACCAACGGAAATGACCGTCGCGCGAGCGCAGACGGAAGGTCACCGAGACCCGCCCGCGCCGCTGTTCGACCACCGCGTCGAGGGTGGAGCGGAAGGGGTCGCGATCCTTGGGGTGGAGGATCTCCAGCCAGTCGCGCGCCGCGCTCTCCAGCGCCCCGGGCTCGAGCCCGAGCAGGTCCTCGACTTCCGGCGAGGCCCAGATGTGATCACGGGAGACGTCCCAGTCCCAGATCATGTCGCCGGAGCCGACCAGCGCCAGCGCCCGACGCTCGACCTCACCGGTCGCGCCCTGAGCGACACCCCCGCCGGCGAAGGCGTGCTGCATGACGGTGAAGCCGATCAGCATGACGATCAGCACCAGACCGGCGGCGAGCGCCGGCTGGACGGCGTCGTTGTCGATGCCGCCGGAGACGGTCAGACCGGCGCCGAGCAACCAGGCGGTGAGCAGGATCCAGGTCGGGATCAGCATGATGGCGCGGTCGTAGGCGTGCGCCGCCAGATAGGCGATGAGGCCGGCGCCGGCCACCGCCACCACGCCGAGCGCGATGCGGGCGATACCCGAGGCGATCACCGGGTCGATCACCGCGACGCCGACGAGACCGAGCAGCACCACCACCGCCGCGCCGGTGACGTGAGAGTAACTCACGTGCCAGCGGTTGAGGGCGAGATAGGAGTAGAGGAAGACGACCAATGTCGTCGCCAGCATCACCTCGGCACCGGCGCGATACACCTGATCGGCGCCCGGTGCGAGACGGAAGAGTTTGTCCCAGAAACCGAAGTCGATGCAGAGATAGGCGAGCACCGCCCAGGCCATCGCCGCCGTCGCCGGGAACATGCCGGAGCCGCGGACGACGAAGAGGATGGTGAGGAACAGCGCCAGGAGGCCCGAGATGCCGAGGATGATGCCGCGGAACAGGGTGTAGGCGTTGACGCTGTCCTTGTAGGCGTCGGGCTCCCACAGCACCAGTTTGGGCAGGCGCGGCGTCTTCAACTCGAGCACGAAGGTGACGACCGAGCGTGGGTCGAGGGTGACGAGGAAGACGTCCGCTTCCTGACTCGCCTGCCGGTCGGGCGAATTGCCCTGCGAGGTCGAGATCGACTGGATGCGCGAGGAGCCGAGATCCGGAGCGAGCACACCACTGTCGGCGAGGCGGAAGAAGGGCGCGACGATCAGCCGATCGATCTGTTCGTCGGTGTTGTTGCGGAGTGCGAAGACCACCCAGTCGCCATGGCCGGCGTGGGTGGAGCGCACCTCGATGCGGCGGACGATGCCGTCGGGTCCCGGTGCGGTCGACACCTGCAGGCGCTCGCCGGCCGCGAGCCGCATCTCCACCACGTGGGTGAGATCGAGCGCCGACACTTCGAGGGGAACGTTGATCGGTTCGACGGCGAGGCTCGCGACGACGCCGAGCCGAAGCGCCAGCATCGCGAGAACGACGACGAAGATCGTGCGCAGACCCTTCAATCCCGGTCCTTCCCCGAAAACACGTTTTCCGACGTGCCCGACGAATCGAGTGTTACCGGCTGCCTCGCCCCCCGACAAGCCGTCCGCCGGGGAAACCCACCGGTCGCGCCGGTCGCGACCGCTCGAGCGGGGTCACGAGACCCGCCCGGATCACGCCGATCTCGGTTCGGCCGCCGGTCCCGCCGGGGGTGAAGCCGGGAACAGCG
This sequence comes from uncultured Alphaproteobacteria bacterium, assembly GCA_937864925.1. Lineage (GTDB taxonomy): Bacteria > Pseudomonadota > Alphaproteobacteria > Rhizobiales > Ancalomicrobiaceae > CALBKH01. The sequence goes on along the minus strand of CALMFH010000226.1, from coordinate 18,228 downwards.
GGTCGTCGGCGAGCAGCCCCCACAGGATGTGATCACGCCAATCCCCGGCGATGCAGAGATAGCGACGGGCGAAACCCTCGCGCGAAAAACCGACCTTTTGGAGGAGGCGGATCGAGCGGATGTTCTCCGGCAGGCACGATGCCTCGAGCCGGTGCAGACGCAGATTGGTGAAGGCGAAGCGGACGACGAGGCCGACCGCCTCGGTCATGATGCCGCGTCCGGCATGGCGCGCGCCCATCCAGTAACCGAGGGTGCCGGCCTGAGTGACGCCACGGCGGACCTGGGCGAGCGTGACGCCACCGAGGAGCTCGCGCGAGGCGGCATCGAAGACGAACCAGGGATAGGTGAGGCCGCCGCGCAGTTCGGCGGTGTAGCGACGCAAGCGCCTACGGAAGGCGGAGCGCTCGAGATCGTCCTCGGGCCAGGTCGGCTCCCACGGCTCGAGGAAGGCACGGCTTCCGGCCCTCAACGCCGCCCAAGCGGCATGGTCGGCCATGACCGGCGGACGCAGGAAGAGGCGGGGCGAACGCAGCACCGGCAGAGGATCCTGGGCGACGATGCGCAGAAAGCTCATCGCCCGTCCCTCCTCAACCCGCCGCCCGCAGATGCCGCGTCAGTTCTTCGCCGGAGGGCGCGGCCTCGACCGGGCCGACGAGGGCCATGGTCGGGGTCGAGCCGGCGAAGATCTCACGGGCGAGGCGCTTCACCTGGGCGAGATCGACGGCGGCGATCTTGGCGAGCACCTCGGCGGTGGTGAGCGGTCGACCCCAGATCAGGGTCTGACGGCCGATCTGGCTCGCCCGCGACACCGGGCTCTCGAGGCTCATCAAGAGGCCGGCGCGCAGTTGCGCCTTGGCGCGGGCGACCTCGGTCTCGTCGAGGTCGTCGGAAAGCCGCGCCACCTCGGCGACGATGCCCGGCATCATACGATCGAGGTCTTCGCCGCCGGTCGCGGCATGGATGCCGAAGAGGCCGGTCTCGCGATAGCCCCAATGGAAGGCCGAGATCGAGTAACACAGGCCCTGGTTCTCGCGGATCTCCTGGAAGAGGCGCGAGGACATGCCACCACCGAGCACGGTGGCGAGCACCTGGGCGGCATGATGATCGGGCGAGGCGTAGGGCCGCCCTTCGAAGGCGAGCGTCATCTGCGCCTCGGCGAGATCACGGGCTTCGCGCACGTCGCCGCCGCGATAGACCGCCTCGGCGATGGCCGGGGGGGCGCCGGTCGGCAGCCCGGCGAATCGCTCCTCGGCGAGGCGAACGACTTGCGTGTGGGAGAGGTTGCCGGCGGCGGCCACCACCATCTGCGCCGGGCGATAGTGGCGGTCGAGATAGGACCTGAGCGCGGTGCGGTCGAAGGATTTCACCGTTTCGGGCGTGCCGAGGATCGGCCGGCCGATCGGCTGATCGGGGAAGGCGCGTTCCTGCAGAAGGTCGAAGACGACGTCCTCGGGCATGTCGTGGGCGGCGCCGATCTCCTGGAGGACGACGTGGCTCTCGCGCTCCAGCTCTTCGGGGTCGAAGACCGAGTCGGTGAGGATGTCGGCGAGGATGTCTACGGCGAGCGTCAGGTCGTCCTTGAGAATGCGGGCGTAGTAGCAGGTGTTCTCGACCGAGGTGGCGGCATTGATCTCGCCGCCGACCGCCTCGATCTCCTCGGCGATGCGACGCGCCGACCGCTTGGTCGTGCCCTTGAAGGCCATGTGTTCGAGCAGATGCGAGATGCCGTGCTCGTGCGCCGCCTCCGAACGCGAGCCGGCGCCGACCCACACGCCGATCGAGGCGGTCTCGACCTGCGGCATCGTCTCGGTGGCGACGGTGAGGCCGCTCGCCAGTGTGGTCACTTCCACGCTCATCGGCGTCTCCGTCCAAGGGGCCGTCGTCGAGCGCCCCGAGCGGCCGGGTCCCGTCCCGGCTCGCCATCCTGCCTCAGATCTTCACGGCGCGCGACCGTTCCTCGACGAAGCGCTCCACCGCCATCAGATCGTTCTCCACCACGTCGAAGTGCTCGTCGCGCTCCATCAGGTCGCCGAGCCAGACCGGCAGCGCCGGATGGACGCCGGTCGCCGCCTCGACCGCCGCCGGGAACTTCGCCGGATGGGCGGTCGACAAGGTGATCATCGGCACGGTCTCGGAGAGGAACGGCTCGGCCACCGCCACCGCCACCGCGGTGTGCGGGTCGATCAGGAGGCCGGTCGCCTTCAGCGTCGCGGCGATGGTCGCCGCGGTCTTCTCTTCGTCGGCGCGGCCGGAGGCGAAGAGGGCGCGGATCTCGGCGAGCGGGCCGTCGGGGATGGTGAAGGATCCGGACTGCGACAGGCTCGCCATCAGACGCTGCACCGCCATGCCGTCGCGGCCCAGCGCTTCGAACAGCAGACGCTCGAAGTTCGACGACACCTGGATGTCCATCGACGGCGAGATCGACGGGGTGACGCCGCGCACCTCGTAGGTGCCGGTCTCGAGCGTGCGGTGGAGGATGTCGTTGACGTTGGTGGCGATCACCAGCCGCTCGACCGGCAACCCCATCTTCACCGCGACGTAGCCGGCGAAGATGTCGCCGAAATTGCCGGTCGGGACACAGAACGACACCTTGCGATGGGGCGCCCCCAGAGCAACCCCGGCGACGAAATAGTAGACGACCTGGGCGACGACGCGGGCCCAGTTGATCGAGTTGACGCCGGAGAGACCGATACGGTCGCGGAAGGAAAAGTGGTTGAACATCCCCTTGAGGATCGCCTGGGCGTCGTCGAAGGTGCCCTCGAGCGCGATCGCATGGACGTTGTCGTCGGAACAGGTGGTCATCTGCCGGCGCTGGACGTCGGAGACGCGGCCGTGTGGGTACATGATGAAGACGTCGACCCGTTCGCGGCCCTTGAAGGCCTCGATCGCCGCGCCGCCGGTGTCGCCGGAGGTGGCGCCGACGATGGTGGCGCGCTTGTTGCGCTTCGCCAGCACGTGGTCCATCGCCCGACCGAGAAACTGCATCGCCACGTCCTTGAAGGCGAGCGTCGGCCCGTGCGAGAGCTCGAGCAGGAAGTGGTTCGAACCGAGCTGGGCGAGCGGCGTCACCGCCGGGTGGCGGAAGGTGGCGTAGGCGCCGTCGATCATGGCGCGCAGATCGTCGGGACGGATGTCGGAGCCGGTGAAGCGCGAGATGATGCGATAGGCCACCTCGGCGTAGGGCCTGCCGGCGAGATCGGCGATCTCGTCCGAGGTCATCGTCGGCCATTCCGCCGGCACGTAGAGGCCGCCGTCGCGGGCGAGGCCGGCGAGCAGCACGTCGGAGAAGCCGAGGCTCGGAGCCTCGCCACGGGTGGAGACGTAACGCACTTTCGACACCCTTCGTCGATGGAGACGGCCGGCCGGCGGGACACGGACGCGCCGGCGAAATTCGGCCGGGACACTAGGGCCGCGACGGGCTCGGGGCAAGGGGAAGTGGGGCGTCGCGACCCCTTCGTAGGGTGGAAAGAACGCAGCGAATTCCGCCGACGGCGAACGGGGGCGGCTCGGCGGTGCTCGGAACGCCGGCCGATGGTGCGAGCCCCGCGATCCGCTTCGCTCTTTGCACCCCACCCCGCCTGCCCTAAGTTCCTTCCGACGATCCATTTCGCGAAAGCCCGCCGATGACCTCCTTCGCGCACGACCTCCTCGCCGCCGCCGGGCTCGATCCCGAGCTCGCCCGCCGCATCACGGCGGAAGCGACGCAAGGGGCGGACGACGGCGAGCTCTATCTCGAATACCGCCAGTCGGAATCGCTGATGTTCGACAACGGCCGGCTGAAGTCGGCCTCTTTCGACACCACCCAGGGCTTCGGCCTCAGAGCCGTCACCGGCGAGGTCTCGGGCTTCGCCCATTCCGGCGAGATCTCGGAGAGCGCGCTGAAGCGGGCGGCGGACGCGGTCGCGGCGGTGCGGGGTGGGCACTCCGGCACCTATGCCGCGGCGCCGGCCCGGACCAACATCCGTCTCTACGGCGACGACAATCCGATCGACGCGCCGGCCTTCGAGGACAAGGTGAAGCTGCTCGCCGAGATCGACGCCTTCGCCCGCGGTCGCGATCCGCGGGTCCGGCAGGTCACCGCCTCGCTCGCCGCCACCTGGCAGATCGTCGAGATCGTCAGACCCGACGGCAGCCGCGCCCGCGACGTCCGGCCGCTGGTCCGGGTCAACGTCTCGATCGTCGCCGGTCAGGGCGACCGTCAGGAGAGCGGCAGCCACGGTTTCGGCGGACGCGAGGGCTTCGAGAGCTTCGTCGCCGTCGATCGCTGGCAGCACGCGGTCGACGAGGCGCTGCGTCAGGCGTTGGTCAATCTCGAGTCGGTTCCCGCCCCGGCGGGCACCTTCGACGTGGTGCTCGGACCGGGTTGGCCGGCGGTGCTGCTGCACGAGGCGGTCGGCCACGGGCTCGAGGGCGACTTCAACCGCAAGAAGACCTCGGCCTTCGCCGGGCTGCTCGGTGAACGGGTCGCCGCCGCCGGTGTCACGATCGTCGACGACGGCACGCTGCCCAACCTGCGCGGCTCGCTGACCATCGACGACGAGGGCACGCCGTCGTCCTGCACCACGCTGATCGAGGACGGCATCCTCGTCGGCTTCATGCAGGACCGGCAGAACGCCAGGCTGATGGGCGTCGCGCCCACCGGCAACGGCCGCCGCCAGTCCTTCGCCCACATGCCGCTGCCGCGCATGACCAACACCTACATGAAGGCCGGGACCATGGATCCGGCCGAGATCCTCGCCTCGGTCGAGGACGGCATCTACGCGGTCAACTTCGGTGGCGGTCAGGTCGACATCACCTCGGGCAAATTCGTGTTCGAATGCACCGAGGCCTATCGGATCGAGAAGGGCAAGGTCACGGCGCCGCTCAAGGGCGCCATGCTGATCGGCAACGGTGCCGACGCGCTGACACGGGTGAGGATGATCGGCAACGATCTCGCCCTCGATCCCGGCATCGGCACCTGTGGCAAGGGCGGCCAAGGGGTGCCGGTCGGCGTCGGTCAGCCGACGCTCAGGCTCGATGGGATCACCATAGGTGGCACCGAAGCGCGGCGGTGACGGGCGGCGTAGGGGCGAACACGCGGAAGTGATCGGCGAAATGTCGGCGAGCATCGATCCGGACGCGAGTTCGATCGAAAATTCAGTCGGTTCGCCCTGTCCTGCCCATGTACAGACTACGGGAATGGCCCTAGGACTCTCCGCGATGGACGATCCTCGTCGCGCCGATGGGCGGACGCGGGGGTGGATCGTCGACCGGACGCTCGCGAAAGCACCGCATGTTCCACATCCGCACCGCTGTTTCCTCCGCCCGGAGGGTCCGCCGGCTCGCCCCGGTCGTCGTCCTCATCGCCGCCGGAGCGGGCATCGCCCTCGCTCAGGCCCCGTCCGGGACCGGTGATCCCGCTCAGGGCGCGACCGCATCGAAGCCGGCGGAAGGAGCGAAACCGGCGGAGGCGACGCGGCCGGCGCTCGCCCGTCCGCCGGCGCCGGTGACGGTGGTCTCGGTCGAGGCCAAGCCGATGCCGGCGGTGCTCGACGTGGTCGGCAGCGCCCAGGCGATGGCCTCGGTGCCGCTCAAGACCCGGGTCGACAGCATGATCGACAAGGTGCTGGTCAAGGAAGGCGATCGGGTCAAGGCGGGGCAACCGATCTTCCAGCTCGACGATCGGGCGGTGAAGGCGCAGGTCGCTCAGGCGCGTGCCGTGCTCGCTCGCGACGAGGCGCAGCTCGTGCTGCTGCGTTCCGACCTCGAGCGGACCGAACAACTGGTACAGACCAAGACCAAGTCGAGCCGCGATCTCGAGAGCGCCAAGACGCTGGTGGCGGCGCAGATGGCGACGCTCGAGGCGGATCGTGCGGCGCTGCAGAACCTCGAAGTGCAGGCGAGTTGGTACGTGATCTCCAGTCCGATCGACGGCCGTGTCGGTTCGATCGCGCTCAAGGCGGGGACGGCGATCCGCGCCAACGACAGTTCGCTGCTCGCCACCGTCAATCAGCTCGATCCGATCTACGTCGCCTTCTCGGTGCCACAGGCCTCGATCCCGGCGTTGCGCGAAGCGATGGCCAAGGGCGACGTGGCGGTCTCGGTCCATCAGCCGAGCGTCGCCGGGGCGCCGCTCACCGGCCGTATCGCCTACATCGAGAACATGCTCGATGCCGCGTCCGGCACGCTCGGGGTCAAGGCGGCGGTGGTCAATCCGGACGAGAAGCTGCTGCCCGGCGAGTTCGTACAGGTCCGCGCCGTGCTCAGGACCGACGCGAACGCCCTGGTGGTGCCGGATCAGGCGATCCAGCTCGGCCAGAACGGCCCCTTCGTCTATGTGGTGAAGGACGATTCCACGGTGGAGGCGCGTCGCGTCACCGTCGATCGCACCGTCGATCGCCAGTCGGTGATCGCCAAGGGTGTCGCCGCCGGCGAGAAGGTGGTCACCGACGGCCAGCTCCGGCTCTTCCCCGGTGCCACGGTGATGACCGCCAAGCCCGCGGGGTCGGCCCCCGCCGGCGCCGCCGCCGCTCAGCCGGCCAAATCCGGGACGTGACGCCCATGTCGTCGATGTCGTCGATCTCCGCCCCCTTCATACGCCGACCGGTCGCGACGATCCTGGTGATGGTGGCGTTCCTGGCGGCCGGGCTGTTCTCCTACCGTCAACTGCCGGTGGCGGCGGTGCCGCGGGTCGACTACCCGACGATCTCGGTCACGGCGCGCCTGCCGGGTGCCAGTCCCGAGACGATGGCCAGTTCCGTCGCCTCGGTGCTCGAACGCCAGTTCTCCGGCATCGCCGGATTGGCGTCGATGGCGTCGGTGTCGACCAACGGCTCGACCAACGTGACGCTGCAGTTCGATCTCGCCCGCTCGATCGACGGCGCGGCGCTCGACGTACAGGCGGCGATCGGCGCGGCGCAGCGCCAGTTGCCGGCCGAGATGAACGAGCCGCCGAGCTTCCGCAAGCTCAACCCGGCCGACCAGCCGGTGCTGTTCGTGGCGCTGAAGTCGGAGGTGATGCGGCTCTCCGACATCGACGACTTCGCCCAGACCAACATCGCGCAACGCCTGTCGACGCTGCCCGGCGTCGCCCAGGTCAACGTCTACGGCGCGCAGAAATACGCGGTCAGGATCAAGGCCGATCTCGACGCGCTCGCCGCCCGCGGTCTGACCGTCGACGATCTGCGCTCGGCGATCGCGGCGGCCAACACCAATTCGCCGGTCGGATCGCTGACCAGCCCGTCGCGCAACGTGACGCTGGCGGCGACCGGGCCGATCGAGCGGGCGGCCGGCTACATGCCGCTGATCGTCACCTACCAGAACGGCTCGCCGGTGCGCGTCCAGGACGTCGCCAAGGCGGTCGACAGCGTCGAGAACGACAAGGTCGCCGCCTGGCTCGACGGCACCCGCGCCATCATGCTGGCGATCCAGCGCCAGCCCGATGCCAACACGGTGGAGGTGGTCGACCGGATCCGGGCGATGCTGCCGGTGATCACCGCCGATATGCCGCCGGCGATCGAAGCGCAGGTGATGAACGACCGGTCGATCTCGATCCGCCATTCGATCGAGGATGTCGAGATCACCCTGCTCATCGCCATGGGGCTGGTGATCGGCGTCATCTACCTGTTCCTGAAGTCGGCGCGGGCGACGATCATTCCGGCGCTCGCCCTGCCGGTGTCGCTGATCGGCACCTTCGGCGGCATGTATCTGTTCGGCTTCTCCCTCGACAACATCTCGCTGCTGGCGCTCACGCTCGCCGTCGGCTTCGTCGTCGACGACGCCATCGTCATGCTCGAGAACATCGTGCGTCACGTCGAACTGGGCGAACCGCCGATGAGGGCCGCCTTTCTCGGCGCGAAGGAGGTCGGCTTCACCATCGTGTCGATGACCATCAGGCTCGTCGCGGTGTTCATCCCGGTGTTGTTCATGGGTGGCGTCGTCGGGCGCATGTTCTTCGAGTTCGGCGTCACCATCACCCTGGCGATCCTGATCTCCGGCATCGTCTCGCTGACGCTGACGCCGATGCTGGCGTCGCGGATCATCGACGAGGACCATCTGCACAAGCGGCCGAATATCGTCGTTCGCCTGTTCGACCTCGTCTTCTCGGCGGTGACGCGGTTCTATTCGTGGTCGCTCGACCTGGTGCTCAAGGCCAAATGGGCGATGCTGCTGGTGCTCGCCGCCACCGTCGCCTGGACCCTGGTGCTCTATCGCGACACGCCCAAGGGCTTCTTTCCGCAGGAAGACACCGGCATGCTCACGGTGTCGACGCAGGGCGCCGACGACACCGCCTTCGCCGCGATGGTGGTGCGCCAGAACGAGGTGGCGGCGATCGTCAAGGCCGATCCGGACGTGGTCAACGTCATGTCGACGGTCGGTGCCGGCTCGTCCTCGGCCAATCAGACCAACGGGCGCATGTTCATCACCCTGAAGCCGAAGAAGGAGCGCACCTCCTCCTCCGACGAGGTGATGCAGCGGCTCAGGCGGGCGACGTCGCGGGTGCCGGGGATCAACGTCTTCTTCCAGAACGTCCAGAACATCAACATCGGCACCACCTTCTCCCGCGCCCAGTGGCAGTACACGCTGCAATCCTCCGACTTCGACGAGCTCAGGACCTGGGCGCCCAGGATGGAGGGGCGCATCCGGCAGTCGCCGGGCATCCTCGACGTCTCCTCCGACCTTCAGATCCGCGGGCGTCAGGCGGTGGTCGACATCGACCGTGACCGCGCCTCCAAGCTGGGGTTGACCGTCGATCAGGTGCGTTCGCGCCTCTATTCCGCCTACGGCACCCGCGTCGTCTCCACCATCTTCACCGACACGTCGAGCTATCCGGTGATCCTCGAGGCGGCCGACGCCTACACGTCCGGGCCGGAACAGCTCCGCAAGCTGACGATCAAGACGCCGTCGGGGGCCTCGGTGCCGCTCGACGCCATCGCCACGGTGCGCGAGGCGCCGGCGCCGACCCTGGTCACCCACAAGGGTCAGCTGCCGGCGGTGACCATCTCGTTCAATCTGGCGCCTGGCACGGCGCTCGGTCAGGCGGTCGACGCGATCAAGGCGATCGAGGGCGAACTCGGCGTGCCGGTGACGGTGGTCACCGGGTTCTCCGGTACGGCGCAGATCTTCCAAGAGGCGGTCGCCGGCCAGGGGTTGCTGGTGTTCGCGGCGATCCTGGTCATCTACATCGTGCTCGGCATCCTCTACGAGAGTTTCGTCCACCCGGTGACGATCCTCTCGGGACTGCCTTCGGCCGGCATCGGCGCGCTCCTGACGCTGCAACTGTTCAAGCTCGACCTGTCGGTGATCGCGATGATCGGCGTCATCATGCTGATCGGCATCGTCAAGAAGAACGCCATCATGATCGTCGACTTCGCGGTCGAGCGGCGATCGAACGGGCTCTCCGCCTTCGAGGCGGTCCACGAGGCCTGTCTCCTGCGCTTCCGGCCGATCATGATGACCTCGCTCGCGGCGATCCTCGGCACGGCACCGATCGCGCTCGGGGTCGGCGCCGGCGCCGAACTGCGTCAGCCGCTCGGTCTCGCCGTGGTCGGCGGCCTGATCGTGTCGCAGCTCCTCACCCTCTACATGACCCCGGTCGTCTACCTGCTGCTCGATCCGTTGACGCGGAGCCGCCGGCCGCACGAGGAAGAGGCCGAGGGTGCGATGGCGGAGCCGCACGGCCACGCCGCCGAATGATTCGGCCGTTCGACGACACCGGACGGGCGGTTTCGGCGGCTCGTTTCGAAGCTTTTGCGGGTCTTTGTCCCCGCATCGCCATCCATGGTTGTCGTTTCGAGGAAATCGACTGCGGAATGCGGTGTGTCTTTCTCGCAACGAGCCTCGAAATTGCCCCGTCGTCACCTCCCGTTCCGACAGTCGGTGAATCCGATCATCACGAAGGGGATTCCCTCCGGAGTCCGACGTGCTACGATTCGAATCGCAGACACCATCCCAGGGGGATCACTCATGAAGACCGCTCGTATCGTCGTTCTCGCTCTCGTCGCCGCTGCCGGCCTCTCCGTCGCCGGTTGCGCCAAGGCTCCGGCTCCGGCTCCGGCCGTCGTCAAGGGCTGATCGCGACGCGGCAGCCGCCGCGCTCCCGCGGGAGCCGGTGGACGCGACGATCAATCATGGAAAGCGGCATCGGTGGCGACACCGATGCCGTTTTTCGTTCCCTGCGTCCGTCGCGTGACGAATCGGGGGAGATCCCGCGGCGTGGATCGATCGGGATCGCTCGAATTCCGCTGCGGAACCGGTTCTTTTCGACCGGACTGTTCCCGTCCGGTCGCAACATGTTCTAAGATGGCGGCCATCCGGCCACCCGACACGAGACCTTCGCCCGCATGAACCGCCACGAGACGCCGCGCCGCAGCGGCGAAGCCCAGGTCCGCTATCTCGACGGGGATTTCCAGATCCTCACCAACGGCAGCTTCGTGGTGTGTGCGGTGACCGGACTGCAGATCCCGCTCGACGAACTCAAATACTGGAGCGTCGAGCGCCAGGAGCCCTATGTCGACGCCAAGGCGTCGCTGCAGCGCCATCTCCAGGTCGCGCCGAAGCGCTGATCCGTCCTCTTTCTTCCGCGTCGATGCCACGTGGCCGCCGCCGCGCGATGTCGGTTTCGCACCTCACGGAACGCCGCGGAGGTCGTGACGTCGCGCGCCGATCAGAGGGACGTTCGCCGCGGTAGGCGAGCGACGAGGCTCAGGACCGCCGTCTCGTCGTCGAAGACGAGATCGACGGCGGCGATGCGGCTGGCGAGCCCCAGTCGCATCAGCGCGGGCGCCGTCTCACCGGCGAGACGCGCCGCATCCTTCTCGGTGGTGACCAGATCGAGCCCCTGCCCCGCGGCGCGGGCGAGCAGTGCCTCCGCCTCGGCCGCGTCGAGCCGGTGGTGATCGGCGAAGGGCACGAGCTCGACGACCTCGGCACCGGCGGCGGCGAGGGTGGCGGCAAACTTGTCGGGACGGCCGATGCCGGCCCAGGCGAGGACGCGTCGACCGGCGAAGCGCTCGGGCTCGTGCAGCACCAGCCGCGCCGTGAGGACCGGCAGGCCGCGGTGCCGGGCTTCGGCGAGAAGTGCTGCGAGGTCGGGCGCGTCGGTCTCGCCGGCGGCGATCGCCACCAGCGCGGACGCGTGGTCGAGCTGGATGGCGAGCGGCGCCCGGAGCGGACCGGCGGGCATCACCCGGCCGTTGCCGAGACCGTGGCCGCGGTCGACGACCACCAGAGCGAGATCCTTGGCGAGCCTCGGGTTCTGGAAACCGTCGTCCAGGATCACCAGATCGGCGCCGCATTCGGCGAGCAGCGCCAACCCCGCGGCGCGATCGCGCGCGACGATGGTCGGGGCGAGGCGGGCGTGCAGCAGCGGTTCGTCGCCGACTTCGGCCGCGTCGTGCCGGGAGAGGTCGACGCGCAACGGTCCTGCGAGGCGCCCGCCATAGCCACGCGTCATCACCGCGGGCGAGAAACCGGCACGGCGGGCGAGGTCGAGCAGCGCGGCGGTCGTGGGCGTCTTGCCGGCGCCCCCGGCGGTGAAGTTGCCGACGGCGATCACCGGAATCGGGGCGTGGACACGCGGCGGTCGCCGCATCCGCCATCCCGAAATCGCCCCCCACACCGCGGCGGCGGGGGCGAGAATCCACGCGGCGGCACTGCCGTTGCGCCAGAAGGCGGGGGCGCGGGTCAATCGCGCCATCGCGCCACCTCCACTGTCGGAGGAAGCCAGGGAGCGAGCGCATCGACGGTGCGGTCGAGGGCGCCGGTGGAGGCTCCGACCACGGCGCGCGCCCGAGCGACGCAGGCGGCGAGTGCGGCCGGATCGGCATGAGCCTCGGCCACCGCCGCGGCAAGGGTCGCGGCATCGGCGACGGATCGCGCCCCGCAGCTCTCGTCGAGCGCGCGGTAGACGTCGGCGAAGTTGCGCACCTGCGGCCCGTGCAGCACCGCGACACCGAGAAGCGTCGGTTCGATCGGATTCTGGCCGCCATGGGGGACGAGCGAGCCGCCGACGAAGGCGACCGGCGCCAACCGATAGACGAGGCCCATCTCGCCGATGGTGTCGGCGAGATAGACATCGCTGTCCGGGCACGGCATCTCGCCCTTCGAGCGCGAGGCGACGGAGAGCCCGGCTTCGGCAAGCACCGCGCGCACTTCGTCGCCTCGACGGGGGTGGCGGGGCGCGAGCACGGTGAGGATATCGGGCAGGCTCTGCCGCAACATCCGATGCACCGTGGCGACGATCGCTTCCTCGCCGGCATGGGTGGAGGCGGCGACCCAGGTCGGCCGGGCGGCGATCGCGTCGGCGAGACGTGCGCGTTCGCCGTCGTCGACGCCGAGCGGACGGCCGTCGAATTTGAGGTTGCCGGAGACGACGACGGCCGGAGTGCCGAGGCGGCGCAAGCGTTCGCCGTCGGCGTCCGACTGGGCGAGCGCCAGGGCGAGGCGGCCGAAGAGGGCACGCGGCAGTCCGTCGAAGCGGCCCCAACGGCGGGCCGAGCGTTCGGAGATACGGGCGTTGACCAGGACCTGGGGGATGTTTCGAACCGCGAGAGCGCGGATGGTGGCGGGCCAGATCTCGCTCTCGACGAAGACGGCGAGATCGGGCCGCCAGTGGTCGAGGAATCGATCGACCCAGCCGGGTACGTCGACGGGGACGTATTGATGGCGGGCGCCGATCGGCAGCCGGGTGGCGGCGATCTCGGCGGAGGTCACAGTCCCGGTGGTGACCAGCACCGCCGCGCCGGTGGCGGTGAGGCGTTCGACGAAAGCCAGGGCCGCCAGCATCTCGCCGACGCTCGCGGCATGGACCCAGACGAGCCGCCCGTCCGGGCGGGAGAGGCTCGGCAGACCGCGGCGTTCGTCGCGGCGGGCGGGATCCTCCTTGCCGGCACTCTCGCGCCGGCGCAGGGCGAGATCGACCAGGGGAGCGGCGAGCCGGCCGGCGGCGCGATAGGTGGCGAGCGCGAGATCGGCGAGGATCTCAGACATCCCGCCCCCCGGCGATCACGTAGGCGCGGGCGGTGACGCGGTTCAGTTCGTCTTCGACCGCCTTGCGCTTCGCCTCGAGCATCTCGGCGTCGGCGTCGCCCGGCACCTCGATCGGGTCGCCGAAGACGATGGCGAAGCGGCCGAAGGGGAGGTTGAAGGCGGCGCGATCCCACGAGCGCACCATGCGTTTGCGGTAGGAGGTGACGGCCGCGACCGGAACGATCGGCACACCGGAGCGACGGGCGATCTGGACGATGCCCTCGCCGGCGATCTTGGCCGGGCCCTTGGGTAGGTCGGCGGTCAGCACCACCACGGTTCCCTCGCGCAACTCTCGCAGGGCGGCGACGAAACCGCCGACGCCGCCGCGGCGGCGCACCTCGTCACCGGTCCTGCCGGCGGAGGCGCGGATGGCGCCGACGCCGAGCTTCTCGCAGACGATGACGTTCATCTCGCCGTCGCGAGAGCGCGAGATCATCGCCTTCACCGGCCAGCGGTCGTTCGGCTTGACGAACGGCAGCATGAAGTGCTCGCCGTGCCAGGTGGTGATGATCAGCGGCCGCGGTTCGCCGAACCGCTCGAAGTAGTCCGCCGGTTCTGCGACCGTCCGGCACGAGCGGCGCACCAGGCGGAACCACCCGGCGAGGGCGGTTCCGGCGAAGATGCGGAAGCGTTCGCTGCGGACCAGTTTCTTCAGCATTCCGATGATCACTCCGCGCCGATCGACGGCGGATCGGCCCGTCTTCGCCGTGTTCGGCGTTGTGGTCGGGCGCCGGCGGCAGACTGCCTCGCCGCCGCTTCTTAGCGCGTTTTCCGGCCCGATTGCATCAGCCCGATGGCCGCGACGGTTCAATCGCGAAGCAGACTTCGATCGACCGGACCGAAACGGGCCGATCGGACCATGCTCCGGCGCATCGACGGCTCACCGTCACGTGCACGGCGGCGGTCGGCCGGCCGGAACTCGGGCGAAAGGTCCGATCTCCCCTGCGGGGACCTCGGACCTTTCGCCGCTCGGTTCACGCTTCCGGATGATCCGGGTCCATCAGGCGATGGAGATGGACGATGTAATAACGCATGTGGGCGTTGTCGACGGTCGACTGGGCCTTGGCCTTCCAGGCGACGCGGGCTGTTTCGTAGTCGGGGAAGACGCCGACGACGTCGACCTTGGAGAGGTCGCGGAACTCGTGGCCGTGCAGGTCGACGAGTTCCCCGCCGAGGACGAGATGGAGCAACTGCGGCTTGGGCGATGACGCGGTCATGTGGATGGTTCCGATCCCGGGTTGATCGACAGCGGGCCTTCTTCCCCTCGGGGCCGACGGCACGGATCAGGCGAAACGGGCGAGCAGGGCACGTGCCGCTTCGAACAGTCCGGGCACGGCGGCCACCAATGCGGGATGGCGGGGAACGGCCCTGTTGTAGGCGATGGCCTCACCGCTCGGGACGGCGAGCCTGCCGCCGGCTTCCTGCACCAAAAGGTCGGCCGCGGCAAGGTCCCAATCATGGGCATCGGCGGATCCGTAGGCGACGTCGAGACGGCCGTCGGCGACCTGGGCGATGCGCAACGCCAGCGACGGCACGAAGCGATCGGTGCGGAATCCGACCTCCTGGACCACGGGGCGTTCGAGGAATTTCTTCGGACCGGCGACCCGGGCGCCGGCGAGGGCGGCACGGTCGGTGACCGCCAGGAGTTCGCCGTCGAGCCGCGCCCCGCCGCCCGACGCCGCCTGCCAGAGACGGCCGGTCGCCGGTTGGGCGAGGGCGGCAGCGATCGGCCGGCCGGCTTCGACCACGGCGAGCGACACCGTCCAACCCTCGTCGCCGGCGACGAAGGCGCGGGTGCCGTCGATCGGGTCGACGACGAAGACGCGGGCGCAGCCGAGGCGTTCGGGACCGTCGGCGGTCTCCTCGGAGAGCCAACCGTAGTCGGGACGCGCGGCGCGCAGGCGTGTTTTCAGATGGCGATCGACGGCGAGGTCGGCTTCGCTCACCGGAGATCCGCCGTCCTTGTGCCAGACCTTGGGATCGTGCCGGAACCAGCGCATGGCGATCTCGCCCGCTTCCGCCGCCGCCTCGCTCAGCAGCACGACATCGGCGGCGAGTTCGCCGGCGAAGGTGGTCCAGTGCGGATCAACGCCCGGCAATGGTGAGGCCCTCGATCATCAGGCTCGGCGCGGCGACGGCGAAACGATACTCGAGATCGTCGGCGGCGACGAGCCGGGCGAACATGTCCGCGAGGTTCCCGGCGACGGTGATCTCGCTCACCGCCTCGGTCACCTCACCGTTCTCGATCCAGAAGCCGGAGGCGCCGCGGGAATAGTCGCCGGTGATGCCGTTGACCCCGGAGCCGATCATGTCGGTGACGAAGAGACCCGATTTCACCGATTTCAGCATGTCGTCGCGGCCGACGGTACCGGCGAGCAGCGTGACGTTGGTCGACCCGGGCGAGGGCGAACCTGTGCCGCGTGAGGCGCGGCCGTTGCTCGCCATCCCCAGTTCGCGCGCCGTGGCGCCGTCGAGCAGCCAATGGTTCAACACCCCGTCCTCGACCAGCTTCAGCACCGGACCGGCGACGCCCTCGCCGTCGAAGGGGCGGGAGGCGAGGCCGCGCGGGCGATAAGGATCGTCGACGATGGTGATGCCGGGGGCGAAGACGGCGGTACCGCGGCGATCCTTGAGGAAGGAGGTCTTCCGCGCGATCGCCGCACCGTTGATGGCGCCGAGCAGGTGGCCGACGAGGCCGGTGGCGGCGCGCGGCTCCCAGATCACCGGAGCGGTGACGGTGGCGACCTTGCGCGGGTTCAACCGCCTCACCGCCCGCTCGCCGGCGCTGCGGCCGACCCGATCGGGGGTGTCGAGATCGGCGGCGTGTATCTTCGAGGACGCCTCCCAGTCGCGCTGCATGGCGGTGCCCTCGCCGGCCACGGCGGTGACCGAGAGCGAATGGCCCGAGCGCAGCCAGGCACCGGAGAAGCCGTGTGAGGTGGCGAGCACCATGCCGCCGAGCGACCACGAGGCATGAGCTCCACCGGAGTTGGTGACACCGGCAACGGCGCGGGCGGCGTCCTCGCAGGCGAGCGCCCGCTCGGTCAGCTCGGCGGCACTCGGCGTCGACGGGTCGAGCAGATCGAGATCGGCGAAGGCGCGTGCCAGGCGCTCGGGCTCGATCAGGTCGGCCCAGGGATCCTCGGGGGCGACGCGCGCCATGGCGACGGCGCGGGTGGCGATCTCGTCGGGGTTCGCCAGCGTGTTGGCCGAGACGGTGGCGAAGCGGCGGCCGACGAAGACGCGCAGACCGAAGTCGTCGCCCTCGGAGCGTTCGCTGTCCTCGACCGCGCCGAGGCGCACACCGACCGACAGCGACACGCCGCGGATCGCCACGGCATCGGCGCGATCGGCACCCGCCCGCTTCGCCGCTTCGACGAGACGGTGGGCCTTGGCTTCGAGATCGGACTGATCGAGCACGTCGCGCATGGCACCTCACAGGAAACGCCGCTCCCCCGGCGGCGAGAGCGATCCGTTCCGATGTACGGATCCCGGCGGCTCGCGGCAAGGGCGACGGCCGGCGACGAACCGTCCGATCGCCGTCGCCGCACCGCGCCGGATCGAGCGCGGTGATCCTCCGATTCGGAATGGTGAAGGTTTCCTCACCGAACCGGTGAGACTCCGTCAACCCTTTCCGCATCAATAAAAATTCAACCAGCTTTCTCAAGCCGACCTTCATCGCTGACGAGTCAGTCTCCTCTCGAACGAGCGAGGTCTTCATCAGAAGAATAGAGACCCGCAGGAGGCGAAGTTGAGGCGTCGAGCGACGAAGACGATGGAAATGGTCGACGAGACCTTGCACCGCGAGGTGGAAGGGATGCGACTGGATCCGTTCACCCTGCCCCATCGGTTCCGCTACGATACCGGCACCGATCCGCGCAGCGGCAAGCCGATGGGCCCGGCGGCGGTGTTCCTCGAAAAGCACATGGCGTCGATCTGCCGCCACCTGCCGTCCGGCATCCCGATGGCGATGCGCCTGCCGATGGCGGCCTTCGAGGGCGTGGCGGTCAGAATGGTGGCCGAGACGATCGGCAGCGACGGTGACGGCGACGGCGACGGGCGCGCCGTGGTCGAGTTGATGCATCGCGATCCGCAGCTGTCGCTGCCGCTCGCCGTGGCGCGCGATCTCCCCGAGGTGGTGGCCGACTGGCGTGCCTGGGCCAAGGTGCTCGGCCTGCCGATGCTGCTGGTGGAGAGTGACGGCTCGTGGCGCGCGATCGAGAGTCGTATCGGTCAGGTCGTGGTCGGCCGGACGCGGCCGCGTCGGGCACGCTCGGTGATGAACGGGCGGCGGCCACGCTTCCTCGCCCGGCGCAAGACCGGGCGACTGCCGGTGGAGCCGGTGATGGTCGCCGGACACGAGATCTTCGGGCGGGAGTGACCGCCTTCGACGAACCGATCCGATCGAGAACGGGAAAGAGTAAGAGCCCGGTGCGGCGGCGCACCGGGCTCTCTTCGTTTCACTCGGCCGATCGGCGGCGATCAGCGGGTGTAGGTGTAGGTGTGGACCTGGCAGACGTCGATGTTCCTCTGGACCAGGAACTGGCCGTTCTCGAACACGCCCTTGAAGTCGAACATGCACTTGCCCGAGCCGTCGTCGATGTTGGCGACGAAGCTCTCGCCATCGTCGAGGACGTCACGGCCGAGAATATCCTCTTCCCAATCGTCGGTCGCGGTGACGGAGGCATAGAAATGCTTCAGCGCCATGCCCGTCTTGTTGACGATCTCGACGTGATAATCGTTGGCCGAAGCCGGCGCGACGAACGCGAGAAGGGCGGCGGCGGCCGCGACGAGGCTGTACTTCTTGATCATATCGCCATCCCAGAGAAGCCCGTGACGGGCAGTTCGTAACGAGGCGATGCCGGTGGCCACCGTTTCGCCGGTTCCGACGCCACGTCTCGCCGGCGAGACGTGCGCGCCGGTGATCGAAACGATGGTGCGTCGCCGCGGGCAAGAGGGATTCGTCGCGCCGTCGCCCATCTTCTAGGCAATCGATGTCGACGCCGTGGAATCATTCACGTGGTGGCCGCAGTGCCAGCCAACGGCGCTTCTTCGGCGGCTGCAGGGTGTGCACCGGTTCGGCCATGTGAGCCTCGATCAACCGGCCGATGCGCCGTTTCGCCTCCTCCTTGGAGGGCTCTGCGGCGGCGAGGATGGAGCGCGCCTCGAGGAAGTCGAGGGCGCGGACGTGGTTGACCGGCGGGCGGATCAGCACGTCGG
>CALMFH010000225.1 GCA_937864925.1 uncultured Alphaproteobacteria bacterium | reverse complement strand
CCCTTGGTGAAGATGCCGCCGCCGAGACGGGCGAAGATCGAGATCAGCGAGGCGCCGAAGCCGAGGGCGACGAGCGCGTCGATGACGATGCGGTCGTTGGGCGCGTGGCCGAGCGGACCGGTGAGGATGGCGTAGTAGACGGCGACGCCGAGCAGCGCCAGGCCGGCGACCAGCATGCCGGTGACCGCGCCCGCCTTGAAGGCGATGTCGAGGCCGGCGGCGAGCGACACGGTCGAAGCCTGGGCGGTGCGGACGTTGGCGCGCACCGACACGTTCATGCCGATGAAGCCGGCGATGCCGGAGAGCACCGAGCCGATGACGAAGCCGATCGCCACTTCCTTGCCGAGGAGGATGCCGAGCGCGATCAGAATGGCCACGCCGACGAGACCGATGGTGGTGTACTGGCGCTTCAGATAAGCCTGCGCGCCTTCCGCGACGGCACCGGCGATTTCCTGCATGCGGGCGGACCCCGCATCCGAAGCCATGACCGACCGAATGGCCCAGACGCCATAGACGATCGATACGAGGCCGCAGAGTATGACGACGAGTATGGTCATGATGCCTCCCGTTCATGTCGCGCGCACGCGGCGGGTTCTCCCCATCCGTCCCTCGGCGCGTCGAACACGATGTTCGCTCAACCGGCGACCGCCCCTGAAGGGCCGCCGTTCGATGGCGCGCCAGCCTAATCGCGCGCCGTGACGCGTCAAGCAAGACCTCGGACGTAATCGATCGCTCAGACGGCCCACCGGGAAAGCCTGCGACGTCACGTCGCATTTCTGCCACATTCCCGCCTGCGACGAAGGTCGTAACGGCCGGTCCGCTCTCAGAAATGTCGAAAGCCGACGGCGGCGGACGGGCGCGAGCGGCCGTCGCGATCGACGAAGCGAGGCGTCGTCGACGACTCGCCGCCCTCCCCTACCGCCGCCTCCGCGGCGGTGACGACGCCGATCGCCGTGACCCGGACGCCGGCGTGCGTCGCGGCGGCCTCGAAGGCGCCGGCCGACTCGGGCGCCACCGCGGCGAGGATCTCGTAGTCGTCGCCGCCACCGGTCACCGTCTCGATCAGACCGGGATCGGCGGCGAGGGCGCGCGCTGCGGCGTCGGACAGCGGCAGATCGGCGAGGCCGACCTCGGCGGTGACGCCCGATCCGCGGCACATGCGGGCGAGATCGAGACCGAGGCCGTCGGAGATGTCCATGGCGGCGCGAGCATGGGCGAGAACCGCCGGTGCCAGGGCGAGGCGCGGTTCGGGCAGGAGATAGCGGCGGGTGAGATGAGCGCGTTCGCTCGCGTCGAGACCCCAGCCGGCGGCGCGCGCCGGGTCGGTGCGGGCGACGAGACCGAGGGCGGCGTCGCCGAGCGTGCCGGAGACATAGAGCCGATCGCCGGCCCTCGCCGCGGCACGGCGGACCATGCGCCCGGTGGGTACGAAACCGACGATCGCGATCGAGACGATCAGTCCGTCGGGTGAGCGGATGGTGTCGCCGCCGAAGAGAGTGACGGCGTGAGCTGCCTGATCTTCGCCGAGGCCGGCTGCGAAGCGGGCGAGATCGGCCTCGCGCCAGTCGGCGGGCAGCGCCAGGGTGAGGAGATAGCCGACCGGGGTCGCGCCCTTGGCGGCGAGATCGGAGAGGTTCACCCGGAGTGCCTTGCGGGCGACCATCGCCCAATCGTCCTCGGCGAAGAAGTGGACGCCGGCGGCCACCGCATCGGTTTTCAGGACGAGGTCGTGGCCGGGCGGCGCGGCGAGCTCGGCGCAGTCGTCGACGAGCCCGAGTGCGCCGGCGGCGGTCGCCAGCGGCCGGAAGAAACGGGCGATGAGATCGTCTTCACTGGGGCGGATCGATCCCGACACGTTGGCGTTCCCGAACGGACGACGCGCAAGAGCGCTCGCCTTCCGATAGACGATCGCGCTCGCGCGGTCGAGCCGGCGGCGGCGTTTACCCGGCGTTCGTGATACCGCACGAGCGTGCCGCGAAAATTACCGATTGTTGGGGGTTGTCGCGGACGATCCCTCTTCGACGAGGCGGAACCACGGCCGCGAAGCCGCACCGCCGAAGGGACGTGACGTCGGATCCGAGGGGATCGGCGTCGGGGACGAAGGGAGATCGGAGATGTTCGGGCTCGCCCTGAGGAGAAAAGCCGTGGAAACCGGGACCGCGGCGTCGACGCCGGCGAAACGCGGGGACGATCGGGCACGCGAAGCCGAAGCGTCCGCCGAGGTGCTGGCGCGGATCGTGCGGATCTCCGACGAGGTCGCCGCGGCGACGGCGGCGCTCGACGCGATCGCCTTCCGCGGCCTCGCCGAGGCCCATGCCGACGCGCGCCGTGCCGCATTGCACGCCGAGGAGGAGGCCCGCCGCGAGGCGCGCCGGATCCGCGTGGCGCAGTTGCGCGCCGAACGGCTCGACGAAGACACCTGGCGCACCAAACTCGAGCGGGCGCTCGAAGCGGCGGCGCGCGGCGAAAAGGAATTCCTGCTCATCCGCTTCCCCTCGGAACTGTGCGAGGACGGCGGACGCATGATCAATGCGCCGGATCCGGGCTGGCCGGAGACGCTGCGCGGCCCCGCCGCCGACGTCTATGCGCGCTGGCGCGACGAGTTGAGGCCGCGCGGTTTCGGCCTCGCCGCCCGCATCCTGGAATTTCCCGGCGGCTTTCCGGGCGACGCCGGCCTCACTCTGACCTGGTGAGCCACCGACGAGCCGCGAAGCCGGCGCAGATCAGGGCCGCGTCGACGAACGCGGCCCTGCGTATTTCCGACGATCGCGCCGAGGCGCGCGCCGCGCCACATTCGTGCCGATCGTGCGTCGGGATCGGTCGATCCGGCGGAGCGGGGAAGGGCGGGATGCTGGAATGTCGGCACGCGACATCATGACGACCACGGTGGTCACCGTCGCCCCCGGCGATCCGCTCTCGCGGGTGGCGCGGGTGATGATCGAAGCCTCGGTCAGCGCCGTGCCGGTGATCGATCCCGAGGGCCGACCGATCGGTGTGATCAGCGAATGGGACCTCATCGGTCAACATGCGCCGGAACGCGCCGCCCAGCTCGACCGCTGGCTGTCGCGGCTCGCCGAGGGTCAGTCGCTCGCCGCCGAATACGTCCGGATCGTCGAACCGGCGGCGCGGACCGCGGCGCAGGTGATGACGTCGCCGGTCATCACGGTGGGTATCGACGCCGATCTCGCCGAGATCGGCGCAGTTCTCGGCCATCGATGGGTCAAACGGGTGTTCGTCGTCGACGGCGAGAAGTTGGTCGGCGTCGTCAGTCGTGCCGATCTCGCCCGAGCGCTGATGATGCGGGCCGAGACGACGCCAGCGCGTCGGCCGGTGGAGACGATGCCGGTGCCGGCGCCGGCCGAGCCCGCCCCACCCGGCGTCCCGGCCGAAACCGCGGTCAGCGCCGCCGCCTTCCGCCGGATGGTCGCGGCTCACGAGGACGCCAAGCGCGCCGCCGCCCGCCGCGAGCGGGAAGCCCGCGAGACGATGCGCAAGACGCTGGTGGCGAAGCTCGCCGCCGAACGGCTCGGCGAGGCGGAGTGGCGCGAGCTGGTGGAGCACGCCCGCGCCGCGGCCGAGCGCGGCGAGAAGGACTTCCTGCTCGTCCGCTTCCCCTCGGCGCTGTGCGACGACGGCGGGCGGATGATCAACGCACCCGATCCGAACTGGCCGACGACGCTGCGCGGGCGGGCGGCGGACATCTACGAACGCTGGCGCGACGAGTTGAAGCCGGCCGGGTTCGGGCTCGTCGCCCGCATCCTGGAGTTCCCCGACGGATATCCCGGGGACGCCGGCATCATCCTGACCTGGGGCGGCTGAAATCGCGCCGCCGAATACGATCAGCCTTCGAATTCGCTCGCCCGCACGTCGCGCGCGATCCGGTCGAGGACGCCGTTGACGATCTTCGGCTCGTCCTCGACGAAGAAGGCCTTGGCGACGTCGACGTATTCGGCGATGACGACGCGGGCCGGAATGTCGCGGCGCTTCATCAGTTCGAAGGTGCCGGCGCGCAGGATCTCGCGCAGGGTGACGTCGACGCGCTTCAGCGGCCAGCCCTCGACCAGGGCGGCGTGGACGCGCGGGTCGATGTCGCGCTGATAGGCGACCACCCCGGCGACGATCTCGCGGAAGAACTCCGGATCGGCCTCGCGATAGGTGTCGCCGTCGATCTCGCGGCCGAGCCGGAAATTTTCGAACTCGGTGACGACGTCGGCGAGTTCGGTGCCGGCGATCTCCATCTGATACAGCGCCTGGACGGCGGCCAGACGGGCGGAGCCGCGCTTGTTGGCAGGTTTCACGTCGCGGGGGGTGTCGGTCTGGCGGGCGGCCATGGCGTCACAGTCCGAATTTGCGACGAAGCGCGATCATCGCGAGGGTCGCCGCGGCCGCCGCCCCGCCCTTGTCGAGGCGCTTCGGGTCGGCGCGTTCCCAGGCCTGATCGTCGTTCTCGACGGTGAGGATGCCATTGCCGATCGCGATCGCCTCCTGGACCGAGAGATCCATCAGGGCGCGCGAGCTCTCTCCGGCGACGATGTCGTAGTGACCGGTGGCACCGCGGATGACGCAGCCCAGGGTGACGTAGCCGTCGTAGTCGACGCCGTCGTCGGTCTCGTCGGCGGCGACGAGGGCGTAGGCGATGGCGGCGGGAATCTCCAGCGCGCCGGGGACGGTGACGACGTCACAGTCGACGCCGGCGCCTCGCAGCACGGCGAGGGCGCCGGAGCGCAGCGCATCGACGAGTTCGGGATTGAAGCCGGCCTGGACGATCAGGACGCGGGCGCCCTCGACGGCATCCCGGTCGAAGACGGCATGATGATGCTGGGTGGACATGGGGCGAAGCGGTCCTCTCTCGAGCCGCGATCAATGAAGGAAGGGGCGACGAAAGTCCAGCGCGCGAAGACGCACGGCACTCGCCGTCCGCTGCCGCACGAGGCGCCCCTCCCCTCACCTGCCGGCTTCGACGTCCCTGAGGCGGGCGACGTATCTCGCCATCAGGTCGATCTCGAAGTCGATACGGTCGCCGGCGCGACGGCTTCCCCAGGTCGTCACCGCCAGAGTGTGGGGGATGATCTGCACGGTGAAGGTGTCGCCGTCGACGGCGTTGACGGTGAGCGAGGTGCCGTCGAGCGCCACCGAGCCCTTGGGGGCGACGAAGCGGGCGAGATCGTGGGGGACGCGGAAGCGGAACACCGCCATGTCACCCTCCTCTCGGCGCTCTTCGATCACGGCGATGCCGTCGACGTGGCCGGTGACGAGGTGGCCGCCCATCTCGTCGCCGAGCTTCAACGAGCGTTCGAGATTGACCCGCGTGCCCACCCGCCATTCGCCCATGGTGGTCACCCGCAACGTCTCCGGGCTCGCCTCGACGTCGTGCCAACCACGACCGTCGGGAAGTCGCCCCTTGTCGATCACCGTCAGGCAGCAGCCGGCATGGGCGATCGAGGCGCCGAGGTCGATGCCGCCGGGGTCGTAGGGCGAGGCGACGCGCAGTTTGATCCCGACCTCGCGGGGGTCGAGCGCAACGATCTCGCCGATGGCGGTGACGATCCCGGTGAACATGGCGCAACTCCTCGAACATTCCGCCGACGGCGGTATCATACAGGGTCCGGCGCGAGGCGCCGGTAGCAGGTGAGACGATCGACGCCGACGGCTTCGTGACCGACGACCCGGAAGCGGCCGGCGCCGGGGCGCAGCGCCGTTTCGACGACCTCGGGCAACGCCAGCGCGCCGAGACCGACGCGAACGTCGGCGTCGAAGAGTGCGACCTCGTCGACGAGATCGTGGGCGACGAGCGATGCGGCGATCTCGGCACCACCTTCCACCATCAACGTGCCGATACCGTCGGCGGCGAGACGAGCAAGGGCGGCCTCGGGATCGAGCCGCCCGTCCCCACCCTCCGGCACCGGCACGATGTCGACGCCGAGGGCGGCGAGCGCACGGCGGCGGTCGAGATCGGCATGTTCGCCGACGAGGAGGCGCAGGGGCACGTCGCGCGCCGATCGCGCCAGACGGCCGGTCGGCGGCAGTCGAGCGCCGGCGTCGACGACGACGCGGGTCGGCGACGACGACGCGAGGCCGGGCAGACGGACGGTGAGTTCCGGATCGTCGATCAACGCCGTGCCGATGCCGATCAGCACGGCGTCGGCCTCGGCACGCATCACATGGGTTCGGGCGCGGGCGAGCGGTCCGGTGACGGCGACGTTGGCTTCGTCGCGCCGGCCGAGCATCCGGTCGGCGGAGACGGCGAGTTTCAACCGCACCCACGGCCGGCCGCGCAGGACGCGGGAGAGATGGCCGGCGAGACCGTCGCGGGCGGCCTCGGCCTCGACCCCCTCCACCACGTCGATGCCGGCGGCGCGCAGGCGGGCGAAGCCGTGGCCGGAGACGCGTGGGTCGGGATCCCGTAACGCGACCACCACCCGGGCGATGCCGGCAGCGATCACCGCGTCGCAGCAGGGCGGGGTCCGGCCGTGATGCGAACAGGGTTCGAGGGTGACGTAGAGTGTGGCGCCGCGGGCCGCTTCGCCCGCCTGCTGAAGGGCCTGCGGCTCGGCATGGGGGCGGCCGCCGAGCGCGGTGACGCCGCGGCCGACGACGCGCGGGCCATCCGGGGCGGCCGCGACCACCAGGGCACCGACCGATGGGTTGGGTGCGGTCAGGCCGAGATGGCGGCGAGCGAGGCGGATGGCGGCGCCCATGAAGCGGCGGTCGAGCGCGGAGACGGTCACGGCGCCACGCCTCCCCGGCGGTCGCGACCGTCCGGCGCGCGCCGGCTCATCGGATCGGGCTCTCGGAGGTGGTGAGTTCGCCGAGCAGGGTCTCGAAGTCCTTGGCCTCGCGGAAATTCCGATAGACCGAGGCGAAGCGGACATAGGCGACGTCGTCGAGGGCCTTGAGCCCCTCCATGATCGATTCGCCGATCTGCTCGGAGGTGATCTCCGGTTCGCCGAGGCTCTCGAGCTGGCGGACGATGCCGGAGACCATGCGCTCGATGCGTTCCGGGTCGACCGGGCGCTTGCGACAGGCGATCTGCACCGAGCGCATCAGCTTGTCGCGATCGAAGGGGACGCGCCGGCCGGAGCGCTTGACCACGGTCAGTTCGCGCAGTTGCACCCGCTCGAAGGTGGTGAAGCGACCACCACAGGACGAGCAGATGCGCCGGCGGCGGATCGCCGCGCCGTCCTCGGTCGGACGGCTGTCCTTCACCTGGGTGTCCTCACCGCCGCAATAGGGGCAACGCATCGCCGTCTCTCCCGCGATCGAGTCACGATCGGCCTCGTGCCGACGTTTCTACACGAGGAGACCGCCGGGTGGCGAGAGCCGGCCGGAGCGAAACGGGGGCACGACGCATTCCGCCGTTGACCGCCCATCGCGCCGGGTGGATGCTCGCGCCGAGACCACCCCGGCGGGCCCCGCCGGCCGGGGCAAGATTCGATTCGGGAACCGCACGGGAACCGCCATGACGCTCCGCACCACGCTCCTCACCGCCGTCGCCTTCGGCTCGCTCGCCGTCGCGACCACCGCCGCGTCCGCCCAGGCGGTCGATCCGCTCGAGGTGACGCTGCTGGCGATCAACGACTTCCACGGCAATCTCAAGCCGCCGGGCGGCGGCATCCGCATCAAGGATCCGGCCGACGCCGCCAAGACGGTCAACGTCCCGGCCGGCGGCTCGGAGGCGATGTCGACCCTGGTCAAGGAGAAGCGCGCCGCGGCGAAGAATTCGGTGTTCGTCGCCGCCGGCGACCTGGTCGGGGCGACGCCGCTGCTTTCCGCCCTCTTCGCCGACGAGCCGACGATCGAATCGCTGTCGCTGATGGGGCTCGAGATCTCCGCCGTCGGCAACCACGAGTTCGACAAGGGCGTCACCGAACTCTTACGCAAGCAGAACGGCGGTTGCCAGACCGACAAGAGCTGTCTGGCGCTGCATCCCTTCCTCGGCGCCAAGTTCCAATACCTCGCGGCCTCGACGATCGACATCAAGACCGGCAAGACCATCTTCCCGTCCTACGTGGTCAAGACCTTCGAGGGCATCTCGGTCGCCTTCGTCGGCCTGACGCTGAAGGGCACGCCGGACATCGTGTTGCCGTCGGGTGTCGCCGGGCTCTCGTTCAAGGACGAGGCCGAGACGGTCAACGCGCTGGTGCCGGAACTGAAGGCCAAGGGAGTGGAAGCGATCGTGGTGCTGATCCACGAGGGTGGCTTCCCGACCGGCGACTACAACGAATGCCCCGGTATCTCCGGGCCGATCGTCGACATCGTCAAGAAGCTCGACAAGGCCGTCGACGTGGTGGTCTCCGGCCACACCCACAAGGCCTACAACTGCGCCATCGACGGGCGTCTCGTCACCTCGGGCGACAAGTTCGGCACCGTCGTCACCGAGATCAAGGTCAAGATCGACCGCAAGACCCGCGACGTGATCGAGGCCAAGGCCGACAACGTCATCGTCCGCACCGAGACCCTCGCCAAGGACCCGGAACAGACGGCGCTGATCGCCTCCTACGAGAAGGTCGCCGGGCCGCTGATCGACCGGCCGGTCGGCAGGCTCGCCGCGGCGCTCACCCGCGACGAGACGCCGGCGGGCGAGAGCGTGCTCGGCGACGTGGTCGCCGATGCGCAGTACGAGCTGACGAAGGCTGCCGACAAGGGCGCCGCCGCCTTCGCGGTGACCAACCCGGGCGGCCTGCGCACCGACATCCAGAAGAAGGGCGACGAGGGCAAGATCTCCTACGGCGACATCTTCGCCGCCCAACCGTTCGGCAACAATCTCGTCACCCTGACACTCTCCGGCGCCGAGATCGACACCATGCTGGAGCAGCAGTGGCTCAAGCAACCGAAGCCGCGCATTCTGCAGGTCTCGAAGAACTTCTCCTACACCTGGGACGCCGCGAAGCCGGAAGGCGAGCGGGTCGACATCGCCTCGATCACCATCGACGGCAAGCCGATCGATCCGGCCGGATCGTACCGGGTGACGGTCAACAACTTCCTCGCCGACGGCGGCGACGGCTTCCGGGTGATCAAGACCGGCCGCGACCAGTTGCCCGGCATCTTCGACGTCGACGCGCTCGAGGCCTACATCATGGCCAAGGGCACGATCGAAGCGACGGCGCGCGACCGCATCAAGCGGGTGAACTGAGACGGGCGGGGCGCGCGATCGCGCCCTCCCCTCCGGACGAAAAAAGGGCCGCGGATCGCTCCGCGGCCCTTTTTCTTGTCTGGTGCTCGGTCCGATCAGCCGTAGATCGGGAAGCGACGGCAGAGCGCCCGGGCCTGCTCCTTGACGCGGGCTTCGACCTGGCCGTCGCCCTGTTCGCCGTTCTTCATGATGCCGTTCACCACCTCGCCGATCATCTTGCCGATCTCGCGGAACTCGGCCTCACCGAAGCCGCGCGTGGTGCCGGCGGGCGTGCCGAGGCGGACGCCGGAGGTCACCATCGGCTTCTCCGGGTCGAAGGGGATGCCGTTCTTGTTGCAGGTGATGTGGGCACGCTTCAGCGCCTTCTCGGTCACCGTGCCGGTGGCCTTCTTCGGCCGCAGATCGACCAGCATCAGGTGGGTGTCGGTGCCGCCGGAGACGAGGTCGAGCCCCTCCTCGAGCAACGCCTGAGCCATCGCCTGGGCGTTCTTCACCACCTGATGAGCGTAGGTCGCGAACTCCGGCCGCAGCGCCTCGCCGAAGGCCACCGCCTTGGCGGCGATGACGTGCATCAGCGGGCCACCCTGGAGGCCGGGGAAGACGGCCGAGTTGATCTTCTTGCCGATCTCGACGTCGCGCGACAGGATCATGCCGCCACGCGGGCCGCGCAGGGTCTTGTGGGTGGTGGTGGTCACCACGTGGGCGTGATCGAGCGGGTTCGGGTGGGCGCCGCCGGCGACGAGACCGGCGAAGTGGGCCATGTCGACCATGAAGATCGCGCCGACTTCATCGGCGATCTCGCGGAAGGCCTTGAAATCGATGCGGCGGGGATAGCCCGAGCCGCCGGCGATGATCAGCTTCGGCTGCTCTTTGCGGGCGAGATCGCGCACCTCGTCGAAGTCGATCAGGTGGGTGTCGGGGCGCACCTTGTAGGGCACCGGGCGGAACCACTTGCCCGACTGGTTGACCGGCGAGCCGTGGGTGAGATGGCCACCGCAGGCCAGATCCAGGCCCATGAAGGCGTCGCCGGGCTTGAGGAAGGTGAAGAACACCGCCTGATTGGCCTGGGCGCCGGAATGGGGCTGCACGTTGGCGTATTCGGCGCCGAAGATCTGCTTGGCCCGATCGATGGCGATCTGTTCGGCGACGTCGACCCACTCGCAGCCGCCGTAGTAGCGCTTGCCGGGGTAGCCCTCGGCGTACTTGTTGGTCATCACCGAGCCCTGCGCCTCGAGCACGGCGCGGGAGACGATGTTCTCCGACGCGATCAGCTCGATCTCGTCCTGCTGGCGATGCAACTCGTCGGCGATGGCCTTGGCCAGCGCCGGGTCGGCCTCGGCGAGACCGGTGGTGAAGAACCCGGGAAACAGCGGGGCGTTCATCGTGGTCATACGGCACCTCTCTCAGTTCTTCACCGGGCCTCCCCGGCCGTTTCGCGCGCCCGATAGCATGAAACGGGCGCCAGATCTCCCCCCTTCGACGATGGTCGGGGCGGAAAACGAAAGAGCCCGGCGGTGCCGGGCTCGTGGGGTGTGGCGCATGTGCGACCTTCGGGTGACGAAGGTCACTCCTGCGCCACCAGCATACCGACGCCGTCGCGATTGTAGATGTCGTCGCGGAAATGGATCACACCCTCGCGGGTGACCCAGGCGGTGATGTAGTTGGTGTAGACCGGCACCGTCGACCTCAGCTTGGCGTCGAGGCGATTGCCGTTCTTCAGCGCATCCTCCACCTGCTGCGCCGTCCAGCCGGTGTCGCGCAGCAGCCAGGTGACCAGACCCTGGATGTTCTGGATGCGCATGCAGCCCGACGAATAGAAGCGGTTGTTGTCGCCGAACAGGTCCTTGAACGGCGTGTCGTGCATGTAGACGTCGTGCGGGTTGGGGAAGGTCACCTTCACCGTCGACATGGCGTTGTCGCCGCCCGGATCCTGACGGAAGCGATACTGCATCGCCTGATCCGAGTTCCAGTCGATCGTCTCGGGCGGGACTTCCTGGCCGCGCTGGTCGTAGATGCGGATGTGGTTCTTGGCGAGATAGTCCGGCTCGGTCTGCATCTTGGGGATGAGATCCTTGCGGATGATCGACACCGGCACGTGCCAGTAGGGATGGAAGTTGATCTCGCGGATCTGCGACGACAGCACCGGGGTCTGGCGATCGATCTTGCCGACGACCGCATTGTGGCGCTCGACAACGCGGCCCTGCTCGACCATCTCGAGCTCGGCGGCCGGGATGTTGAGGAAGACGTAGCGATCGCCGAGGAAGCCCGACATCGAGCGGATACGGATCAGGTTGGTCTCGAGCTGACGCAGACGGACATCGGCGGTGACGTTCATGACGTCGAGCACGGTCTGGTCGACGATGCCGTCGGGACGCAGGCCGTGGCGCACCTGGAAGCGGCGCACCGCGGCGTCGACGTAACTGTCGAAGGTGTCGCGATAGCCGGTGCGCAGCTGCTCGGCCGGCAGGTCGCCGGAGACGACGAGACGCTGGCGCAGAGTCTGGATGGCATCGGAGCGCGAGCCGATCTTCATCTTGCTCTTGGAGACGACCTGGGGCCAGCCACCGCGGGTGACGATCTCCTGGAGCTGCGGCATCGCAGTTTCCATCGCCGCGACGGTGTCGGGCGAGAGCAGCGGCAGGTCGGACTTGATGCGCTCGAAGCGCGAGGTGTCGCCGACATCGTACTTCTGTTGCCACTCGCGCACCGCCTGCGAGCGGGTCAGCGCCTCGAGCGGGCTCTCGTTCGTCGACTGCTCGGCGAAGGCCGCCGTCGGAACGGCGATCAGCGAAGCCAGACCGCAGAGAAGAGCGCGGCGGCTCGGAGTGGTCACCGAAGCGAACGTCTGGTGGGACACCGTGCAGTCTCCATCACGAGGGCACGACGATCGCGACTCGATCGCCACCCGCAGGATACGGGGGTCGGATCCACGAACCGGGTCTTCGGGACCGACCTCGGGTGCGGGTGGCCATCGGCCGGCACCGTTCGGACGAGAAGAGGACGCCCTGTGGACGTCCCCGTCACGCGACTCATCCCGCTCGAAGGGGCGAATGCGCGCGTACTCGATGTTGGTCACCCGCCAATATGGCCGATTCATGATGCGGTCGAGACTCACGATGACGTGTTCGTGCCGATCGAAAAGCCTGTTGCCGAGATGTCGCAAGATGGCAGGCTTCATCGACGACGACATCGTCGTCGACCTCGCAACGCTTCCGGAGATTTCGATGGCCAGCCCGACCACGACCGCCAAGACCGCGCTGATCACCGGCGCCTCCTCCGGCATCGGCCGGGCCTTGGCCGCCTGCTTCGCCGCCGACGGTTGGAACATCGTGCTCGCGGCGCGCGGCGTCGCCAAATTGGAGACACTCGCCGCCGAACTGGCCGCACGCCACGGCATCACCGCCACGGTGATCGGCGCCGATCTCTCTTCCGCCGAGGGGGCGAGCGCCCTCCACGCCGAGGTCGAGCGCCGCGGCATCGTCGTCGATGCGCTCGTCGCCAATGCCGGGGCCGGGACCTACGGCGACATCCGCGACGGCGACCTCGCCAAGGACGTGGCGATGATCCAGTTGAACACCACCTCGGTGGTGGTGCTGACGCGGCTGGTCCTCGCCGGCCTGATCGCGCGGCGCGGCAAGATCCTGGTGACGGCCTCGACGGCCGCCTTCCAGCCCTGCCCCCACATGGCGATCTATGCCGCGACCAAGGCCTTCGTGCTCAGCTTCTGTGAGGCGCTGGCCGAGGAGATCTCGGACACGGGCGTCACCGTCACGGCGCTCTGTCCGGGACCGACGGCGACCGGATTCTTCGACGCCGCCGAGATGAACGCCTCGGCGCTGGTCAAGGGCAAGCGGCTGCCCTCCTCCGAATCGGTCGCGGCCGTCGGCTATCGCGCCATGCTGAAAGGGCGGCGGGTCGTCGTACCCGGCCTCATGAACAACATCCTCGTCCAGAGCGTCCGCTTCACGCCGCGGCGGGTGATCACCCGGATCGTGTCGATCATGGCGCGGCGGGTGTGACGGCTCACGCCGCCTCGCGCCCGACGGTCAGGAACGCGTGGACGCCGAGGCCGACGACCAGCGCCCAGAAGGCCGGGCCGATGCCGGCGACGGTGAGGCCGGAGGCGGCGGTGAGGAAGGTGAGGAGCGCCGGCACGCGGTCCTTCTCCTCGGCGACCGCCCCTTGCAGCGACGCGCCGAGGGCGCCGAGCAGGGCGAGGCCGGCGGCGGCCTCGACGAGGAGCGGCGACGATCGGGTGACGAGACCGACGATGAGCGCCGCCAGGAGGCCGAAGCCGATGTAGACGGCGCCCGCCGCCACCGCCACCCGCCAGCGCCGCGCCGGATCGGGATCGGCATCGGGGCCCGCACAGAGGGCGGCGGTGATGGCGGCGAGATTGATGGTGGGGGCGCCGAAGGGGGCGGTCAGGGCCGAGGCGAGACCGGTGGCGACGAGCAGCGGACGGAAGGCCGGGCGATAGCCGTAGGTCGCCAGCACGGCGTAGCCGGGGATGTTCTGCGACGCCATGGTGACGAGGAACAGCGGCAGGGCGACGGAGATCAGCGCCTGCGGTTCGATCACCGGGGTGATCCACACCGGCAGCGGCAGGAGCGAGGCCGCGGTCGGCGCTGCGCCGCCGCCGGCGAAGAGGATGAAACCGAGCGCCACCGCGGCGGCGCCGGGTGCCGCCCACAGGCGGGCGAAGCGGAACAGCACCAGCCAGGTGGCGAGCACCACCGCGGCTGCGGCCGGCAAGCGGGCGAGCGCCAGGAACGGCGCCAGGCAGAGCTTCATCAACACACCGGCCAACATCGCATTGGCGATCGGCCGCGGGATGGCGGCGACGAGCCGGCCGAGCGGCTCCCACAATCCGGCGGCGACGATCGCCAGGCCGGTCACCAGCATCGCGCCGACCACCGCGGGAAAGCCGCCGGGGACGGTGCCGGTCGAGGCGAGCAGCGCCATGCCCGGCGTCGTCCAGGCGATGGAGATCGGCATCCGGGTGGCGAGGCCGAGACCGAGACCGATCACCCCCATGGCGACGGAGACGACGGCGAGGCCGGAGGCGATCTCGGCCTCGCCGGCGCCGACCGACTGCAGCCCCTTGACGACGATCGCCGCCGACGAGGCGAAGCCGACGACCGCCACCAGCAGGCCGCTCGACAGGACATGGAAGCGGGAGGCGGACGACATACGGGGTGGGCTCCGGCGGTGGGGAGGCCAGAGTCGCCCGTTCGGGCCGGGCTGCGCAAGGGGGGCGCGGTGCATGGGAGAGGTGCGGCCGTAGGGCCGGGTGGACCGAACCAGAGCGGCGCCCGTGCTCCCCGTCGGCGCCCCTCGCCCCCTCCCGTTTCCCCGCAGCCGCCATCGCCGCGCTCGAGCCACGGCTGCCCGGTTCCCTGCGGTGCGCCGAGGCGCGCGCCCCTTCTCCCGCAAGGGGAGAAGGGGGCTCCGTGTCGGGGCCGGCAACGACGGAGGCGAGGTGGGGGGACGGAAGAGGACGGCGGGATCGGGCGTCGATGCGGAGAACGCTCCTCGAAACGCGAAAAGGGGCCGATCACTCGGTCCCAGGTTCGCGGTCTTCCAGGAGGATGCGTCAATTCACAGGCGCTGGAGGATCCGGTCGGTCCAGAAGCGCTCCGAAGTCGGGCCTGCCCGGCTTCGGTCTTCTCGAGAACCGAGCGCTTCTTCTCACAGGCGATAGAGGATCTGGTCGGTCCAGAAGCGCTCGAGACGCTGGAGAGACTTGTTGAGGGTCTTGAAGTCGACGCTGCCGATGCCGCCGACCTGCTCGATCGAGCGCAACTGGCGCTCGTAGAGGCGATCGACGATGGTGGCGACCTCTCGGCCCTTGTCGGTCAGGCTGACGCGGACCGAGCGGCGATCGATGCGCGAACGCTCGTGCTTGACGTAGCCGCCTTCGACCAGCTTCTTCAGATTGTAGGAGACGTTGGACCCGAGATAATAGCCGCGGGTGCGCAGTTCGCCGGCGGTCAACTCGGCACCGCCGATGTTGAACAGGAGCAGCGCCTGCACGGAATTGACGTCGTCGCGGCCGACGCGGTCGAATTCATCCTTGATGACGTCGAGCAGCCGGCGGTGCAGTCGCTCGACCAGGGTCAGGGCTTCGAGGTAGAGGGGGCGGATACCTTCCTGTTCCTCGCTCCGGACGCCGTAGTCGGCGGCCTTCAAGACGGTGTTCATCGCTCTACGCCTCACTGTATTCGTTATTCGGCAGTTGGCTTTTCTCGCCAATTCGTCCGTGAAATGTACGGATGCGAATCTAAAAACGGCTTAAATTGCATCATGAAATTTCCGTAAACCGAGATGTCCGGAAAAATTGCTGAATATCTCCTGAATGTACTCGTTCGAATACGATTCATCTTCCGGTGACCATTCGCGGACGGACTCCGCGAACCATGTCGCTCCAGCGGAGATCAGCGCCGCGGATCGCAGCGTCCGGGACGTTCGGGTAGACCGAGGAGGCCGGTCGGGCGGAAGACCAGGAAGACGACGAGCAACGACAGTACCGCCGGGTCACGCCATTCGATGCCGAAGACCGCCGACCACAACGCCTCCACCGCGCCGACCACGACCCCGCCCAGCACCGCGCCGGGAAGCGAGCCGATACCGCCGACCACCGCCGCCACCACCGCCTTGAGGCCGAGCATGGTCCCCATGTGGAAGGAGGTGCCGCCATAGGCGAGCGTCAGGATCGCGCCGGCGAGGGCGGCGAGCATCGAGGCGAGCGCGAAGCTGGCGATCAGGACGCGGTCGGGATCGACGCCGAAGAGGCGCGCGGTCGCGGCATCGTCGGCGACGGCGCGCCAGTCGCGACCGAGGCGTGTGCGTGGCAGAACGGCGAGGACGGAGACCGTCGCGGCCAGCGCCAGGGCGACGACGAGCAGGCGCATCGGCGTCACCATCACGGTGAACGGGCCGTCGGCGACGAGGCGCGGGTGATCGAGCAGCGGTTCGAGAAAGCGGTCGCGGGCACCCTGACTGCGGGCGACGAATTCCTGCAGGGCGATCGACAGGCCGACGGTGGCGATGAGAACCGGCTGCGCCGGGCCGGCGGCGAGCGGCACGAAGACGATGCGACCGAGCACCGCGCCCCACGAGGCGCCGACCGCCACGGCCACCAGAACGGCGAGGACGACGAGCGGACCGGCCGCGGCGGCGCCGAAGCTCTTGGCGACGAGTGCGCCGAGGAGCGCGCCGTAGGCTCCGAGCATGGCGATGTCGCCGAAGACGAAGACGACGCGGCCGACGAGACCCCAGATCAGGGTGCACCCGAGCGCCAGCAGGGCATAGAGCGCGGCCGGCGCGGTGGCATCGACCAGCCCCTGCAGAAGGCGCGCAGCGGTCGGCTGCAGGGTGAGGAGGCCACGGGGCAGCGCACCCGGCGCCATCGCCACCCGGCTCGCGCCCTCGGCGACCGCCGCCGGATCGCCGAGCCAGAAGCGACGGAGCATGTAGAAGCGGGCGTCGCCGATGTCGCCGTGGTGGTCGCGGAGGCCGATCAGTGCGCGGCCGTCGCCGGTCGGGGTATCGCGCCCGAAGGCGCAGATCAGAACTTTGCGGCGCGCGCCGGCACGGTCGTCGACGCGGTAGGAGATGCGGAGGTTGCCCTCCTTCGCCGGGTCGGGATCGACGGCGACGACGGTAATGCGGGCATCGTCGGCTTCGAGCGCCGGAAGCGCCTGCACACAGATGTCGCGCGACAGCGGATCGACGATGGCGCATCCGCCGAGGAGGGCGAGCGGCACCAGCAGGACCAGCACCGCGACGAGGTGGCGAAGGGCGGCGCGCGCCCCCCTGCCCTCCCCGCGCGCCCGCGCCGGCGAACTCCCTTGCGAGAGATCCCGCCGCGGGCCGCGTCGGATCATCCTTCGGCCTTCAGCTTCTCGGCGATGCGCGGGGCGAAATAGGTGAGGACGCCGTCGGCGCCGGCGCGCTTGAAGGCCATCAGGCTCTCCATCATGGCGCGATCGCCGTCGAGCCAGCCGTTGCGGGCCGCCGCCTCGATCATCGCGAACTCGCCCGACACCTGATAGGCGAAGGTCGGCACGCCGAAGGCGTCCTTGATGCGGCGGACGATGTCGAGATAGGGCATGCCCGGCTTGACCATCACCATGTCGGCGCCCTCCTCGATGTCGAGGGCGGCCTCGCGGATGGCTTCCTCGGTGTTGGCCGGGTCCATCTGATAGGTGCGCTTGTCACCGCGCAGGGTCTTGTTGGTGCCGACCGCCTCGCGGAACGGACCGTAGAAGGCCGAGGCATACTTGGCCGAATAGGCCATGATCTGCACGTCGTCGAAGCCGTGGCCGTCGAGACCGCGGCGGATGGCGCCGATGCGGCCGTCCATCATGTCGGAGGGGGCGATCATGTCGGCGCCGGCCTCGGCCTGGACCAGGGCCTGGGCGACGAGGCGGGCGACGGTGGCGTCGTTGACGATCTCGTCGCCCTCCATCAGGCCGTCGTGGCCGTGGGAGGTGTAGGGATCGAGCGCCACGTCGGTGATCAGGCCGAT
>CALMFH010000224.1 GCA_937864925.1 uncultured Alphaproteobacteria bacterium | reverse complement strand
GAGCTTGGTGAAGATCGCCATGCGATCGGCGTGCTCGGAGAAATAGGCGTCGTAGTAGGACGAGCGCTGGCTACCGCCCTTGTCGATCCACGTCGCCGACTGATTGGACGATCCGACGTTGACGAAGTTGGAGAAGGGCACCAGCGCGAACTTGATCGAATAGGTCGCCGAAGCCTTGGCCGACAGGGTATCGACCAGCGAAGTGGCGGCGGTCTTCAGGCTCGGCAGTTTGTTGCTGTCGGCCATCGAGCCGGTGGTGTCGAGCACCAAGGCGATCTCCAGCGACGACGACGACCAGGTCGCCGTCGAGGTGACGGTCGACGACAGCGCATCGAGTTGGACGATCTTCAGGAAGTAGGTGGAGATCCCGGCTTCGGCGGTGACGGTCAACGTGTTGCCGCTGCTCGCCGCCGAGACGGTTCCGAGGGTGCCGAAGCGCGGATCGAACACCTTGGCGAGGTGGGTCCTGGCCAAGGACTGATCGCCGCCCTCGTCACCCTCGCCGTTCTTGTGGCGTGCGGCGACGTAGAGTGCGGTCGCATCGACCGCATCCTGGAGCTTGGCCCGCGTGTCCAGGTAGCGCACCATATCGGTGGTGCCTCCCGCGGCGAGCACCAGTACGAGCCCGAAGAGCCCGAACGTGATCGTGTAACTTCCGCGCCTGTCGGCCCAGAGTTTCGTGATCATGGTCCATCCTCGAAACCAATGGTGTCCGGGTTTCGATCCCGGTTCTCATGGTGACGATTCTGCGCGCAGGAGATTAACCGAACGTAACAAGATACCCGACTCCTCGGGCCTATCTGCCGTTTCGGCAGTCCGACTCGGCGGTTCGCCGGCGATTCGCCGGGTGTTCTTGACGGTTTGGTTCAGGAATGGGAAACAAAAACCACCGACGACGAAAGTCGGATCCAGCGGAGGAACGTCGCCCCATGAAGTTCATGTTCACCACGGCTCTCGCCGTCGCCGCTCTCGTCGCGACCCCCGCTCTGGCGGGCGATCCCACCGGCGTGTGGATGCGCTCCAGCGGTACCGGAAAGATCCGCATCGACAACTGCGGTTCGGCGCTCTGCGGCACCGTCGTCTGGGAGCAGACCCCGCGCAAGGACACCTACAACCCCGACCCGGCGAAGCGGGATCGGCCGGTCACCGGCGTGCGCGTCCTCCTCGGCATGAAGCCGTCCGGCACGCCCGACCAGTGGAAGGGCGAGGTCTACAACACCGACGACGGCAAGACCTATACCGGCTACATCACCCTCCAGGGCGCCAGCACGCTGAAGCTGCAGGGCTGCGTGCTCGGCGGTCTGATCTGCAAGAGCGACACCTGGAACCGGTCCAACTGACCCGGCGCTTCCGGTGTGCGCGGTTCGGACCGGGGGAGGAGATCCCGTCCCCCGACGATGGGCGCGTCGACCGGTCGTGCCACGGTCGGGATCACGGTCCGACGCGATCGATCGCCGAGGTCGCCGGTTCACGCGGCACACGTCCGGCGTGACGATGGCGGCGTGACGATGGCGAAGGCGGTTCGGTGACGCGACGAACTCGAGAGAGCCCGGAAAGAACGACGGCCCCGCGGTGACGCGGGGCCGTCTGACTTCGTAGTACTCACGCCACTCGGCGCGGCCGGGCACGGCTCACTGGCCGGCGGCCTTCAGGCGCTTGTTGCAGTCGCTCCAGTACTGCGGCCACTTCTGACCGGCCTTGATCTTGCCGGCCTCCTTGGCCGCGGTCCACTCGGCGCCGCATTTCTTGATGCGTTCGCGGGCGGCGATCTGGCCGGGGGTCAGAGGCTTCTCGTCGGCGGCAGGAGCAGCGGCGGCCGGTGCGGCCGGCTTGGCCGGGGTCGCGGCCGGCTTGGCGGCGGTCGTCGCAGCCGGAGCGGCGGGCTTGGCGGCGGGAGCCTTGGCCGGCTCCGGCGGAACCGCGTCGTCGTCATCGGCGTGACGTTTGCGGCAATCGGCCAGGAAGCCGTTCCAGGTCTCGCCCGGCTTGACCTTCTTGGCATCCTTGGCGGCCTGCCACTCGGCACCGCAGGCCTTCATGACGTTCGCCTGCGCGAAGGCGTTGCCGGCACCGAGCACCAGGGCCAGGGCGAAGAGCGCGGAACCAATTCCGATGGAACGACGGACCATTGCGGCCTCCCTGCACAAGACCCGCGCCGCCACTTCGCGGCCGGACACGGGGCGTCTCCGGCCGTCCTCGGTCGGAGATCGAAAGCATGGTCAATCTCCACGAAATCGTGGCGAATTTCCAGTGTGTTGCGCCGATCTCCGTGGACAACCGCGTCCGCCGGGCGACAAGTTGGCGCAGGGGAAGCTTCCATGGCGTTTCGACGGCTCACGCCCCGCCGCCGTAGCCACCCGCAGAGGGCGCGCCGCCGCCGTTCCCCCGGTCCGGGCGGTGCCGATTCGGTCGGTGATCGGCGACCGCTCCGGTGTCGGTTCACCCCCTCGCGGCGCCGACCAGCGCTGCCTCGAGGATGGCGAGGCCTTCGTCGAGGACGTCGTCGGCGACGGTGAGCGGGACGAGGATGCGGATGACGTTGCCGTGGACGCCGCACGACAACAGGATCAGCCCACCGGCGAGGGCGAGGCTGGTCACCCGCTTCGTCGCGTCGGCGTCGGGTTCGTAGGCGCCGCGCGAGCGGACGATGTCGAAGCCGATCATCGCGCCGTTGCCGCGGATGCCGGTGATCGGCACCACGTCGTTGCGGGCGGCGATCTCGGCGAGACGTCCCTTGATACGGGCGCCGATGGCGTTCGAACGATCGAGCAGCTTCTCCTCCTCGATCGCGTCGAGGACGGCCAGCGCCGCGGCGCAGGCGATCGGGCTACCGCCGTAGGTGCCGCCGAGGCCGCCCGGCTCGGGCGCGTCCATGATCTCGGCACGGCCGAGGACGCCGGAGAGCGGAAAGCCACCGGCGAGCGACTTCGCCATGGTGATCAGGTCGGGCTCGACGCCGGTGTGCTCGACGGCGAAGAGCTTGCCGGTGCGGCCGAAGCCGGTCTGGACCTCGTCGGCGATCAGGACGATGCCGTGCTGGTCGCAGATCTTCCGGAGCTCGCGCCACAGTTCCACCGGCGTCTCGTAGAAGCCGCCCTCGCCCTGGACCGGCTCGACGGCGATCGCCGCCACCCGATCCGGCTCGACGTCGGCGCGGAAGAGGAAGCCGAGGGCGTCGAGCGACTGTTGCACCGAGACCCCGTGAAGGGCGTTGGGGAAGGGCACGTGGAAGACCTCGGCCGGCATCGGGCCGAACTTCTTCTTGTAGGGCGCGACCTTGCCGGTCATCGCCATGGTCAGCATGGTGCGGCCGTGGAAGGCGCCGGTGAAGGTGATCACCGCCGAGCGCCCGGTGTGGGCACGAGCGATCTTCACGGCGTTCTCCAGCGCCTCGCCGCCGGTGGTGAAGAAGATGGTCTTGGCCGGGCCGGAGAAGGGGGCGCGTGCGTTGAGCTTCTCGGCGAGCTCGACATAGGGCTCGTAGGCGGTCACCTGGAAGGCGGTGTGGGTGAAGCGCGCCATCTGTGCCGCGACCGCCGCCATCACCTTCGGGTGGCGATGGCCGGTGTTGAGCACGGCGATACCGCCGGCGAAGTCGATATAGCGTCTGCCCTCGACGTCCCACAGCTCGGCGTTCTCGGCCCGGTCGGCGAAGACGGGATACGCGGTGGCGACACCGCGCGGCACGGCGGCGGTGCGGCGGGCGAGAAGATCGGCGTTGGTGGTCATGAGCGGTTCCGTCGAGCCTACGGCCGGCGCCGGGGTGCGCGGCCTGTCGTGCTCATGGTGCACCCGACGACCGACCGCCGGGAGACACTTTTTTGGCTCCTCGGTGGTGCTACGATGGCACCACAGAACGCCAGAGGCACCACTGCGGTGACGGCGGTCGATGGCGTCGGGGATCGCGAGGGTTGACGAGGACGCGGATGGTGAAATCGGCGAAGACGGATCGGACCGACGCGGCTCTCGACGTGGCGGCCGGTGGGGGGCGAGGGCGCCTGCCGCCGCTGTCCGGTGTCCGCGCCTTCGAGGCGGTCGGACGACTCGCCTCGATGCGCAAGGCGTCGGCCGAGCTCGGCGTCTGCCACACCGTGGTGTCGCGTCACGTCCGCAATCTCGAGGCCTGGCTCGACACCCGTCTGGTGGAGAGCGGGCCGCGCGGTGTGGTGCTGACCGAGGAGGGGCGGGGCTACCACCGGGCGATCGCCGCCGCCTTCGATCTGATCGCCACCGCGACCGCCGACCTGAAGCCGCCGTCGGCGCGGGCGATGTTGCGGTTGTGGTGCGTTCCGGGCCTCGCGGCGCGCTGGCTCGCCCCACGCCTCGCCGATCTCCAGGCGGCATTGCCCGAGGTCGAGATCGTGTTGCGCGCCACCACCGAGGCGCCCGATTTCGCCCATCACGAGGCGGACGTGGCGATCCGTTTCGCCGAAGCGCCGGACGTGGGCGGCCGCTCGCTGCTGCTCGAACGTTCCCGTCTCTTCCCCGTCGCCGCCCCCGCCTGGGTGGCGGCCCGGCCGCCGGTCACCGTCGCAGCCGATCTAGAGGGGGCGCGCCTCATCCACGAGGAGAGCCGTGATCAGTGGCG
>CALMFH010000223.1 GCA_937864925.1 uncultured Alphaproteobacteria bacterium | reverse complement strand
CCGACGACAAGGCGGTCTACAGCTACATGCCGGAGATCATCCGCTTCTACACCGGCAAGGACGCCATCCTGAAGAACGTCCCGACCCACCGCTGCCGCGAACCGGAGGCACTGAAATACGTGCTCGACCATCTGCCCGAGTTGGTGGTCAAGGAGGTCGACGGTTCCGGCGGCTACGGCATGTTGGTCGGCCCCAAGGCCGATGCCGCCAAGATCGAGACCTTCCGCGCCAAGCTGAAGGCTCATCCCGAGAAGTTCATCGCCCAGCCGACGCTGGCGCTCTCCACCTGCCCGACCTTCGTCGGCGAGGGTGTGGCACCGCGCCACGTCGACCTGCGCCCCTATGTGCTGACCGGCGCCGACGGCGTACGCGTCGTCCCGGGAGGGCTCACCCGCGTCGCGCTCGAGGCCGGTTCGCTGGTGGTCAATTCGAGTCAGGGCGGCGGCACCAAGGACACCTGGGTGGTCGACGTGCCGACGCCGCAGCAGATGCAACAGATCCATCAGACCCAGCAACAGCAACAGGCTTCGGCCAAGCCCGTCTGAACCACCCCTCGCGGACGGACGCGGCCAGCCGCGCCCTCCGCCGCCGCTCTTCCCAGGACGCCGCCCATGCTCAGCCGCACCGCCGACAGTCTCTTCTGGCTCTCCCGCTACGTCGAGCGCGCCGAGAACACCGCTCGCATCGTCGATGCCGCCTCACGTCTCGCCGCCCTGCCGACCGGTTACGGCGCCGTCGGCAACGAATGGGAATCGGCGCTCGCCGCCTCCGGCTGCCTCGCCGCCTTCACCGAGATCTACGGCGAGGAGGCCACCGCCGACGCGGCGATTGATTTTCTCGCCTTCTCGCCGGCCAACCCGTCGTCGATCAAGAACTGCCTCGAGATCGCCCGTTTCAACGCCCGCGCCGTGCGTACCGCACTGACCGCCGAGATGTGGGAGACGATCAACTCCGCCTGGCTCGAGCTCAAGGCCTATGGCGCCGGAGAACTCGATCTCACCCGCCTCGCCGACTTCCTGCGCTTCGTCAAACGCACCTCGCTCGCCTTCGACGGTTCCGCCTACCGCACCATGCTGAGGAACGACGCCTACTGGTTCACCCGCGTCGGCGTCTTCATCGAACGCGCCGACGCCACCGCGCGCCTGCTCGACGTCAAGTATCACGTGCTGCTGCCGCCGGAGGCGCAGATCGGCGGCTCGCTCGACTACTTCCAATGGTCGTCGATCCTGCGCGCCGTCTCCGCCCAGACCTCCTACCACTGGGTCTATCGTCAGGCGCTGAAGCCGTGGCTGGTCGCCGACCTGATGGTCCTCAACAAGCAGATGCCGCGTTCGCTCGCCGCCTGCTACGAGAACATCACCCGCAATCTCGACCAGATCGCCCACGGCTACGGCCGCCAGGGCGCGGCGCAACGCCATGCGCGAGCGCTCTACACCCAACTGGAATCGAGCGACATCGACACCGTCATCGCCGGCGGGCTGCACGAGTTCCTCTCCGACTTCATCGCCGACAACGGGCGCCTCGGTGCCCTGATCACGGAACAGTATCTGGTCTGACCCGCCATGCGCCTCGCCATCACCCACGAGACGGTCTACCGCTTCGAGCATCCCGCCTCGCGCGCCATCCAGACCCTGCGTCTGACCCCGCGCAACACCGAGGCGCAACTCGTCGACCGTTGGCGTATCGACGTCTCCCAGGACTGCCACCTCTCGCCCGTCGAGGACGCCTTCGGCAATCTCACTCACACCTTCTCGATCGACGGACCGATCGACGAACTGGTGATCTCCGCCTCGGGTGAGGTGGTGACCGAGGACACCAACGGCGTCCTCCACGCCACCCGCGACCGCCTGCCGCTGATGGCCTTCCGCCGCGAAACCGAACGCACCCGTATCGAGCCGCCGGTGCGCGCCTTCGCCGCCGACGCCTTCGACACCGCCGGACGCGAACCGCTCGCCGCCCTCCACACCCTGATGCGCCGCCTCGCGGAGACGGTCGCCGTCGACGACGAAGCCGAGATCCGGCCCCCCGACGCCCTGCTGGCGGAGAAGGTGGGGCGCGTCGAGGACGTCGCCCACCTTTTCGCCGCGCTCGCCCGCGCCCTCGACATCCCGACGCGGATCGCCGGCGGCTGGCTCGCCCGCGGCGTCGCTCACACCTGGATCGAGGCCCACCTCGGCCCCTCGCTCGGCTGGGT
This sequence comes from uncultured Alphaproteobacteria bacterium, assembly GCA_937864925.1. Lineage (GTDB taxonomy): Bacteria > Pseudomonadota > Alphaproteobacteria > Rhizobiales > Ancalomicrobiaceae > CALBKH01. The sequence continues at coordinate 2,953 of CALMFH010000223.1, read as the reverse complement.
CGGTTTCGACGCGGTCGAGAACAGCTGTCCGACCGATGCCTGGATCCGCCGTGCCATCGGTCTCGACGCCCTCGACATCGCTGCGGTACGGGGCGTGCGCAACCGCCTCGGCGGCGAGACCGAGGTGACCCGCATCACCATCCGTGAGGTGTCGCGCGCCTGAGCGCGCCCGCGTCCCCTGGTCGCTCCCCGCGCCGGCGGTTGCGTCTCGGAGAGCCCTTGCCTATGGTCGCCGCGCCGCCGGGGGGCGGTCGGACGACATGCGAACGAACGGGGACGGGGCGATGACCTATTGTGTGGGGATCCTGGTGCGCGAGGGCCTGGTGATGATCGCCGACACCCGCACCAACGCAGGCCTCGACAACATCGCCACCTTCCGCAAACTCAACGTCTTCGAGAAGCCGGGTGACCGTGTCGTCACCATCGCCACCGCCGGCAATCTGTCGATTTCCCAGGCGGTGATCTCGTTGGTCACCGAGGGGCTCGAGAACCCCGAGACCGGCGAGATCGACACGATCTGGACGGCGCCCTCGATGTTCCGCGCCGCCCAACTCGTCGGCCGCGCCATCCGCGAGGTCTACCGCCTCGACGGCCCGATGCTGGAGAAGAAGAACCTCACATTCGACGTCACCATGTTGCTCGGCGGCCAGATCGCCGGCGGCCGACTGCGCCTGTTCATGGTCTATGCCGCCGGCAACTTCATCGAGGCGACGGTCGACACGCCCTATCTGCAGATCGGCGAGCACAAATACGGCAAACCGATTCTCGATCGCGCCGTCAAATTCGACTACGACCTGCAGGACGCACTGAAGCTCGGTCTGATCTCGATGGACTCGACCATGCGCTCGAACCTCGGCGTCGGCATGCCGATCGACTTCGCCGTGGTCCGCCGCGACGACATCCGCGCCGAGCTCTCCTACCGCATCGAGGCGGGCGAGCCCTATTTCCACGACCTGCGCGAACGCTGGTCGGCGGCGCTGCGCAAAGCCCACCAGGACATCCCCCGCCCCCCCTACGGCGGCGGGGTGTGAGCCTCGCGGCGCCCCCCCCTTCTCGTTCAATGCAGTCGGAAGATCCCGTCGACGCGCTTCCATTCGGCAGGGGCGATCATCTCGTGGTGCGCCACTTCGACCGAGTGGATCGGCCCGTCGAGCTCACGCGCCCAGAAGTCGAGGAACTTCGACGGTTGCGGAAACTTCGGCGCCAGGTCCCAGTCCTGCCAGAGATAGCTCTGCAACGGCAGCGGCCGATCGGACATGCGATAGAGGATGTTGGCGGTGGTGAGCGAAAAGCCTTCCAACTGACGACGGAAGGCGTCGTCGATACGCGGTTCCGGCATGGGTCGCCCCCCCTCGTGGCTGCGACGAAGCTCTCGTCACCCCACTTCCATGCAAGCTCGAAACCGTTTGAGAAGTCTTTGCGAGCAGATACTTGGCAGCAATGGACGAAGAGTACTGCCGAGGCGGTGTTCGAATGGCGCCCGCCCTCCGGTACGACCGCCTGCCACGCCTCGGAACGGTCCCTGCGGCGCGGGCGCTCCGCTTTCGCCGAAGACGCACTCCCGTCGCGGCAACGGGTCGGGATGGGGATCGGTGGCGCGCGGGGGGAGGTCCGCCACGCGCACCGCCTCGATCGACCGCCTCGAAACACCGGTGCCCCGCCCGTCGCCGAACGACCATCGCCACACCGCGTGCGGATCCCGCCTCTCTGGCACTCCTGTCGTTCGAGTGCCAGAATTTCGCCATCCCCCCCTTGAACCAGACGCCGACTTCGCCCAGATGAACGCTACCGGTTCCGCGCCCCGTGGAAACGAGGTCGGTCCATGCGACCCGTCACCGCCGGTGGAATCGGGTCGGGGAGCCTTCGGGTCCCCTTCCACTCTCTGTCCCACGCGTGGAGGAAGAGCCTCATGAAGTTCCGCCCGTTGCACGATCGGGTCGTCGTCAAGCGTGTCGAAGCCGAGCAGAAGACCGCCGGCGGCATCATCATTCCCGGCACCGCCCAGGAGAAGCCGCAGGAAGGCGAGATCGTCGCCGTCGGCCCCGGCGCCCGCGACGACAAGGGCGCGCTCGTCGCCCTCACGGTGAAGCCCGGCGACAAGGTCCTCTTCGGCAAGTGGTCCGGCACCGAAGTCAAGATCGACGGTCAGGACCTGTTGATCATGAAGGAAGCGGACATCCTCGGCATCGTCGCCTGACCGACCGACGTCGGGCGCTCCCGCCCGGCTCGCCATTCCGAACACGACACGAATTCCGAAGAACCAGGAGCAAGCTTCCATGGCTGCCAAGGACGTCAAGTTTTCCGTCGATGCGCGCGAGAAGATGCTGCGCGGCGTCGACATCCTCGCCAACGCGGTGAAGGTCACCCTCGGCCCCAAGGGTCGCAACGTCGTCATCGAGAAGTCCTACGGGGCGCCGCGCATCACCAAGGACGGCGTCACCGTCGCCAAGGAGATCGAGCTCGAGGACAAGTTCGAGAACATGGGCGCCCAGATGGTGCGCGAAGTGGCCTCGAAGACCAACGACCTCGCCGGTGACGGCACCACCACCGCCACCGTGCTCGCCCAGGCGATCGTCAAGGAAGGCGCCAAGGCGGTCACCGCCGGCATGAACCCGATGGACCTGAAGCGCGGCATCGACCTCGCCGTCGAGGCGATCGTCGGTTCGATCCGCGCCATGGCCAAGCCGATCACCTCCAACGAGGAGATCGCCCAGGTCGGCACCATCTCGGCCAACGGCGACACCGAGATCGGCGGCTTCCTCGCCGAGGCGATGCAGAAGGTCGGCAACGAGGGCGTCATCACGGTGGAAGAGGCGAAGTCGCTGACCACCGAACTCGACGTCGTCGAGGGCATGCAGTTCGATCGCGGCTATCTCTCGCCCTACTTCGTCACCAACGCCGAGAAGATGCGCGCCGAGCTCGAGGATCCCTACATCCTCATCCACGAGAAGAA
>CALMFH010000222.1 GCA_937864925.1 uncultured Alphaproteobacteria bacterium | reverse complement strand
ATGCGGGCGCCGATGCGGGTCTCGGCGCGGACGTAGTCGGCGACGCCGGCGGCGCGGAAGGCGGCGGTGAAGGAGGCCGTCTCGCGATAGACCCGGGCTATATCGGCGAAGCGGTCGGCCGGGAAAGCCGAGACCGCCCAGGAGATCGGCACCCCGTCGGCGCGGCGCGTCGTCTCCAGCCGGATCACCGGCGTCCCCGGTGTGAGACGCAGCGCCTCGGCGATCAACGGCGAGGTCGGCTCGACCGTCTCGGCCAACAGTTCGCCGGTCGGCTCGCGTGCCTGGGCGACGACGATGTCGGAGAAGCGCGTCCGGGTGGCGATCGGATAGGTGAGCGGCGCCCGCTCGACGAAGGTGCCGGAGCCCTGTTGTGCGCGGATGAGACCGCGTTCCGAAAGATCGCGTAGCGCCTGACGAACCGTGTGGCGATTGACGGCGAAGCGCAGCGCCAGTTCGGCCTCGGTCGGCAATCGCGCGCCCTGGCTCCAGGTGCCGTCGGCCATGCCGGCCTCCAGGATCTCCGCCACCTGCCGCCACATGGCGATGCCCTTGCCGCGCGCCAGCATATCGCTCCCCGTCATCGGCCCGTCGCCCGAGTCGTCCATCGATCATGGTACGGCGCCGTCATAAAAGTATAATCGTCTAGATCTATATACATTTCATGAAGGGTCGGGTGCCGGATTCACCGGCGCCGACCGCGCCACCCTCTGCCGATCGCAGCCGCGGGGAGAGAGCATGACATCCTTCGACACGACCACACCGGGGACCGACGACGGCGTCGCCGCCCGCCGGAGCGTGATGGCCCTGGCGGCGAAGGCGACCGCCTGGGAGCTGAAGGCGGTGCGCGATCTGGCGCCCGTCGGTGTCGTCGATCTCAGAGCGCCGGAGGTCGGCCTCGTCATGCTGCGCGGCCGCATCGGTGGATCGGGCGCCCCCTTCAATCTCGGCGAGGCGACGGTCTCCCGTGCCGCCGTGCGTCTGCCGTCGGGGGCGACCGGCTTCGGTCACGTCCTCGGCCGCGACCGCCACAAGGCGCGCGACGCCGCCCTTCTCGACGCACTGTGGGTCGAGGGCACGCAGCGGGACCGGTTGGAGCGCAGCATTCTCGGCCCGCTCGCCGCCCGGCTCGCCCGCGAAGAGACCCGTCGAGCGCACGAGGTGGCCGCAACCCGCGTCGACTTCTTCACCCTGGTCCGTGGAGCCGACTGATGATGGCCCCGTCTTCCGCCTTCGCCGTGGCGATCGCCCCGGGCTTCCGCGATCCGGTCTTCCAATCGCAGGCGACGTTCCGCGCCGTGCTCGACGCCCTCGCCGAACCGGGCCGCGAACGCCCCGTCGAAGGCATCGCAGAGGCGCCCACCCCGCTGACGCCGGTCGCCGCCGCGGTGATCGCCACCCTCGCCGACTTCGAGACGATGGTGTGGCGCGACGCGACACTGCGCACCCCCGAGATCGACGCCTGGCTCGCCTTCCACACCGGCGCACCGGCGGTCAGCGACCCGTACCGCGCCGCCTTCGCGCTCGTCGGCGCCTTCGAGGTCTGCCCCGACTTCGCCGACTTCGCCTCGGGCACCGACATCGACCCCTCGACTTCGACGACGCTGATCCTCGCCGTCGCCGACTTCCGTGGCGGGCGGCGCTACCGGCTCTCGGGTCCCGGCATCGACGGCACCCGCGAGGTGACGATCGCCGGCGGCCCCGCCGATCTCTCCGATCGGCTCGCCGCCAACGGCGCGCTCTTCCCGCGCGGCGTCGACCTGATCCTCGCCGGCCCGACCTCGGTCATGGGCCTGCCGCGCACCACCCGCCTCGTGGAGATCTGAGCATGTACGTCTCGGTGAAGGGCGGCGAAAAGGCGATCCGCGCCGCCCATCGACTGCTCGCCGATCGCCGCCGCGGCGATCGCGCCGTGCCGGAAGTGGCGGTCGATCAGATCCGCGAACAACTTTCGCTCGCCGTCGACCGGGTGATGAACGAAGGCTCGCTCTACGATCGTGACCTCGCGGCGTTGGCGATCAAACAGGCGCGCGGCGACCTGATCGAGGCGGCCTTCCTGGTGCGTGCCTATCGCACCACCCTGCCCCGCTTCGGCCATTCGCGCCCCCTCGACACCGCCGCCATGGGCGTCGAACGGCGCATCTCGGCGACCTACAAGGATCTGCCCGGCGGCCAGATCCTGGGGCCGACCTTCGACTACACCCACCGGCTGATCGACTTCACCCTGATGGTCGACGGCGAGACGCCGCTGCCGACGCGAGACGAGACGGTCGAGGCTGGCCCGGCGATGCCCAGGGTCATCGATCTCCTGGCGCAGGAAGGACTGATCGAGGCCGAGCCGCAGGCCGAAGCCGGCGTCGAGCCCGGCGACCTCACCCGCACGCCGCTGCGCGTCCCCGCCGCCCGCGACCTACGCCTCCAGCAGCTGGCGCGCGGTGACGAGGGTTTCCTCCTGGCGCTCGGCTATTCGACCCAGCGCGGCTACGGCTCGACCCATCCCTTCGCCGGTGAGATCCGCATCGGCGAGGTCGAGGTCGAGTTCGAGGTGCCGGAACTCGGCTTCGCCGTGCCGCTCGGCGCGGTCGCCCTCTCCGAATGCCAGATGATCAACCAGTTCGCCGGTTCGGCCGAGGTAGAGCCGAGCTTCACCCGCGGCTACGGCCTCGCCTTCGGCCAGGTCGAACGCAAGGTGATGGCGATGGCGCTGGTCGATCGGGCCCTGCGCAGCGAGGAACTCGGCGGCGCGGTCGACCACCCGGCGCAGGACCAGGAATTCGTCCTCGCCCATGCCGACAACGTCCAGGCGACCGGCTTCGTCGAGCATCTGAAACTGCCGCACTACGTCGACTTCCAGGCCGAACTGGCGCTGGTCCGCCAGATGCGGCGCGAGCACGCCGCGGCCCGGGCGGCGCGCCGGACGACGAGCGACGACGTCTATGAGGAGGCCGCCCAATGACCGCGCCGATCAAGCCGGCGGAGGGCTATGCCTTCGCCTATCTCGACGAGCAGACCAAGCGGATGATCCGCCGCGCCCTCTTGAAGGCGGTGGCGATCCCCGGCCATCAGGTGCCCTTCGCGGCGCGCGACATGCCGATGCCCTACGGCTGGGGCACCGGCGGCATCCAGGTGACGGCGGCGATCCTCGGGCCGGCGGACGTGCTCAAGGTCATCGACCAGGGCGCCGACGACACCACCAACGCCGTGTCGATCCGCGCCTTCTTCCAGAAGACCGCCGGCGTCGCGGTGACCACCCGCACCGGCGAGGCGACCGTCATCCAGACCCGCCACCGCATCCCGGAGGAGCCGCTGAAGGCCGGGCAGACGCTGGTCTATCAGGTGCCGATCCCGGAACCCCTGCGTTTCCTCGAGCCACGCGAGACCGAGACGCGGGTGATGCATGCGCTCGCCGACTACGGGCTGATGCACGTCAAGCTCTACGAGGACATCGCCACCCACGGCCACATCGCCAAGACCTACGCCTATCCGGTGAAGGTCGAGG
>CALMFH010000221.1 GCA_937864925.1 uncultured Alphaproteobacteria bacterium | reverse complement strand
TGTCGGTGCGTTCGGCGAACTGCCTGAAGAACGACAACATCGTCTACATCGGCGATCTCATCCAGAAGACCGAAGCCGAGATGCTCCGTACCCCGAACTTCGGCCGCAAGTCGCTCAACGAGATCAAGGAAGTTCTCGCCCAGATGGGTCTCCATCTCGGCATGGAGGTCACCAACTGGCCGCCGGAGAACATCGAAGAGCTCGCCAAGCGCTACGAGGATCACCAGCTCTGAGTTTTTCCCGAAAGGGGACTTCTCGAGCGGCCTGCGAGGCGGTAAGACGCCTCTCGAATTCTCGGCGGGAGCCACGGCTCCCGTCGTGAGAAACGGACTTCCGCCGAACTCGGATCTCTCCGGGTTCGGGAAAAAGACTTCCAAGCCCGGACGCACAATACCCGGGGTGCCACGGCGACGAGCCGGGGTTCCCGGCGTGTGACGGGAGCCCACAACGAAGCGCCGATCGCGAGATCGCCGCGAAGAGGGGTGATCCCCTCGGCACCTGGAGAAGACCGATGCGTCACGGCAACGCTGGCCGCAAGTTCGCCCGCACCTGGGAACATCGCAAGGCGATGTTCGCCAACATGGCGGCTTCGCTGATCACCCACGAGCAGATCGTCACCACCCTGCCCAAGGCGAAGGACCTGCGTCCGATCGTCGAGAAGCTGGTGACGCTCGCCAAGCGCGGCGACCTCAACTCCCGCCGTCTGGCCGTCGGCCAGATCCGTGACGAGAAGGCGGTCAAGAAGCTCTTCGAGGTGCTCGGCCCCCGCTACAAGGACCGCGCCGGTGGCTACACCCGCGTCCTCAAGGCCGGCTTCCGCCACGGTGACAACGCCGCCGTCGGCGTCATCGAGTTCGTCGACCGCGACGTCTCCGCCAAGGGCGCCGAAGACCGCGCCCGTCGCGAGGCCGAAGAAGCGGCCGAGTGAGCGACGCGTTCCGGTGTGATTTCGGCAAGGGCGGTCCCGCGAGGGGCCGCCCTTTCTGTCTTTTCCGGCCGATCGACTGAAGCGCGCGCATGTAAGGCTTCCGTAACCGGGACGGGAGAAGTTTCTCCGCACTTTCGGGTTCGGAGAGATCGGCGATGCGTGACCTACGGATGAATCGGGCGGGGGCTCTGGTGGCGGGGCTCGCGTCGGTGATGGCGGGCGCCGCCGCTGCCGCCGGTGTCGACAGGTTCGATCGCGACCCGCCCAAACATCTGGAGAGTTTCCTCGTCGCCGGGGCGACGTTGGCGGCCGCCACCGATCGGGCTCGCATCATCTTCAATCGCAGCGACACCGATGGTGACGGTGTGCTGACCATCGCCGACGGACGCCTGACCGATGCGGTCGTGCGAACCAAGGTTCAGGCGGACGGGTTCAAGGACGTTCTCCAGTTCGATCTCGATCGCGACGGCGTCGTGACCGAGGCGGAGATCCGCACGATCCTGGCGTTCGAGAAACGCGTCGCCGGCCAACGGGTGCCGCTCACCGGCTCGAATCCGGCAGCGTTCGACGAACGCGTTCGCAGTCTCATGGCCGCCGACGGCGATCACGACGGTCGGATCACCCTTCAAGAGGTCCACACCGCCGCGCGCAATGCGATCGAGGCGACCAAGTCGATCGCCGGCACCGAGACGATCTTCGCCGAACTGCTCGACTATGCCGGGGCGCCGACCGGGCTCTCCGAACAGGCCTTCATCGATCTGGTGGCCGAGCGGATGAAGGAGATCGACACCGACGGCGACGGCAAGCTCTCGCACGACGAGGTCGTAGCGTCGACGCAGCGGCGCAAGGAGCGCCAGCGTGTCGCCGCGGCAGCGCTCCGCCAGAAGGAGCAGGAGCTCGCCGCGCGCGATGCCGCTGCCGAGGCGGCGCGAACCTGCGACCTGCCGAAGCCGACGCCCGATGCGGAGGTGCTGCTGCTCTCCGCCTACGAGAGCCAGGCGCTTTCTTCGACGGCGATCGGAACGCGCGAGGTCGCGGTCGGCCACGGCATCGTCGACGTCGCGCCCGGCGCCGGGCCGATCTGGCTGACTCTGCTGACGCACAAGCCGGTGATCTGGCGCTTCACCGGCGCGGTCGACCGGATCGAACGCGCGATCGTCTCGTCTTCGGCGACGGCCGGCGAGAAGGACGACGCCACTCTGGCCGGCGCCATCGGTCTACCGGCGGACAGGATCACGTTTCTGCCGCGCTGCCTGCAGGCTTTCACCGACGCCCATTCGGTCGACGGCGCCAAGACCATCGCCGCGGTGCGCCGTCAAGCGGACCGCGACCCGAAGGTGGCGGCGGCCTATGCGGTGTCGAAGTTCCTCGTCCCCTCCGCCGGCCTCGACGTCATGGCCCGCGGCGGCAAATCGACCATCGTCGTGGCCAGTCCGACCCAGGTTCACAAGAGCTTCGGCGGCCGACTCTTCGACGTCACCGACATGCCGTTGGCGAAGCAGCTGGAGTTCGCCTACCCCGGCGGCATCGTCGCCGTCGACCCCGCCACCGTCGTCGCCAGCCGTCCCGTCTTCGCCTACGACGTCCTGCCCGGTCTCGCCGGGATCGCGCAGTTGTTGAAGGAGGGAGCACTCGAGCGCAACGATGTCGGGGAGTTCGTCATCCGCCGCAAGATCCGCCTTCCCGGCGGCATGTACGGCGCCCACTCCGCGCGCTTCCTGCTGCTGAAGGGAGTTCCCGTCCCCGACGGCACGGCCGGTCATTCCTGCATCTTCTCGGAAGAGACCGCTGAGCCGATCCCCGGCAGTGACAGTTGCAGGTGAGCGTCCGGGAAGTGGGCGCGAAATTTCGCTACGCGGCTCACGCGCCGGATCCGTGATGCCGCGGCGGGAACGGCTTCGCGGCGCCGATGCCGTCGTCGGCCGCGGCGGTTCACCCTTTCCGGTCGCGCGTGTCGAAGGCCGCCCGCGTCGTTTTGATCCGCTCGCGGTTCTCCGCCGCCCACAGCCAGACACCGCAGAAGGCCGCCCCGAGCGAATGCCCGAGATCGGTCAGCGCATAGTCGACATGCGGCGGCACCACCGGATGCACGGTGCGCGACACCAGCCCGAGCCGTTCCATGTCGCGCAGCGTCTTGGTCAGCATCTTCTGCGAGATGCCGTCGACCGCCCGGCCGATCCGCCCGAAGCGCATCACGCCGCCCTCGGCCAGCGCCTCGAGGATCAGCAGCGTCCACTTGTCCGCCACCTGCCCGATGATCTCGGTCACCAGCGCCTCGACCTCCGGGTCTTCGGGGGAGGGGGTGATGCAGGACGCGGCGAAGAGGGAATCGCCCGCCGGTTCGTTCGCCATCTCACACTCTCTTCTTGGTAAGTATGGATATTTCGAGTGCCTTCTTACCAGAAGAGAGGATGGCTCCTATCTTCGCATCATGCAAGCGAAGAACGGAGGCTCCCAATGAAGTTCGAAGGCCGCACTCTCCTCGTCACCGGCGGCGCCAGCGGCATCGGCCGTGGTCTCGCCGAAGCGCTCCATGCTCGCGGCGCGAAGGTGATCGTCGCCGGCCGTCGTGCCGATCTGCTCTCCGCGGTGACGGCGGCGAATCCCGGCATGGCTTCGATGGTCGTCGACGTGACCCGGGCCGACGCCATCGCCGATTTCGCCGCTCGCCTGATCGCCGCCCACCCCGTTCTCGACGGGGTGATCAACAACGCCGGCATCATGCGCAAGGAGGACGTCGCCACGCCCGCCCATCTCGACGATGCCGAGGCGACGGTCGTCACCAATCTGCTCGGCCCGATCCGGTTGACCGCCCATCTCCTGCCGCATCTCCTGACCCGGCCGCGGGCGACGGTGATCAACGTCACCTCCGGCCTCGCCTTCGTGCCGCTCGCCGCGACCCCGACCTATTCGGCGACCAAGGCGGCCCTGCACTCCTATACGCAGTCGCTGCGCCACCGTCTGGCGGGGACCTCGGTCGAGGTGGTCGAACTCGCGCCTCCCTACGTGCAGACGATGTTGCTCGGCGAGTTCCAGGCGACCGATCCGAACGCCATGCCGCTCGCCGCCTTCGTCGCCGAAGTGATGGCGATCCTCGCGCAGGAGCCGACCCCGGCGGAGGTGATCGTCGAGCGCTGTCGGGCGTTGCGCCACGCCGCCGAGAACGGCGCCTATGCCACGGTCTTCGCCGGGCTCAACGCCGAGCACTTCTGATATCAGACGCACGAAGTTCCGACTCCCGTGGGCGTGGAATTTGCAAAGATGGTCGGATCCGGTTCCCTCCCCCCTTGTGGGGGAGGGAACGTCGGACCACCGATCTACCGAACGGAACCGCCCTGCAAAAGGTCGGAACTTCGTGCGTCTGGTATGACCCGTGACGACGGGACGGGATGACGTGCGCCGGACGGTTCGACCACGTCGAGATGTCGGCACGCGAACCCGACGAGCAGGGGAGGGCGGCCGTACCGCCCTCTTTCGCGTTTTCGCCACGAGGTTGGAGCAAGGAGAAGTCCGGGGTCGAGCGCGGCGACTGGCGGACGGCCGTCCGACGTCCTACATCTCGACGACCATCCGGAGAATCGTTCGATGAAGGCGAAGTTCCTCGTTTCCCTCGCGTTCGCGGCACTTTTCGCCGCGCCGTTCACGGCCGCCGCCCAGACTACCGTCGTTCCCGAGAGCCGTGCCCAGGTTCAGCTGTCCTTCGCGCCGATCGTGCGCAAGGTCGCCCCGGCCGTGGTCAACGTCTACGCCACCCGCAAGGTGCAACAACAGGCGATGTCGCCGCTCTTCGACGACCCGCTTTTCCGCCAGTTCTTCGGCGGCGGTGGCGGCAGTATGCCGCGAGCGCGAATGGAATCGTCGCTCGGTTCCGGCACCATCGTCGACCGCTCCGGTGTCATCGTCACCAACTTCCACGTCATCAAGGACGCTACCGACGTGAAGGTGGCGCTCGCCGACAAGCGCGAGTTCGAGGCCGACATAGTGCTGAAGGACGAGCGCACCGACCTCGCGGTGATCCGCATCCGCGACAAGGGCGATTATCCCTTCGCCGAGATCGGCGACTCGGAGGGCCTGCTGGTCGGCGACCTGGTGCTCGCCATCGGCAATCCCTTCGGCGTCGGCCAGACGGTGACCCAGGGCATCGTCTCGGCGCTCGCCCGCACCCAGGTCGGGGTGGCCGACTACCGCTTCTTCATTCAGACCGACGCGGCGATCAACCCGGGCAACTCGGGTGGGGCGTTGGTCGACCTCCAGGGCCGCCTCGTCGGAGTACCCTCGGCGATCTATTCCAAGTCCGGCGGCTCGATCGGCATCGGCTTCGCCATTCCCGCGAGCGTCGTCCGTTTCGTCGTCGATCAGGCCAAGACCGGCAACAAGGTACGCCGCCCCTGGCTCGGCGCCACGCTCGAGAGCGTCACCGCCGACGTCGCCGAGAGCCTCGGCCTGTCCCGCCCGCAGGGGGTGCTGGTCGCCGGCCTCGTCCCCGGCGGTCCGGCGGCGCAGGCCGGCCTCAAGGTCGGCGATCTGCTGCTCACCGTCGACGGCCACGAGGTCGACGATCCCGACAGCTTCGGCTTCCGCTTCGGCAACCGGCCGCTCGGCGGGGCGGTCAAAGTCGATCTGCGACGCGGCAAGACGCCCACCGCGGTTCAGATCGCCTCGGTCGCCGCACCCGAGACGGTACCGCGTGACACCCGCGTCGTCGAAGGCTCGTCGCCCTTCGCCGGGACGACCGTGGTCAACATGTCACCGGCGGTCGCCGAGGATCTGCGCCTGCCCTTCGACCTGACCGGTGTCGCCGTCGCCGACGTCACGCCCGGTTCGCCGGCCTCTCGGGTCGGTTTCCAGAAGGGCGACCTGGTCCTCGAGGTCAACGGCGTGAAGATCGACGACACCCGCACCCTTCTGCGTGCCGCCCAGACCGAGAGCTTCCTCTGGCGTCTGGTGATCCAACGCGACGGCCAGCAGGTGCGCCTCGCATTTCGTGGGTGAACGGGGACGACGATGTCCGATCTCTTCGCCGCCGCCGGTCTCGAACGCGCCGCGCCGCGGCCACTCGCCGATCGGCTACGGCCGAAGACCCTCGCCGACGTCGTCGGCCAGGATCACCTCGTCGGCCCCGAGGGCACCATCACCCGGATGCTGCGCTCCGGCTCGCTCGGCTCGCTGATCTTCTGGGGCCCGCCGGGAACCGGCAAGACGACGGTGGCGCGCCTGCTCGCGCACGAGACCGACCTCGAATTCGAGCAGGTCTCGGCGATCTTCACCGGCGTCGCCGACCTCAAGAAGGTGTTCGAGACGGCCCGCGGTCGCCGTACGGTGGGCAAGGGCACGCTGCTCTTCGTCGACGAGATCCATCGCTTCAACCGCGCCCAACTCGACAGCTTCCTCCCCGTGATGGAGGACGGCACCATCGTGCTGGTCGGCGCCACCACCGAGAACCCGTCCTTCGAACTCAACGCCGCGCTGCTCTCCCGCGCCCATGTCCTGGTCTTCAAGGCGCTCGACGAGGCGGCGATCGAGAAACTGCTCGATCGCGCCGAGAGCGAACTCGGTCGCCCCCTGCCGCTCGACGCCGAGGCCCGCGCCGTGCTCGTCCGCATGGCCGACGGCGACGGCCGCGCCGCCCTGACCCTCGCCGAGGACGTGCTCCGGGCGGCGCGCGACGGCGAGATCTTCGATGCGGCGACGCTACAGGAGGTCGTCCAGCGGCGCGCGCCGATCTACGACAAGTCCCAGGACGGTCACTACAATCTGATGTCGGCGCTGCACAAGTCGGTGCGCGGCTCCGATCCCGATGCGGCGCTCTACTATCTGGCGCGCATGATCGATGCCGGCGAGGCGCCGCTCTACATCGCCCGCCGCATCGTCCGCATGGCGGTGGAGGACATCGGCCTCGCCGACCCGCAGGCGCTGGTGGTGGCCAATGCGGCGAAGGATGCCTTCGATTTCCTCGGCAGTCCGGAGGGCGAACTCGCCATCGCCCAGGCACTGGTCTACGTCGCCACCGCGCCGAAATCGAACGCCGTCTACACCGCCTTCAAGGCGGCGACGCGGCTCGCCAAGGAAGCCGGCTCGCTGCCGCCGCCCAAGCACATCCTCAACGCGCCGACCAAGCTGATGAAGTCGGAGGGCTACTCCGAGGGCTACCTCTACGACCACGATCAGCCCGACGCCTTCTCCGGCCAGGACTATTTCCCCGAAAAACTCGGCCGCAGACGCTTCTACGACCCGCCCGAACGTGGGTTCGAACGAGAGATCAGGAAGCGGCTGGAGTACTGGGCGCGGCTGAGACGGGAGCGGGGAGGGGGGTGAGGCTGCTCGGCAGCACTCACTTCCGCTCGATCGCCACCGCCTGACGCACCTTCACCGTCACCACCGCCGCGACGATCGCCTTGGCGAGGTCGCCGGGGACGAAGGGCAGCGACGCCATGAAGGCCTTGGCGAGCCCAATCTCGACGACGAAGGCGAGCCACGGGATGCCGCAGACGTAGAGCACGACGATGCCGCCGACGATCGCGGCGAGGGTGAGTTGCGCCGTGCGGACGAGCGTCGACTTCTCCGTCGCTTCGAGCACCATGGCGAGGAAGCCGGTGACGAAGGCGGCCGGCACCCAGCCGAAGAGGAAGCCGGCCGTCGGCCCGGCGAAAACGGCGAGTCCGCCGCGACCACCCGCCAGCACCGGCAGGCCGAGTGCCACCAGGGCGATCACCACCGATACGGCGGCCGCGGCGCGGCGCGGCCCGAGAATCAGCGCAGCGAGCATCACCCCCATCGACTGCAGGGTGATCGGCACGCCGGCGGCGAGTGGAATCGCCGGCACGGCGCCGAGGGCGACGATGACGGCGGCCATCAGGGCGACGAGGCCCAGATCACGGGTGGTCATGGAGTGTCTGCCTCGATTTCGGGCCGGATCGCCGGCGGACGGGGAGGCGCCGTGGCGGCGCGTTCGGGAGGAAAGCCGCGCGCGTCGATCGCGTCGGCGACGGCTTCGGAGCGGACGATCACCCGCACCAGCAGCGGCACCGCCAGGGCGAGAACCGAGCCGTCGAGGCCGCGCGCCGCCTGTGCCTCGCGGATCGCCTGCGCCTCCTCGACGATCAGCGGCACGAAGCGGATGGCGAGGGTGAGAGTGAGCGCGGCGCGGCCCGCGTCGATGAGCCCGAGCCGCTCGGCCGGCCCGAACAACCGTTCCAACACCTCGAAGAGTTCCGCCGTGGTGGTGGTCATCGTCACCGCATGGGCGAGCAGCGCGATCGCCCCGAGCCGCAGCACCACGGCGAGCGCGGTGGCGCCGTCGACCAGGAGCCAGTCGGCGAGGCCGAGCACGGCGAGCGCCATCGCCGCGCCGGCGAGATCGCGACCGATTTCGGCGAAGTGCGCGCCGGTCGAGCGCGCGACGGTGAGCCCGAGGGCGAAGGCCGTGGCGAGCAGGCGCGGATCGTCGACGAAGAACAGGGCCGTCGCCGTGATCGCCAATCCGGCGAGTTTCGGCGCGGCGGCGAGGCGATGAAGGGGGGAGGACCCCGGGCGGGCGAGGCTCGCGATCATCGGTTCGCCTCACGATAATGGTCGAGCACCTCGTCCGCCGGTCCGTCGCGGACGATCCGCCCCGCCTCGATCATCACCACCCGTGGGAAATCGGCGACGAGCTCGAGATCGTGGCTGACGACGATCGCCTGTTCGGGAAGTGCCTGAAGAACATCGCGTAAGCGATTCCGGTTCTTGAGATCGAGGTGCGCGGTGGGTTCGTCGAAGAGCACCGTCTTGGGCGCGAGTGCCAGCACGCCGGCGAGCGCCACCAACTGTTTCTCGCCGCCGGAAAGTTCGTGGATGCGTCGGCTCGCGAGATGGCGGATGGCGAGGCGGGTGAGCGCCGCCTCGACGCGGTCGGCGGTCTCGGCCCTGGAGTAACCGTGGTTCTTCAGCCCGAAGCCGAGATCCTCGCCGACGACGGGGAAGACGATCTGGTTGTCCGGATCCTGGAACAGGAAGCCGGTCGCCCGCCGGATGGCGCGCGCCTCGCCCACCGCGTCGCGCCCGTCGACGCTGACACTGCCGGCGCTCGGCTTCACCAACCCGATGATGCACTTGAGCAGCGTCGACTTGCCCGAGCCGTTGAGTCCGACGATCCCGATCCGGGCTTCCTCGAAGCCGATCGACACCCGGTCGAGCGCGGTGCGGCCGTCGCGCACGACGGTGACGCCGGAGAAGACGATGGTCTGGGCGAGCGCTCGAGGGTCGACGCCGGTCGCGCCCCCGGCGCGCTCCGGGTTCGTGTCGCTCATCTCGTTCCCTTCGCCGACCACTCTCGGCCGACCGCGAGGCGCGCGATGTTTGGAGGGGGAGGGCCGGGGTGTCAAGCCGGTCGGCGACACATGAGCGAAGTCGAATTCGCGGAATTCGGCGCCGCGGAGTGATGACAGCGGCATCGGAAGAGCGCATTGAAATGACGCTTCATGTCGACATGGAATCGCCCGTGCCGCTCCATTTCCAATTCCTTCTTCTCGTCTTCCTCGGCGGCGGCATCGGCTCGTCGATGCGCTACGGCGTCAATCTGGCGACGGTCGCTTGGTTCGGGCCACACTTCCCCTGGGGGACGTTGACGGTCAACGTCGTCGGCTCGGCCGTCATGGGCGCTTTCGCCGGCTGGCTGCTCACCCGCGAGCCGGGCACCGGATCGGATGCGCTGCGCCTCTTCTTCATGACCGGCATCCTCGGCGGCTTCACCACCTTCTCCGCCTTCTCTCTCGATGTCGTCGTGCTGTGGCAGCGCGGCGCGGCGATGTCGGCGATCGGCTACGTTCTCGCCTCGTTCGCGCTGTCGCTCCTCGCCCTCCTGGCGGCGATGACGACGATGAAGGCGATGATGGCGAGCTGACCGAGGCAGCCACCGGCCGGGATCGATCGCTCGAGGCACGAGACGCCTCGGCAGACCTGAGAGCCGCCGCGAAGATCCCTACTCGCCTTACGGCGAGAAGGCGAAGCGGGCCTTCCCGAGCGCGTTCCGGTCGCGACCGCTTCGAGCGATCGCCTCGGAAATCCGCCGCCGCGCTTGCGTCCCGGCCCGCTTTCCGTCATGACGAGGCCGCACGAGGATCCCCATGGCAGGCGTAGCGAACATCACCGTCGGCGGAGACGAGGCCGGTATGCGCCTCGACCGCTGGTTCAAGGCCCATTACCCCGGTCTCTCCCATGTCGCGCTGCAGAAGCTGCTGCGCACCGGTCAGGTGCGCCTCGACGGCAAGCGCTGCGAGACCTCGACCCGCATCGAGCCCGGCAACGTCGTCCGCGTCCCGCCGCTCGCCACCGACGCCAAGAACGTCCCCGAGCGCGAGCCGAAGCCGGAGAAGCCGCTCGAGGGCGATGCGGCGTATCTCAAGTCGCTGGTGCTGTGGGAGGACGACGACGTCATGGTGCTGAACAAGCCGGCCGGCCTGTCGGTGCAGGGCGGCTCCGGCGTCCATCGCCACGTCGACGCCATGCTGCAGTCCCTCGTCGACAAGCGCGGCAACGTCCCCCGCCTCGTCCATCGCCTCGACAAGGACACCGCCGGCTGTCTGGTCATCGCCAAGCGCCGTCTGGTCGCCGCGGAGTTGGCGGCGCTCTTCCGCTCGCGCAACGCCAAGAAGACCTATTGGGCACTCGTCGCCGGTGTGCCCCACCCCAAGCAGGGCAAGATCTCGACCTGGCTCGCCCGCGACGAGGAGAAGGACGGCGAGAAGATGCGCGTCGCTCGCCACGGCGAGGACGGCGCCTCCCACGCGCTCACCCACTATTCGGTGATCGACGTCGCCGGCCAGACCCTGTCGTGGCTGAGCCTCAAGCCGGTCACCGGCCGCACCCACCAACTGCGCGCCCACACCGCCCACATCGGCCACCCGATCGTCGGCGACCCGAAGTACTTCGACAAGCGCGACTGGGAGTTGCCCGGCGGGATGCAGAACAAGCTCCATCTGCTCGCCCGCCGCATCGTCCTGCCGCACCCGAAGGGCAAGGGCGTGATCGACGTCACCGCGCCGCTTCCCCCGCACATGCGCCAGTCGTGGAACCTGCTCGGCTTCGACGCCTCGAGCTACGATCCGGACCTCGACGGCGACGACGACTGAGATCGCGACGGAATGGCGGCCGCGACGCGACGGCGCGCGCGTCCGGCGACGCCCCGTCGCCGCAGCGGCGCGGAGAGATCGCCGTTGGACGGGATTCGCCCGCCGGATCGAGGCCGAAGCCCCGGTCCGGCGGGCGTTTTCGTCTCGAGGTGCATCGTCGGAAACGGTGCCGGTTCTCGTCGGAGCGTCGCGGCCCGCCCCGCCGTCTCAGGCCGGGGCGGGACCACGGACGCCTCAGGCGATGTCGAAGCGATCGGCGTCCATCACCTTCGCCCATGCCGCGACGAAGTCCCTGACGAACTTCTCCGCGTTGTCGTCCTGGGCATGGACCTCGGCGTAGGCGCGCAGGATCGCGTTGGAGCCGAAGACCAGATCGACCCGGGTGGCCGTCCACCGCACCGCCTTGCTCCGGCGATCACGGATCTCGTAGAGGCCCTTGCCGACCGGAACCCAGACATTGGCCATGTCCGTCAGGTTGGTGAAGAAGTCGGTGGTCAGAGCTCCGACGCGATCGGTGAAGACGCCGTGTCTGGTCCCGCCGTGGTTCACGCCGATGACCCGCAATCCGCCGACCAGCACCGTCATCTCCGGCGCCGTCAGACCCATGAGCTGTGCCCGGTCGAGCAGTAGTTCCTCGGCGGTGACGGCGTAGTCCTTCTTCACCCAGTTGCGGAAGCCGTCGTGGATCGGCTCGAGCACGGCGAAGGAGCCCTCGTCGGTCGCCTCCTGGGCGGCGTCGCCGCGACCCGGCGCGAAGGGGACGACGACGTCGAAGCCCGCGGCCTCGGCCGCCAGTTCCACGCCGACGTTGCCGGCCAACACGATGATGTCGGCGATGCTCGCCCCGACGCTCGAAGCGATCGCTTCGAGGACCACCAACACCTTGGCGAGGCGTGCCGGCTCGTTGCCTTCCCAGTCCTTCTGGGGGACGAGGCGGATGCGCGCGCCGTTGGCACCGCCGCGGAAGTCGGAGCCACGGAACGTGCGGGCACTGTCCCAGGCGGTCGCCACCAGATCGCCGACGGAGAGCCCGCTCGCCACGATCTTCGCCTTGGCGGCGGCGACGTCCCAATCGGTGCGTCCGGCCGGGACCGGATCCTGCCAGATCAGATCCTCCTTCGGAACGTCCGGTCCGATGTGGCGGGACTTCGGCCCCATGTCGCGATGTGTCAGCTTGTACCAGGCGCGGGCGAACACCTCGCTGAACCGGGCGTGATCCTGCCGGAACCGCTCGGCGATGGCGCGATAGGTCGGATCGAACCGCATCGCCATGTCGGCGTCGGTCATGATCGGCTTGCGGCGGATCGAGGGATCCTCCACGTCCACCGGCATGTCCTCGTCGCGAATGCCGATCGGCTCCCACTGCCAAGCGCCGGCCGGCGACTTCTGCAGCCACCAGTCATAGCCGAACAGCAGGTCGAAATAGCCATTGTCCCACTTTGTCGGATGGGTGGTCCAAGCGCCTTCGATGCCGCTGGTGACGGCGTCGCGGCCGATGCCGCGACCGCTGTGATTGATCCAGCCGAGGCCCTGATCGGCGATGTCGGCGCCTTCCGGGGCGGGCCCGAGAGCCTCCGCCCTGCCGTTGCCGTGGGCCTTGCCGATTGTGTGACCGCCGGCGGTGAGCGCCACCGTCTCCTCGTCGTCCATCCCCATGCGGGCGAAGGTCTCACGCACCTGAGCCGCGGTCTTCAGCGGGTCGGGTTTGCCGTTGACGCCTTCCGGGTTGACGTAGATCAGACCCATCTGCACCGCGGCCAGCGGGTTCTCCATCGTCGAGGGGTCGGCGACGTCGCCGTAACGTTCGTCGCTCGGCGCCAGCCACTCCTTTTCGGCGCCCCAGTAGACGTCCTTTTCCGGATGCCAGATGTCCGGTCGGCCGAAGCTGAAGCCGAAGGTCTTCAGACCCACCGCTTCGTAGGCCATCGTTCCGGCGAGCAGGATCAGATCGGCCCAGCTGAGCTTGTTGCCGTACTTCTTCTTGATCGGCCACAGCAGACGGCGAGCCTTGTCGAGATTGCCGTTGTCGGGCCACGAATTGAGTGGCGCGAAGCGGATGTTGCCGGAATTGCCGCCGCCGCGGCCGTCCGCGGCGCGATAGGAGCCGGCCGAATGCCAGGCCATGCGCACCATCAGTCCGGCGTAGTGCCCCCAGTCGGCCGGCCACCAGTCCTGGCTGTCGGTCATCAGCGCACGGACGTCGGTCTTCACCGCGTCGAAGTCGAGGGTCTTCACCGCCGCCGCGTAGTCGAACCCCTTGCCCATCGGATCGCTCTTGCGGTCGTGCTGATGGAGAATGTCGAGGTTGAGCGCATTGGGCCACCAGTCGGCGGTCGATCTGGCGGCCACTGTCGTCGCGCCGTGCATGACCGGGCATTTCCCGGTCGAACTGGATTCGTTTCCACTCATGATGTTCTCCACCGTTTCTGGAATTCGCGAAGCGAAGGCGTCGCCCCATCGCCGGAAGGCCGGGTGGCGCAGCGGTCGCGGACGGCGGTCCGTCGTCCTGGTCGGAGTCCCTAACACGGTCGGAAAATTTGAAAAAATACCGTTTTCAAAAGGCGATGATAAGAATATCTTATGATGATGATTTCGATGAAGCACCTCCGCTATTTCGAAGCCCTTGCCCGCCACGGCCACTTCGGCCGCGCCGCGGAGGATTGTGCGATCTCGCAACCGGCCCTGTCGCTGCAGATCAAGGAGCTCGAGGACCTGCTCGGCGCCCTTCTTGTCGAACGCGGTGGGCGTCATGTTCGACTGACGAGCCTCGGCGAGGCCTTCGCCGTGCGGGCACGGGAGATCCTGCGGTCGGTCGACGAACTGGCCGACCTGGCTCGGCTCTCGCGCGGTCCTTTCACCGGTCGGTTGCGTCTGGGGGTCATTCCCACCATCGCGCCCTATCTGTTGCCCGCCTTCGTCAAAGCGCTGGCAGAGCGTCATCCCGGTGTCGATCTGCGCCCGCGCGAAGCGATGACGCGAACGTTGATCGCCGACCTCCTGGACGGGCGTCTCGATGCGGCGATCCTCGCACTGCCGATCTCGGAACCGTCGCTGGTCGAACACCCGCTCTTCTCGGAAGAGTTCCTGTTGGTCCGCCCGATCGCGGCGGCCGACGATCCGGTGCCGACGGCGGGCGCACTTTCGGAGATGCGGCTGATGCTGCTCGAGGAGGGGCACTGCTTTCGCGATCAGGCGATCGCCTATTGCGGGACGCCGTCGATACGGTCGGGTGGCCTGATCGAGGGCAGCTCGCTGGCGACGCTGGTCCAACTGGTGGCCGTCGGTATCGGCGTGACCCTGGTCCCCGAGATGGCCGTCCCGATCGAAACGAGATCGGCGCCGGTGTCGGTCGTCCGCCTGGGCGAACCGGGGCCGACGCGGACCATCGGCATGATCTGGCGCAGGACCACCCCCTTTGCCGACCAGTTCGTTGCGATCGCCGATCTGGCGCGCAGCGTCGGCGAACGGACCTACTGATCCGCTCCCGGTTCCGCCACCGGGCACGATCTCGTCGCCGCGAACGGGAAGAGGCGGCGCGGTCGGCCGCCGGACGCGTTCCACGACCGCCGCTCCCGTCGAGACGTCTCTCGAGCTCGAGAAGGGGGTAGGCTCACCCGACGACGAGATTGCGCGGGCTCCCGGCGACGAAGGCCTCGATGTTGCCGATCATCTGATCGGCGAGCACCTGCTGCGCTTCGATCGACGCCCACGCCACATGCGGCGTGACGATGACGTTCGGCCGTCGCGCCAGTCGCATGATCGGCGCGTCGAGCGGCGGCGGTTCCGGCAGGGTGACGTCGAGCCCGGCAGCCGAGACCAGCCCCTGGTCGAGAGCGTGCTCCAGATCGACCTCGTCGACGAGACCACCGCGCGAGGTGTTGACCACGATCGGCCGGCGCGTCATCCGCCGGAATTCCGGTATGGCGATCATGCCGCGCGTCTCGGCCGTCAACGGGCAGTGGAGGGAGAGGACGTCGGCGGTCTCGATCACCTCGTCGAAGGCGAGGTGGCCGGGGCGGACGTCGCACGCGCCCTTGCGTTCGGCGAAGACCACGTCCATGCCGAAAGCACGGCCGAGTTCGGCCACTCGGCCGCCGAGCGAGCCCGAGCCGAAGACGGCGAGGCGGCGTCCTGCGAGATCGATGATCGGATAGGAGAAATAGCTGAACTGCGCCGCCTGCTGCCATTCGCCGGCGAGGACACCGGCCCGGTAGGGCCCGATCGAGCGGGCGAGCGCCAGGATCAGCGCGAAGGTGTGTTCCGGCACCGCCGTCGTCGCATAGCCACGGATATTGGCGACCGCAACGCCATGGGCGGCAGCGGCCTGCTTGTCGATGCAGTCGGTGCCGGTCGCCGCCATCGCGATCAGGCGGAGATCGGGTAGGGCCGCGAAGGTCTCGGCGCCGATGTTCACCTTGTTGACGATCAGAATGGTCGCGCCCCGCGCCCGCTCCACCACTTCGCTCGCCTTCGTCTTCGGGAATTCGACCCAGTCGTGGGCGAAATCCGGCCGGCGCACCCGGACCGCCGGGGCGAGCGTGTCGCGTTCGAGGAAGACGATGCGCTGCATCCGCGTCTCCGAGGAGGGGCCACGGCCGGTCTCGATCGGCCGTGGCGAAGGGAGATCAGACCGCCGCGATCACCGCGATCTCGACCTTGTAGACCCGCGCCGCGAGGTTCGCCTCGACCGTGGCGCGCGCCGGGGTGGCGCCGGGGACGATCCAAGCGTCCCACTGAGCGTTCATCTCGCCGAAGGTGGCGATGTCGGTCAGATAGATGGTGGCGGAAAGCAGCTTCGACTTGTCGGTGCCGGCCTTGGCGAGCAGGGCATCGATCTGGGCGAGGATCTGGCGGGTCTGCTCGCCGACCGACGCGCCCTCCGGCGCCGCCGCGACCTGGCCGGCGAGATAGACGGTGTCGCCGTGGACCACGGCCTGGGACATGCGCGGGCCGACCTCGATGCGGTTGATGCTCATTCTGCTTCCTCGATGATTGCGTGTTCGTCGGGCGCCGACGGGAGGTCCCGACCGGGTGGGAGAGCCGGCGCGAGGGCGTGATCCTACCCACCGCGACCGATTTGTCGAGGACGGCGAAAGTGGACGGGAGCGATCCGTCGACGGATCGTGACGGGCGGCGCGACCGGTCCGCCCGCCGCCGCTCTCAGCGACGCTTCGCCGACTTCGTCGTCTTCGGGTCGACGCAGGGGATCGGCGCGTCCCAGGGCGCGACGCGCGAACCCCCGGTCACCTCGAGCTCGACCGCGGTCTCCGTCGTCGCGTCCTTGCCGACGAAGATGCGGAACATCCCCGGTTCGACCACGTAGGAGCCGTCCTCGACGTGGAAGCCGAGGGTGGCGACGCGGATCGGCACGGCGACGTCGCGCGTCTCCCCCGGTGCGAGATCGACCTGGGCGAAGCCCTTCAACTCCCGAGACGGTCGCGACCGCGAGGCGATGACGTCGTGGACATAGACCTGCACCGTCTCGCGCACCGCCCGCGTCCCCGAATTGGTCACCGCCACCGACACCGTCACCGTGTCGCCCGGCTTCGCTTTCGCCTTGTCGAGGCGCGGCGCGGCGAGGGTGGTGCGGCCGTAGGAGAGGCCGTAACCGAAGGGGAAGCGCGGCGTCCAGGCGACGTCGATGTACTTGTTGGTCCACTTGTCGTCGGCGCTCGCCGGCCGTCCGGTCGGCAGCCGGTCGTAGGATAGCGGCAACTGCCCGGTCGAGCGCGGCCAGGTGAGTGGCAGCCGCGCCGACGGCGACACGTCGCCGAACAGCACCTCCGCCGCACCGATCGCCCCGTAGGTGCCGGGGAACCACACCATGGCGATGGCATCGACCTTGTCGAGGATGTTCTCCACCAACATCGGCCGGCCACCGGTGAGCACCACCACCACCGGCCGGCCGGTCGCCGCCAGCGCTTCGACCAGCTTCACCTGCGGAGCCGAAAGGGCGAGATCGGCGCGCGCCGCCGCCTCTCCCGATTCCTCGTAGGTCTCACCGACCACCGCGACGATCACGTCGGCTGCCGCCGCCGCCTTCGCCGCCTCCGCGATCACCGTCTCGTCGGTGTCGGTGGGGAAGCGACAGGCGCCGCAGGCCTCGAGATAATCGACCCGCGCGCCCGCCTTCGCCGCGCGCTCCGTGATCGCGGCGCGCAGGGTGACGATATCCCCCATCTGGCTCAGCGCCGGATGCGGCCCCATGTGGTCGCGCGGGCTGTCGGCGAGGCCGCCGACCACGGCGATGCGGCTGACGTCGGCGAGCGGCAACCGCTCCTTCGGATCGTGCAACAGCAGGGTGGTGCGCCGTCCCATCTCGATGGCGATCGCGCGGCCGCGCGGATCGAGCGTCGCCTGCGTTGCCTTCGCCTCCTCGACATCGACGCGCATCCGCTTGCCGAGATCGGTCTCGAACTTGACCCGCAGCACCCGCCTGACCGCCTCGTCGAGCCGTGCCTTCGACACCCGCCCCTGGGCGAGTGCGATCGGCAGGTACTTGCGGAAGAAGTCCGAGGCCATGTCGAGATCGACACCGGCGTTGAAGGTCGCGACGGTGAGGTCGAGCGGATCGGGCGACAGCCCGTGGTTCTTGAGTTGGTCGATCGCCCCCCAGTCGGAGGTGACGATGCCGCGGAAGCGCATGTCGCGGCGCAGAATGTCTTTGAGCAGATGGGGGTTGGCGGTCGCCGGCACGCCGTTGAAGGCGTTGAACGACGACATCACGCTCTCTGCCCCCGCGGCGATCGCGGCGCGGAACGGCGGCAGCACCCGATCGCGCAGGAAGGGCTCGCCCATCTCCACCGCGTCGTAGTCGCGCCCGCCCTCGCCGAAGCCGTAGGCGACGAAATGCTTCGCCGAAACGACGAGCCCGCCGGCGCGGAAGCCCGCGACCCGCGCGCCGGCCATGCAGGCGGCGAGCTGGACGTCCTCGCCGGCACCCTCCACCACCCGGCCCCAGCGTGGATCACGGTTGAGGTCGACCATCGGCGCGTAGGTCCAGTTGGTACCGGCGGCGACCGACTCGAGTGCCGCCTGTTCCGCCGCCGCCCGATTGAGCCCCAGGTCGAAGGAGGACGCCTGACCGATCGGCGGCACGAACAGAGTGCGGTTGCCGTAGATGATGTCGGTACCGTGGAGGAGGGGTATCTTCAGCCGCGATTTGCGCCACGCGGCCAGCACCTTGGCGAATTCCTTCGCCGTGCCGAAGTTCATGACGTTGCCGTAGGCGCCCGAAGCGACCTTGTCGTAGTCGAAGACCTCGGCGATCGAGGCCAGCGTCACCTGCCCGATCTTCTCGTCGAGCGTCATGCGCCGCATCAGCGCGTCGATCCGCCGATCGATCGCATCGGCCCGCGCTCCCGAAACCGACCCGGCGACCATCGCCAGAGCGAGAGCGAACCGCACGGACCTCGAACCCATCGACGACTCCCGAACTTTCCGGCGATGCGACCTCTGTCGCCGCGCACCACGCGCCCCGAACCGGCATCGTTCGCGCCTCGCCTCGGTGCGCGGCAAATTGGCCGAAGTCGAGGCGCTTTCGCAAGCGCTTCATGAGCGATGCGCTCACCTCGCTCAGCGCGTGGCCTTGCCCTTCTTCTTCGGCTTGGCCGGCTTCTTCGCCGCGGCCTCGGCCTGCGCCGTGTAGGCGGCGAGTACTCCGCCGCGATCCCAGTCGACCGAAAAACACTTGGCATAGTCGGACTTGGGGATCGCCGGATCGGTGGCGCATTCGTGGAAGGGCAGGAGATCGTCGATGTCGCGATAATAGGTGTAGGGCGCGATGAGGAAGCGGCCGGTGCCGTTGGCCAGCCCGCCGTAACGATCGGTGTGGCCCTTCAGGCTCGGATCGTAGGCGACGAGCGCATCGCGCAACGTCTCGCCTTCGATGAAGGCGTCGGGCAACTGGTCGAACGGGCCGTCGTAGGCGTTGTTCACCCGCGAATTGCCCTCGAACACCCCGATCAGGATCTTCCGGTCGGTGCGCCTGTCGAGGTAGTAGACGAAGCCGGTACGTTTGGAGATGAGCGTGCGATCGTTCTCGCGCATCCCGAGGAAGTCCTCGAGCATCGGCCCGGACTCGTCGAGCACGTAGTGGAAGACCTTGGCCTCGGGGTTCCACACCAGGAAGAAGCGCACCGCCGAATCGTCGAAGATCGGCCCGATGTAGGTCTCCTCCGCCAACACCGCTCCGGGCGGCGGCTTCACGCCCTTCATGTCGTTGATCTCGAACAGGACCGACCGGCCGTCGACGGTCATGCGATAGAGGAAGGGCTCGACCTTCTCGAGCTTCACCCCCTGTTTCTCGTCGAGCAGCAGGTAGTGCATCTCCGGTTCCTCGCGCCACTCGGCGAGGTCCTCGAAATAGGCGAAATGGACCTTGCCCTCGTCGCGGTCCTTGGCGTCGAGCCGGATGTTGCCGGCGTATTTCACCCCGCGATGGTAGAACGAGAAGTACCAGTAGCTCTCGGTCGGCCAGACCTTCACCCGCTCCGGCAATTGCGAGAACACCCAGGTGAACATGGCACGGTGGTTGCCGATCGGCAGCTCTCCGGAGCGCAGTACGTCCTCGACGAAACCCTGGTGCGGGATGAGCCGCGGCGGCGTCGCCGTCTCGGCGGTTCCGGTCGAGGTGCTGCTCACCAGCCCGAGCAGGAGGCCGAGAGCGAGAAGGGCGGAGCGCGGAGCGGCGGCCATGATGTACCTCACGGGAAACGGCGCCCGACCGTCGGTCGGGAAAGCGACGGCCGCGGGTGGGTGGCCCGCGGCCGTCTCGATCGGTGTGAACGGATCGCTCATCCGTTCACGGCAGCCGGATCACTGAGGCTGCAGCCGGCGGATGCCCTGCTGGCGCACCTGGGCGCGAGCCGGCACCTGCCGCTGGATCCGGGCCGGTTGGGTTCGCAACGCCGCCGGGCGGTGAACCGCTGCCGGCGCCCGTTGCACCGATCCGGCCGGTCGATGGATCGGCCGAATGGTGGAGCCGGGGGGCCGATGGATCGGCCGGATGGTGGAACCGGGGGGGCGATGGACGATCGAACCCGCGGGCCGGTGACCGATCGATCCCGGAGGCCGATGGCCGAGCGAACCCGGAGGCCGATGGACGATCGAACCCGCGGGCCGGTGGCCGATCGATCCCGGCGGCCGATGGCCGAGCGAACCCGGCGGCCGGTGGACGATCGAACCCGCGGGCCGGTGGCCGATCGATCCCGGCGGCCGGTGGACCGAGCCGACCGGACGATGGACCGACCCGAGCGGCCGATGCGTCGACCCGATCGGGCGATGCGGCGACCAGGGCACGCTGTGGACCGAACCACGCGGCACGTGGACCGATCCGATCGGACGATGGATCGAACCACGCGGCAGATGGACCGATCCGATCGGACGATGGACCGACCCGAGCGGACGATGGATCGAACCGCGCGGCAGATGGACCGATCCGATCGGCCTGTGCCACGACCCGATCGGACGATGGATCGACCCGATCGGACGATGGACCGAACCACGCGGGAAGTGCAGCGACCCGATCGGCCGGTGCATCGACCCGATCGGCCTGTGCCACGATCCGACCGGACGATGCAGCGGCCGGCTCATGAACACGTCGTGGGAACGCCAACGATTGTGGCTCCTCAGCCGATCGTGGCTCCACCACGGATTGTGCGACCCGATGCGGAAGTGGCTCGACCGCGCCCCGTGCGACGCGATGGTCGCATGGGTGAGCACCGGATCGTGACCTTCGATCACCGTCACCACGCCCATCTCCGGGCGCGGGATCACCGGCAACAGCTCCACCGCCTTGGGAGCGCGCGGCGCGTTGCAGACGGCATAGATCGCCACGTCACCGATGCGGGTGGCGTCGTTGCGGGTGAACTCCTCGGGAATGGCATTGCCCGAGGCGTCGAGGTTGAGGTCGGCATCGATCATGTAGGATCGTTCGGGGCCGGCGGCCGGATAGGGCTCACCCTGCTGCGGATAGGCCGCGAAGGCTCCGCTCGGCGCCAGTTCGGCGACGGCGGCTTCGGAGAGGCCCTGCAGGCCGTGGACTTCCGAAGGATCGGCTCCGGCTTCGATGGCGGCGGCGTTCTGCGCCGCCCCTTCCGGCGCACCCGGCGCGCGGCACGGACCGTCGGGCGAGCACAGGGCATCGCCGGTGATCCACACGAACTGGCCGGGGGCATTGCGATCGATCGTCGAGTAGTCGGTCTTGTAGCCGTATCCGAAGGCGGCACCACCGGCGGCACCCGCCCTGAGATAGGGCGTCCCGTCCTTCTGGCGATCATAGAAACCGACATCGTAGCGGCCGACGGGCTGCCAGTTGCCGGCCTGGTCCATCTCGTAGCGCAGGGTCCGCGCTTCGTGCGGGAAGGCGAAGGCTTCCGGCGGTCCGAGACCGAGGTTGCGATGGCCTCCGCGTTCGGAGACCAGCATCACCGGCGTACTCGCACATTCGTCGAAGGTGATGTCGGCCACCGGCCGGCTGTAACCGGCGTTCGCCACGTCCTTGGCTTCGGCGAAGAAGTCGGGCAGGACGAATTCGCGACGAACGTCCTCGGGATCGAAGGCGCCGTCGGCGGCGAGACCGATCGACCACACCGAGCTGCGCTTGTCGGCGTCGGAGCCGGCGTCCCAGTTCGACGAGGTGCCCGGACCACTCCACACCGCATAGTAGAGGCGGCGGTTGGTGGAACCCGGTTCGGTGCGCACACCGACACCCCAGATCCGACGTCCGGCCGGAGCGAGGTTCCAGCACGCCGGCGTACGATCGAACGGGCCGGCGGCGCAGTCGGTCACCCGCGCCCGAGAGGTCGGGTCGAAGGCGATCGGCGGCAGGTTGCCGGGCTGACCGGTCTCCGCGTCGACGAACTTGGCTCGGCCCATCGTCCCGTGGTCCCACCGCCCCATGTCGGCACCCGACGTGGCGTCGATGCGATGGATCATGCCCGTCTCCATGTCGGAGACGTAGATCGTCGCGGTGGTCTTGTCGAAGGCCATGTTGCCGAGCGCCGCGCCGCTGTTCGGACGGCCGTCGAGACGGACATCGGCGAGCGGTTGTGCGCGGCCGCTGGCGGCATCGATCCGCCAGATGGTTCCCGGACCGCCTCCCGGACCCCACATGCCGGGCATCCACTGGCCCTGGACCGTGTGCAGCCCGAAGGCCGAGGTGGCCGAGAGGTAGATGTTGGGCGGGCCGGCACCGTCGAGGACGACACCGAAGACCTGGCCGACTTCACCGGCGGTGATCGGTCGGCGCTGTGGTTCGTCCACCCAGTGCTCGCCCTGCGGCGGGCGGGCGGGCGAACGGATGTCGATGATGCTGCCGACCGTGCCCTGCGTGGAGATCATCGGTCCGGCGCCTCCGGCGGCGACGCCGGAGAAACGAGTGAGATAGGCCTCACCGGGCTGCATGGCAGCCTGCTGCGCCCACACGGCCGGGGCCGCGAGGCAGATCGCGGCGAGCGAGATGGACGAGACCAGTGCCGGCCTCGCTCGTCGTTGTATCGATTCGATTGCGGCGGAAGTGGAGCCCCGCCACGAGCGCTTCGCTTCGGGCATCTTCGTCTCCTTCCACGTGTCGCGTCTTGTCGTTGTGGTTCCCGCGACGGCATCATTCTCCGCCCACCCGGTGGCATTTGTCGATAGGGAGTTGCACAGAGCGCTCGAAGTCTGGAAGTCGCCGTAATTCCGACAGGTTGAGCGAATTGTGGCGGATCGCGACCGTCTTCGCCTCGTGGTTCGTGTCATCGTCAGTAATGCGGGGGTGGCGGTTCCGGTGGTGCGACCGCTTCGAGCCGTCCCTCCGCCTCGCGCATCTGGTCGGTCAGCTTGGTCACCAGGCGGCTCAGGTCTTCGATCCGCCGCCATTGATCGAGCACCACGCGGTCGAGATCCCCGACCGTTCGCTCCTGGTGGGCGAGGGCGGCCTCCACCGCTTCGAGGCGGCGGGCGAGGGCGTCGCCGTCGGACATGGGGTTCTCCTTCGCCGTGGCATCGAATCCGTCGATGCCGGTCATCGGCGCTCGCCACCGCGGCGACGCGCCTTGTCCCAACGCTTGTTCGCCCGCTCCCGCTTCAGTCGCGATAGGCGGTCGAGCCAGAAGATGCCGTCGAGCTGATCGATCTCGTGCTGCAGGCAGACGGCGAGGAAACCCTCGGCCATCTCCTCGTGACGGGCGCCGGCGAGGTCCTGGTAGGTGACGCCCAGCCGCGCCGCGCGTTCGACCTCCTCGACGATGCCCGGCATCGACACGCTGCCCTCGACATGGCGGAGCGTCTCGGCGCCCACCTCCACCACCACCGGATTGACGTAGACGCGGATCCCGTCCCGGGGGTCGAGTTCGAGCACCACCACTCGGCGCGGTTCGCCGATGTGCGGTCCGGTGATGCCGACGCCGGGGGCGGCTCGCATGGTGTCGACGAGATCGTCGACCAGCCGTGCAAGGTCCTCGTCGAAGCGCTCCACCGCCACCGCTCGCGTCCGCAGCCGCGGATCGGGATGTGTCACGATGGTGCGAACCGTCATCTCCGACGTCCTCTCGCTCAGGTCGATCGCACGCCGAGGGTGGGCGAAGCCGGCGGCTACGTCCACCCTTTCATACGGTCGTCACCGCCGTCGCGATGCCGCGGTCGTCACAGCTTCATCTTGCGGGCGATCTCCGCCGCCGCTTTGCGCTTCTCGGCGATCTGGTCGTCGAGTGCCTGCTCGGTCTTGGCGAATTCGGCGAGCTGGTCCTCCTGGCGCCGCAGCGTGTCGAGATAACGCCGGCCGAGATCCGACGACTGTCCGGCCGAGGCGAGATTTTTGCGGATCCGGTCCTGATCCTCGGCGATCTTCTTGCGTTCGGCGTCGATCTGCGTCTTCTGCGCCCGTGCCCGGGTGATTTCGGCGACCACGGCGGTGAGCTGGTCGATCGCCTCCTTGAGTGCCGGCCCCTCGTTGGCGAGGCCGTTCACCCGCGCCAGCATGTCCTCCGGCGCCAGCGTCGTCAGGGTGACGATCTGCTGATCGATGCGTTCGAGCGCCAGTTCCGCCTTGGCGGTGGTGCCCTTGGTGGCGCGGATGTGCCGGCGTAGCGCCGTCGGTGTCGTCTCGACGTCGGGGATGTCGGCCGCCGGTGCCCAGCCGGACGGCCGTTCCTCCTCGACCAACACGTCGCGGTCCTCGTCCGCCGGCGCCGTCACTTCGTAGGCGATCACCTGACGCGACCTGATCGTGGTGGTGAGCTTGCCGTCGACCGCGGTGCCGAGCACGGTGCGGCGCACGCCCAGGTCGTCGCGACGGACCTCGGTCTTGCCGTCGAGGGCGAAGGTGACGAACTTCTGACTGCCGCGCGGCAGGAGCGGCAGCAACGCGTCGCCGACATGATTGGCGACACCGTCGCCGCCCATCTCGAAGGCGGTGACGATCCCGGGCGGCAGCCCGGTGTCACCGTCGTTGATCAACCGCGCCGCCGCGAAGGGCCGCTTCTCGTGTAGGTCGGGCTGATAGAGCCACACCCGTTCCACCCCGATCTCGCGGTCGACGAAGGGCACCATCATGGTGTGACCCGTGGCGAGCGAGATCCGATTGGGGAAGCGGTAGAGCAACTGCGTCGCCGCTTCCTCCGTCTCCGTCGTCAGCGCCTCGGCGATCGGCGCCATCGGCGCGGCCACCGTCGCAGGGGGCGCCGGCCGGGCCATCTGGGCCCGACCGGCGAGGTCCTGCATTCCTCCCGGAGGGCTCCCCGCCTTGGCCTTGCGCGCCATGTGCGGCACCGGCGGCGGTACGATCGACGGGGCGGTGGTCCCGGCGAGCGGGACCTCCTCGCGCCTGCCGTAGACCGAGGTGTAGAGCGGTTGGGTCAGCGCCACCGGATTGCCCGAAACGAGCGTCAGATCGACGTCCTTCCAGTCGCCGCCGGTCAGGTTCTCGAGCACCGCCCAACCCTGCAGCCGTGCCTTACCGCCCATGCCGCCCTTGGGGTCGTCCTTGGGCAGCACCAGCCGCCAGCTGGTCTTCCAGATCGGCGCGGAGACGACGTAGCCGACCGCGACCTCGCGCTCGCCCTTGCCGGTCAGTCCGATCGACAGGGAGCGCCGGTCCTTGGCGCGGTTCTCCATCAGGCCGGTGAGGGCACGATCGATCTGGGATCGCGTCTGCGGATCGGTGAAGGTGACGGAAGTGATGTCTTCGAACACCGCATGGACGATGCCGCGGTCGGTGATCAGCGACAGCCGGTTCCTCGCCGTGGTGTCGTGCCCGTCCGGCGTCCGGATGGTC
Organism: uncultured Alphaproteobacteria bacterium; assembly: GCA_937864925.1. Lineage (GTDB taxonomy): Bacteria > Pseudomonadota > Alphaproteobacteria > Rhizobiales > Ancalomicrobiaceae > CALBKH01. The sequence continues at coordinate 4,159 of CALMFH010000221.1, read as the reverse complement.
TCGCGCGTCACCCTGAGGATCCGCCCACGCGCCTCGACCGGTCCCTTGATCTCGATTTCGGTGCCGACCAGCGCGTTGAGCAGACTGAGCGGACCGTCGAGCGCCTTGGCGTCGAACGGCAGGTCGCGGAACAGTTGGTCGAGCGGCTCGCGCCCCGGCAGCGACACGGTTCCGACCGCGCCGAGCGCGTCGAACACGGTGAGACTCTTGAGGATGTCGTCGACCTGATCGAGGCGGACCGGAAGATCGATCGTCGACCCGCCCGACACCGGTCCGGCATGGGTGAACTGGGCGAGACCCGAGGTGGAGAGGACCACACGCTTCAACGGCATGTCCGCCGCCCCGGCGCCGAGCGATCCGGCGAGGAAGACGACCGAGGCGAGAAGCGGGCCGCGGCCGGGGAGGGGCGCGCGGCGCGCCGACGGGTTCGTGTGGACGAGGGCGGGCGCCATGGTCGCTTCTCCTGTGTGCCGCTGGCCGGGTTTCGGCCGTTCGGTTCTTCGTCTCCGGGATGCCCATCCTGGAGGCTCGATCTTGTCGATTCTCCGCCTCCGATGTGGCTGCGCCATGGCCCGCGCCGACCGCCACCGCGGCCACGACGTCGCAGCCTCGTCCTCAGCCCAGCCACTCCGGCCGGAGGATCATCGTCGCCCCGAGCGCCACCAGCACCACCCCGCCGACGAGGCGCGACCAGTGGGCGTAGGCCCCGGTGATCCCGCTCACCCGCGCCGCCACCATGGCGGTGACGAACACGGCGACGTCGTCGAACATGAAGATCGTCAGATAGAGCGCCAGATGGGCGTAGTGTGCCGCCGTCGACAGATCCGACATCGCCAGAATCTGACCGTAGACCACCGGCACACCGGCCGAACAGACCAGTTCGACGAAATTGACCAACACCGCCAGCGCCATGATGCCGAGCATCGCCGGCAACAGCCGGCTCTCGGTCACCACCCGGCGGAATCGCGCCATGATCCGCACCCGTTCCTCGGGGTCGGTGACCCGGCAGGCGTCGGCGGTTTCGGCACGGACCTCCCAGAGGAACCAGCCGCCGGCGGCGAGGGCGATCACGCCGACGACGATCCGCAGCCACGCCGCCGCGCCGATCACCAGCACCAGCTCGAGCCACGCCGCCATCACCGCGAAATACATCGCCGCCGTGGCGAACAGGAAGGCGCCGCCCAGCCACCACATCCGCCGCTCGTCTTCGAGCCCGAGCAGCAGCCCGATCAGGAAGACCAGCACCCACATGGCGCAGGGGTTGAACCCGTCGACGGCGGCGAGCACCACGGTGAGTGCCGGCAGCGACAGGTCGCGCGTCGCGACCCTGCCGAAGAACGGTATCGAGACCATGTCGGGGATGAAGGCACTCGCGCTCTCTTCTTCCGCCTGCGGCGGCGGGCGCGGCGGGCTCTCGCCCCGGCGCAGCGCCGCGACCGTGTCGAAACAGGGCTCGCCTGCGCAACGCACCACGGCGGCCCGATAGGCCCTGGCACTACGGCCGTCGCCGGCATGGCCGAGGAAGAGCGTTTCGCCGACCACCACCAGCGGCACCGCCGGCTGGACGATGCCGAATTGTTCGATCACCCGCCCGAACAGCGCGTCGTCGTCCGCACCCGCGCCGAGTTCGACGGCGTCGACCCGCACCGCGGGCAACTCGGCGGCGATCTCGGCCAGATCCGCCTTGGCGGCGGTGCAATAGGGGCAGCCCTTCTGCCAGAAGACGTGGACGGCGACGTCCGCCTCTGCCGCACCGCACGCCCCCGCGAAACCCACGGCAGCACCCAGCACCGCCCCGAGGGTGACGATGAGAACGGCGATCCGGCCCGGGAGGCGGTCGAACATCGAGGCTTCTCCTCACCGGTGTCCGATGAGGAGAGCACGACGCCGGCACGACCGCATTGATGCGCGACAACGGCCGCGACGAAAAAACCCGCTGCTCCGATCTCTCGGTGTGACGGGTCTCGTCGACGCGGTGGCGGCGGTGGTCCCCCGACCTTCCGCCGGCGCCGATCAGTCCATCCGCTCGAGCACCTTCATGCCGGCGATGCCGCCGACGATCAGGCCGGCGAAGACGATGAAGGAGGAGATCGCCAGCGTCGAAGCGCCGGTCACCGCCTGGCCGACGGTGCAGCCGGTCGCCACCACGCCGCCGATGCCCATCAGCACCGCTCCGAACAGATTGCGCACCGTGTCGGAGACGTCGAAGAAGGTGGCGAGTTTGACCTTGCCCTGCACGGAGCCCATCAGGAAGGCACCGAGGATGGTGCCGAACACCGTGGTGACGCCGAAGTTGGGGATCGGAATGGCGGTGTAGCGCTGGATCCACTCGAGTGCATCGCCGGTCGGCCGCACGAAGCTGAGCGAACCGGGGACGACCGGCGTGTCGGCCATCTCGTCGAAGGCGAGGCCGGTCAGCATCCAGCCGGCGACGACACACAGGCCGACGCCGATGCCGCCGACGATGTGGATCGGCGACGAACGGAACGGCGCGTAGGCGAAGCAGTAGACCGCGATGGCCGCGGCCACGAGCAGCGCCATGATCGTGTCGCCACTCGCCGGCGCAGTGCCGGTGAAGCGGGCGAGGACGGCACCGAGGCTCTGGCTCGCCATGCCGAGGCTCTTGAGGTCGATCGAGGTCGCCGAGGCGATCGCCGCGCGGATCGGGCCGACGAGACCACCGATCGCCATGTAGCCGGAGATCGCGATCACCAGGAGGACGACCAGCGAACGCAGATCACCGGTGCCGACCCGCACGAGGTTGCGGCTGGCGCAGCCGCCGCCGAACACCATGCCGAAGCCGAACATCAGGCCACCGATCACCGCCCCCGCCCAGTCGAGGGTGGTGGAGAGATACATGGTCTTCGACAGGTCGACGGCGCCGGGCCCGCGCAGCAGCGCCACACCGACGATGGCGGTCGCCGTCGCCAGCCACCACGACCGGAACCGGCGACCGTCGCCGAAGTTCAGCATGTCGGACAACGATCCCATGGTGCAGAAGTTGGTCCGCTGGACCACCGCTCCGAAGACGATGCCGACGATGAGGCCGCCCCACGCCAGGGCGAGGCCGGCGTTGGCGCTGATCAGGCTGCGAAGACTCTCCATGGATCGTAATCCCCCCTGAGGATCCGCCGGAATTCTCGCCGGTCCGATGGTCTCGGACCGGGGTTCCGTGTCGGTTCACGATTGTGGTTCGGTGACGTCGGCGGTCGTCCTTCGCCGGGCCGCCGCCGTGGCCCGCACCTCCGCCGGTGGACGACCGGCGGAGAGAACCGCGGGCGACATCGCCCGTGGCGCAGCCGCGATCAGCCGCAGCCGGCGATGGTCACCTTGACCATCTTCTTCTCGAGATAGACCTCGCCGGTGTTGGTCTTGGCCAGCACCCAGACGTTCTGGGTCGCGGAGAGACGGATCCGCAGCGACACGTCGGCCTTGCCGGAAGCCGGGGTGAAGCGGAAACGTACGACGTTGGCGGTCGGATTGGCCTCGGCCAGCACCAGGATCTCGGTGACGTGCGAGGCTTCGGTCATCGGGCTGTCGACCGAGGCGACGAGCGGCACGGTGGCGCCGTTCTCGGCGATCTCCGGCAGATCGACGGTGAGCTTGCCCTTGATCGGCTCCTTGCCGCCCAGGAACGCCTTGGCGACCTCGGCGGTGTCGTTGGCGGCGAGCGCCGAGCCGACGGAGAACGGTGCGGCGGCGAGAATCGCGAGGCCGGCACCCAGCGTCAGGGCCCGACGACGATCGATGCTGGTCATGGGTATTCTCCTCGGATGATGGACACCACGTGACTTCCCGGCACCGGCGCGGACGACGCTCCGGCGAATGATCGATCGAGTCGAGCGAGAATGTGCCCGCACCGTTGCCGCGCGTCGGGCCGAGAGATGAAATCCGCCGGGAAGCGTCCCCATGGCGATCCGATCGCCATCGCCGGTCGTGATCACGAATCGCGCGACATCCGTCGCGAGATGCCGCGTCTCGATCCGACTTCCCCCCGCCGCGGCGTTTCGCCGTCTCGTTCTTCTCACTCGGTCGCCGAGTGTTTCAGTAATTCATCATATTACGATATGGCGAGCGCCGATCAAGCGGTCTCGTCGTTCCGATCAGGGCTATCGCATTTGACCGAGGACGGTTCTTGCGAAGGCATCGGACCAAGCGG
>CALMFH010000220.1 GCA_937864925.1 uncultured Alphaproteobacteria bacterium | reverse complement strand
TGAACGGCGCCTGGCCGGTGAACACCTGGGTGATCAGGGTCGGCGCATCGGCGAAATAGAGGATCCAGGAGCCGCCGGTCGCCGCTGCGATGGCCAGCCAACCGAGATAGGTCGCACCGCGCTTCCACAGCTTCTCGAAGGTCCACGGCCCCTCGTCGAGCTTGATCCGATCGCGCCGATCGCCCTGGATCAACCGTTCGACCGCCAGGAACAGGTCGGTCCAGATCGTCTGCCAGCACAGGTATCCGCACCACACGCGCCCGGCCAGCGCCGTCATCAGGAACAGCGACATCGCCGCCAGAATCAACAGGCCGGTGAAGTAGTAGACTTCCTGAGGCCAGATCTCGATGAAGAAGAAGTAGAAACGCCGTCCGGGAAGATCGAGCAGCACCGCTTGGCTCGGCATACCGGGGCCGCGATCCCAGCGGATGAAGGGGAGGAAGTAGTAGATGCCGAGCCAGATCGTCAGGATGGTCCACTTGATCCGACGATAGGTGCCGGCGACCGCGGCCGGATAGACCTTGATCCGTTCCTGGTAGAAGCTCTCCTCCATCGCGTCTGTCGGATGGGTGGGCTTCTCGAAGGCCTTCACTGCCTTGGACATCGTCGACTTCTCCGGGCGGTACGAAGCGGCATTCCCCGCCGCCGCTCGGCAGGAACACTGCGCGGGGCGACGGCCGGCGGCTTTGCGCCAGATCAAAAGATCGACGGAATATGCAAGTTATCTGATGGATAGTCGAGGTCAGTATTCACCCGCATGGTCCGAAGTCGTAGTCCGGCAACGCCGTTTTCCGAGGATATCAGCGGTTTTTCGGGCCCGCCGCCGGCATGTGAGGGGGACATCCGCGGTTGCGCGAAGCGAAATGTCGCAACGCTCCGACGGGCCGATTCGGGAGTGTCGGGCGGGGCAGGGTGAGCGGGCGGCGGCGCGCCGACTTGCCGCCCGGCGGTGGAGCCGTTACGCAGGGCGCGGTCGGTCCGGAGGGGGATGCGGCCCGCCGGCGAGCACGAGGTGGCGTCATGCGTTGGTTCATCACCGGAACCGCCGGTTTCATCGGCTTCCACCTGGCGCGGCGGCTGCTCGCCGACGGCCACACGGTGGTCGGCTACGACGGCATGACCGACTATTACGACCCGGCGCTGAAGGCGGCGCGTCATGCGCTCCTCGCCCGCACCAACGCCTTCACCGCGACCATCGCCCGGCTCGAGGACGAGCTGCTCCTGCGCCGGGCCATGGAGGATGCCGCGCCCGACGTCGTCGTCCATCTCGCCGGGCAGGCCGGGGTGCGCTGGTCGATCGAAAACCCGCGCGCCTACGTCGACGGCAATCTCGTCGGCTCCTTCAACCTGCTCGAGATCGCCAAGGACCTGAAGCCGCGGCATCTTCTGATCGCCTCGACCTCGTCGGTCTACGGTGGCAACGAGACCATGCCGTTCCGCGAAACCGACCGGACCGACTGGCCGGTGTCGCTCTATGCGGCGACCAAGAAGGCGGTCGAGGTGATGAGCCATTCGCACGCTCACCTGTGGGGTGTGCCGACCACCTGTTTTCGCTTCTTCACCGTCTACGGGCCGTGGGGCCGGCCGGACATGGCGTTGTTCAAGTTCGTCGCGGCGGCGCTCGAGGGCCGGCCGATCGACCTCTACGGCAACGGCGAGATGAAGCGCGACTTCACCTATGTCGACGATCTGGTCGAGAGCATCGTCCGGCTCGCCGAGGTGATCCCGGTGAAGGGCACGCCGATCGTCGCGGAGGGCGTCGTCGACACGCTGTCGCCGGTGGCGCCCTGGCGCGTCGTCAACATCGCAGGCGGCGCGCCGGTCGATCTTCTCGATTTCGTCGCGGCGATCGAAGCGGCGCTCGGGCGGACGGTCGAGCGGCGGATGCTGCCGATGCAGCCCGGTGACGTGAGAACCACCTGGGCCGATCCGGGATTGCTCGAGGCGGCGACCGGGCATCGGCCGGCGACCACCGTGCGGGACGGCGTCGCGGCCTTCGTCGCCTGGTATCGCGCCCATCACGGTGTGTGAAGCGGCGGTCGGATCGGGCGCGGAAACGCCCGCGCGACGAGCAGCCGACTTGCATCGCACCGCCCCCCTCGGCAAAAGGAAGCGCCCGCGCGAAGGGCTCGACGACGAATCGTCGTGAGAGCTTCGCAGTCGCGGTCCTAGGGTCGCCTGAGCGACGGGACCGACGATGCGGCAGAATGTGGGCGCGACGACCGGAGGAGGTCGCATGAAGATCGTGATGATCGGGTCGGGTTACGTCGGCCTCGTTTCGGGCGTGTGTCTCGCCGATTTCGGCCATTCGGTCACCTGCGTCGACAAGGACGAGGCGAAGATCGCCGCTCTGCGCGAGGGGAACATTCCGATCTACGAGCCGGGGCTCGAGGATCTCGTCGCCTCCAACGTGCGCGGTGGACGGCTGACCTTCACCACCGACGTCGCCGGCCCGGTGAGCGAGGCGGACGCGGTGTTCATCGCCGTCGGCACGCCGTCGCGGCGAGGCGACGGCCATGCCGACCTCTCCTATGTCCACGCCGCAGCCCGCGAGATCGCTCCGGCGCTGACCGGCTTCACCGTGGTGGTGACCAAGTCGACGGTGCCGGTCGGAACCGGCGACGACGTCGAGCGCCTCATCCGCGAAGCCGCACCCGACGCCGACGTCGCCGTCGTCTCCAATCCGGAGTTCCTGCGTGAGGGCGCGGCGATCGCCGATTTCAAACGGCCGGATCGCATCGTCGTCGGGCTCGAGGACGAGCGGGCGCGTGAGGTGATGACCGAGGTCTACCGGCCGCTCTACCTCAATGCCGCGCCGCTGCTCTTCACCGGCCGGCGCACGGCGGAGCTGATCAAATACGCCGCGAACGCCTTCCTGGCGATGAAGATCACCTTCATCAACGAGATCGCCGACCTCTGCGAGAAGGTCGGTGCCGACGTGCAGCAGGTGGCGCGTGGGATCGGCGCCGACAACCGTATCGGTTCGAAGTTCCTCCACGCCGGCCCCGGCTACGGCGGCTCCTGCTTCCCGAAGGACACCCTGGCGCTGGTCAAGACGGCGCAGGACCACGATTCGCCGATGCGGCTGATCGAGGCGACGGTGTCGATCAACGACACCCGCAAGCGCGCGATGGCGCGCAAGATCGTCCAGGCGGCGGGCGGCGAGGTGCGCGGCAAGACCGTCGCCGTGCTCGGCCTCACCTTCAAGCCCAACACGGACGACATGCGCGAGGCGCCGTCGCTCTCCATCATCCAGGCGCTTCAGGACGCGGGAGCGCGGATCCGCGCCTACGATCCGGAGGGCATGGAGCAAGCGCGGCCGCTCCTCGCCGACGTCACCTTCTGCACCTCGCCCTACGAGGCGGCGCAAGGGGCGAGCGCGGTGGCGATCGTCACCGAATGGGACCAGTTCCGGGCACTCGACTTCGGTAGGCTCGGCGCGGCCGTCGCCGACCGGGTCCTGGTCGATCTGCGCAACATCTACCGTCCCGAAGAGGTCGCCCGGCACGGCTTCCGCCATCTCGGCATCGGCCGTGGTCGCGCCGGCGTCTGATCCGCACCGATCGATCGGTGCGACGCGTCACGTCGGCGGTCGACGTGGACGTCTGGGGGCGGCGAAGGGCTCGACCGCCCGCGGCGGCGGCGCTACGGTCGGGGCCATCGAGACGACGAAACGAGCGACGCCATGGCCGAGGATCGGACCCGTGAAACACCCCGCCTGGGCGCGGTCGTCTATCCGGGGGAGACCGAGATCGAGCCGATCCTGGCGGAGGTGCGGGCGCGCCTCGTCGCGCGCGGCGATCTGCGCCTCGGCGGTGTCGTGCCCCGCGACGGTGATCTCATGGCCAACGGTCGGCACGAGATGTTGCTCGACGACCTGAACAGCGGCGCGGTGTTCTCGATCTCCCAGGAGCTCGGCGCCGGCGCCGAGAGCTGCATCCTCGACGTCGACGGCCTCACCCGCGCCCGCCTCGCCATCCTCGCGGCGGTGGAGGGCGGGGTCGATCTCCTCTTCGTCGGCAAATTCGCCAAGCAGGAGGCTGCCGGCCACGGCATCCGCGAAGAAATCGGCGCGGCGCTGATCGCCGACATCCCGACCCTGGTGGTGTTGCGCGAGGGCCAGCTCGATGCCTGGCGCGCCTTCGCCGGCGACGACTGGCAACGCCTCGCCCCCGAGCCGGAACCGATCCTCACCTGGGCGACCCGCGTCACCGGGCGCGCCGGCTGAGCCGATGCGAGGTCGCCACGTCCCTTCGTTCGAGCCCGTCGACGTCCTACCCACATCCCACTCTGGCCAAGCGGTCCCAACGCGCTATGATCGTCCGGACGCGACGGTCCACGTCGCGACGACGGTGAAGCGCCCGAGGAGAGGCGGAGCCGTCGCTCCCAGGGAGGGATCGACCACGTGGCGACGGATATCGTCTCCGCCTTCGCGACGGCGTTCGGCCTGATCGTCGGGCTCGACCCGACCTTCCTCGCCGTCGTCGCGCTCAGCCTGAAAGTGACGCTCTCGGCGCTGGTACTCGCGGCGGTCGCCGGACTGCCGCTCGGGGCGCTGCTCGGCATCACCCGATTTCCCGGTCGCGGCGCGACGATCGTCGTCGTCAACACGTTGATGGGCCTGCCGCCGGTGGTCGCCGGTCTGGTGCTCTATCTGCTCCTGTCGCGCTCGGGGCCGCTCGGTGGCTTCGGTCTGCTCTTCACCCCCGGCGCGATGATCGCGGCGCAGACCCTGCTGATTCTGCCGATCGTCGTGGCGTTGACCCGCCAGACGACCGAGGACCTGTGGGGCGAATACGGCGAGCACCTGCGCTCGATCGGCCTCACCGGGGCGCGCGCCGTGCCGACCCTGCTGTGGGACGGGCGGTTCGCGCTGACCACGGCGCTGCTCGCCGGTTTCGGCCGTGCTTCGGCCGAGGTCGGTGCGGTGCTGATCGTCGGCGGCAACATCGCCGGCCACACCCGCACCATGACCACCACCATCGCGCTCGAGACCTCGAAGGGCGATCTCGCCCTGGCGCTCGGTCTCGGCATCGCACTCGTCGGCCTCACGTTGGCGATCAACGCCGTCGCCTTCTCCGCCGGGCGCATCGCCGCCCGCCATGTGGGATGACGCCGATGCGCGACCTGCCGTCGATCTTGCCGTTGCGGTTCGAGGGTGTCGGCCTCGCCCTCGGCGGGCGCGAGCTCGTCACCGACCTCGATCTCGTCGTCGAACGCGGGGAGACCACCGTCCTGCTCGGCCCCAACGGCGCCGGCAAATCGCTGTTGTTGCGGCTCGCCCACGGCCTCGTCACGCCGAGCCGCGGGCGTATCACATGGGCAGCGGGGCAGGAGACGGTGGCCGATCGCCGGCGCCACGCCATGGTGTTCCAGAAGCCGGTGATGTTGCGCCGTTCGGTGCACGCCAACCTCACCCACGCGCTCGCCGCTGCCGGTTTCGGTTGGCGCAGGCGCCGGGCCCGCGCCGCCGAGACGCTCGATCACTTCCGCCTCACCCATCTCGCCGGCCGCCCGGCCCGCGCGCTCTCCGGTGGTGAGCAGCAGCGTCTCGCCATCGCTCGCGCCTGGGCGCTCGACCCCGAACTGTTGTTTCTCGACGAGCCGACGTCGCAACTCGACCCGGCGGCGACGCGGGCGATCGAGGAGTTGCTCTTCGGTCTGAAAGCGGAAGGGCGGACACTGGTGATGGCGTCGCACGATCTCGGTCAGGCGCGCCGTCTCGCCGGCCGCATCGTCTTCATGTCCGGTGGGCGCATCATCGAACACGCCGGCGCGAAGAACTTCTTCGAAAGCCCGCGAACGATCGAAGCGGCGAAATTCTTAGCGGGCGAATTGCTTTGAGGTGAATCGCCGGAGATCAGGGAGGTATGATACATGATCCGTATCGCTCGCAGGAGCTTGGTGGCCGCGGTGGCGGCATCGGCGCTCGTCTCGGGCCTCGCGATCGCCGAGGAGGTGAAGCCGGCCGTCGGCCGCTCGATCGTCGTCGCCTCGACCACGTCGACCCAGGATTCCGGCCTTTTCGGCCATCTCCTGCCGATCTTCACGGCGAAGACCGGTATCGAGGTCAAGGTCGTCGCCCAGGGCACGGGCCAAGCCCTCGACACCGGGCGCCGCGGTGACGCCGACGTCGTCTTCGTCCACGCCAAGGCGGCGGAGGAAAAGTTCGTCGGCGAAGGTTTTGCGGCCGAACGCCGACCGGTGATGTACAACGATTTCGTCCTCATCGGTCCGCGATCCGATCCCGCCGGCATCCGCGGCAGCCGGGACATCGCCGCGGCGCTGCGGGCGATCCGGGGCAAGGGTGTGGCTTTCGTGTCGCGCGGCGATCGGTCCGGTACCCATCAGGCGGAGCTGGCGCTGTGGAAGGCGGCCGGCATCGAGCTCGAGGCGGCCAAAGGTGCCTGGTACCGCGAGATCGGCCAGGGCATGGGCGCCGCGCTGAACATCGCCTCATCGATGGGCGCCTACGTGCTCGCCGATCGTGGCACCTGGATCTCGTTCAAGAATCGCGGGGATCTCGACATCGCGGTAGAGGGCGACACGGCGCTGTTCAACCAGTACGGCATCATGGCAGTGAGTCCGGTGAAGCATCCTCACGTCAAGGCTGCCGACGGCAAGGCCTTCGTCGACTGGATGGTGGGTCCGGAGGGCCAGAAGGCGATCTCCGACTACCGGATCGACGGCCGGCAGCTGTTCTTCCCCAACGCCGACCAACCCGGCGCCTGAAACGCGGCGCGGGGCACCGACGTGTCCGGGCGTCGAGTGAACGCGAGGTTCTCCATCGCATCGGCGCCCTCGGGAATGCGCGCGGGGCTGTCGTCGCGTGGGGCGAACGCGCGAGGGTGCGGTGCGAACCCGACCGGCGTTCGGGCTGGTGATCGCCCCGGGGAATGCTAGATAGGGGCGGGCGATCGCGTCCTTCATCATGGCGCGCGAACGAGAGACGGACGGATCATGGCGCAGCTCAGTGACGACACCTTCGCCTTCGGTGGCGACCTGATGCGGATCGAGGAGGGGCTCGCACTCGTCGCCGATCGGGTGCCGGCGGTGGGAGAGAGCGAGGTGGTGAGGCTCACCGGGGCCGACGGCCGGGTGCTCGCCGTCGATCTCGCTGCGCCGGTCGATCTTCCCGCCTTCGACAATTCCGCCGTCGATGGTTATGCCGTCGCCCATGCGGCGCTGGTGCCGGGTGGCGAGACGGTGTTGCCGGTCGTCGGCCGCATCGCCGCCGGCCATGGTGCCGGGCACGCGGCCGGGCAGGGGGTGGCGGTGCGCATCTTCACCGGCGCGCCGATGCCGGCAGGTTGCGACACGGTGTTCATGCAGGAGGACGTCCGCCTCCTCGACGACGGCCGGGTCGGTCTGCCGCCGGGACTGAAGCCGGGGGCCAATGCCCGCCCCAAGGGCGAGGACATCGCCCGCGGTGCCCCCGCACTTCCCGCCGGCCGACGCCTCGACCCGCGCGACGTGGCGCTCCTCGGAGCGCTCGGGGTCGCCGAGGTGACGGTCCACCGCCGCCCGCGCGTCGCCGTGTTCTCCACCGGCGACGAGATCCTCGAGCCGGGCGTCGCGCTCGCCCCCGCCTCGCTCTACGATTCCAACCGCTTCTCGCTGATGGCGATGCTGCGGCGGGCCGGATGCGAGGTCACCGATCTCGGCATCCTGAAGGACGAGGTCGGCGAGACGGCGGAGCGCATCCGCGCCGCCGCTCGCGGTCACGATCTCGTCGTCACCTCCGGCGGCGTCTCGACCGGCGAGGAGGACCACGTCCGCGCCGCGCTCGCCCGCCACGGATCTCTGGTGTTCTGGCGTCTCGCCATCAAGCCGGGCCGACCGGTGGCGATGGGGGTGATCGAGGGCACGCCCTTCGTCGGCCTGCCCGGCAATCCGGTCGCCGTCTTCGTCACCTGGGCGCACGTGCTCCGGCCGCTGGTGATGAAGCTCGCCGGCACCGCCGCCGCGCCGGTGGTGCCGCAGCGGGTGACGGCCGACTTCGCCTACAAGAAGAAGGTCGGACGGCGCGAATACGTCCGTGTCTCGCTCGAGCTGCGCGACGGTCGGCCGGTGGCGGTGAAGTATCCGGTCGACGGCGCCGGCGTCGTCACCTCGCTCACGCGCACCGACGGCCTCGTCGAACTCCCCGAGGCATGCACCGGCCTCGCCCCCGGCGAGGAGGTGGCCTTCCTCGATTATCGACTGATCCTGTGAGTGCGCGGCGTTTCCGGCAGCCCGGCGGCACCCGACGGGCTCGGCGCAGCTGCCGGTCTCACTTCGGCAGCGGCTTCGCGTAGATCTTGCGGAAGATCTCGTCGGCGGCGAGACGCGCGGCGCGCTGTTCGTCGGCGGTGAGGTTCTGCCGGCATTCGATCTCGACGTTCTCGGCGTCGGAGGCCTCCGCCTTGGGATGCTTGGCGGCGACGATGACCAGACGCCAGGCACAGGCCTTGACGTCGTCGATCGGTTCGATCCCGTCGCAGCCGTCGGAATAGCACCAGGCGATGTTGCGCTGGTTCTGATAGGTGCCGGCCATGGCGCGGGCCATCTCGTCGTCCCAATGGGCGCGTTGTGCCGCGGTGACGGCGTATTTCAACCGCGGCAGGTGGGCGGCGAGCTCGGGTACCGGCTTGAACACCTGGGAGCGCCCCGGGGACGGAGTGAGGTCGCAGAGCCGGGCCGAAGTCCGCGACAGCGCCGAGAAACCGGGCGTGGTGCCGCCGCCGATGAGGAAATCGGCGCGGCGGTCGGGATCGGTGAGGCCGCCGAGCGTCATCGGCGACGAGCGGACCTTCATCGACAGGGCGATGTGGACACCCCAACCGAGCCGGCGGATGGCGGACGAGCGCTCGTCGGAGACGAGGGCGGTGAGCCCCGCGACGTCGCTCGCGTGGACGGTGAAGAGGGCGGGGCAGGTACGGCGGAATTCGGCGAGTGCCTTGTCGACGAAGTCCCGCGACACCTTGTCGGTCGCCATCTCCACCGAAATCGCCGTCGGGTCCGACGAACAGGCGGCGGTGACGACGAGCGCGGCGAGGGCGAGAGCCCCGCGGATCGGAACGGAGGAGAGGCGCGGCATGGAAAAACCTCGTTCGACTCGATCGATCCTGCCACGAAAAGGTTGGCGGATGGTTCCCCCTCCGACGCGCCGAGCGGGTGAATCGACAGATCCGGCCGATGTCGGCGGTCGCCGCGGAGCAGTTCGCCGGCCATCGCGCTAAAGGGAAAACGACCGAATCGCAAAGGGTTGTTAACCACGAGATGATCGAATGACGAGGTTCCGCCGGGGGGTGGGGCGAGGTTTCGTCCGAGTTCGAGGCGTCAGGGGTGTTCATGTCCACGCGTCAACGCAAGAAATCCTACATCCGTCCCCTGATCGTCCCGGTCATCGCCCTCGGCTTTTCCGGCTATTTCGCCTGGCACGGGTGGCACGGCTCCTTCGGTATCGAAGCGCGGCGGCAGTTGGCGGTGGAAGCGGAGCGGCTCGACGGCGAACTCGACAAGGTGAAGAGCGAGCGCCGGACGATCGAGCGACGGGTGGCGTTGCTGCGCGCGGCGAACCTGGAGAGCGACATGCTCGACGAGCGCGCCCGTGAGATCCTCGGATTCGCCAATTCCAACGAGGTCGCCATCGTCGCGACTGCGCCGATCGGTCGCACCATAAACCGAAATTGAGTTCATAAGGCCGGATCAACTCGATTTTGGTTGAATCCCGAATTCTTGTTGCACAGCAATAATTTGATGGTGCCATGCACCGTCGCCGCCGACGCTTGCCAGGGCTCGTGGACGCACTATCCTCCCGTCATCCAGATCGGCTCGACGCCGACCCAGGGGAGGGACGCGATGGCCACGGCCAAATCGACCAGGAACAAGGCGCAGCAGGAGACGGGGCCGGCCCCCTTCACTCGCGACCAGGAAATCGCCGCCTATCGCATGATGCTGCTGATCCGCCGTTTCGAGGAGAAGGCGGGTCAGATGTACGGCATGGGGCTGATCGGCGGCTTCTGCCACCTCTACATCGGCCAGGA
>CALMFH010000219.1 GCA_937864925.1 uncultured Alphaproteobacteria bacterium | reverse complement strand
CGCCGAGGTGCAGTTCACCCTGGTGCTGTCGGCGGCACTGGTGGTGATGGTGGTGTTGATCTTCCTGCGCTCGGTCCGGGCGACGATCATCGCCGGAGTGACGTTGCCGCTCTCCATCGTCGCCACCTTCGCGGTGATGTGGGCGGTCGGCTTCGGGCTCGACAACCTGTCGCTGATGGCGCTGACCATCGGCACCGGCTTCGTCGTCGACGACGCCATCGTCATGATCGAGAACATCGTGCGGCGCCAGGAGAGCGGCCTCGGTCCGCTCGAGGCGGCGCGCCAGGGCGCGGCGGAGATCGGCTTCACCGTGATCTCGCTCACGCTGTCGCTGATCGCGGTGTTCATTCCGCTCCTGTTCATGACCGGCCTGGTCGGCCGCATGTTCCGCGAATTCGCGCTGACCCTGTCCTTCGCCGTCGTCGTTTCGGCGGCGGTGTCGCTGACGTTGACGCCGATGATGTGCGGACGGCTCTTGAAAGGGCCGGAGCAGCACGATCGCAAGACCGCGATCGGCCGCCTGCTCGCCGTCTTCGAATGGCCGATCACGGCGATGGCGCGCGGCTACGAGCGCTCGCTCGGTTGGGCGCTCGATCGCCGTGGCGCGGTGTTGGCGATCACCGTCGCCACCCTCGGGCTCACCGGTTGGCTCTACGTGGTGGCGCCGAAGGGCTTCCTCCCCGAACAGGACACCGGTCTCGTCTCGGTGGTGTTGGAAGGCGCGCCGCAGTCCTCCTTCTCCGAGATGGTGCGGCTGCAGAATCGGGTGGCGGCGGCCTACGGCGCCGATCCGGACGTCGCCGGCGTCATCTCGGTGCTCGGCGTCGGTTCGCTCAACGCCACCGGCAACACGGCGCGCATGACCATCGACCTGAAGCCGCGCGAGGCCGGGCGGGCGCGTGCCGAGGAGATCGCCGAGCGCCTGCGGCGGCTCGGTGCCGCGGTCCCCGGCGCCACCGTCCATGTCCAACCGGTCCAGGACGTCCGCATCGGCACCCGCACCTCGCGGTCGCAATACCAGTACACCCTCACCGGTACCGACGGCGACCTCGTGGCGACGAGCGGCCGGATGTTGGCCGAGGTGCTGTCGGCGCGACCGCAGTTCCGGCACGTGGCGCTGGAGAATCAGGAGGGCGGCCTCCGAGCCCATGTCGAGATCGACCGCGACCGGGCGGGACGTTTCGGCGTCAGCGTCCAGGCACTCGACGACACACTGTCGAACGCCTTCGCCCAGCGCCAGATCTCGACCATCTACGCCCAGTCGAACCAGTACCGCGTGGTGCTCGAGGCCGATCCGGGGCAAGCGCGCGACGTCTCGGTGTTGGACAGGCTCCATGTCACCGGAACCGCCGGCGTGCCGGTGCCGCTCTCCTCCTTCGCCCGCATCGTCCGGCGTACCGCGCCGCTCACGGTGACGCGCTCCGACCAGTTCCCCTCCGCCACCCTCTCCTTCGACACCGCGCCGGGCGTGTCGCTCGAGGAGGCGCTCGCGACGATCGAGACGCTCCGCACCGAGATCGGCATTTCCGATGCGGTCGCCGGCCAGCCGGATGCCGACGCGGCGGAGTTCTCGCGTTCGCTGGAGAGCCAGCCGTGGCTGATCCTGGCGGCGATCGTCACCATCTACGTGGTGCTCGGCGTGCTCTACGAGAGTTTCGCCCATCCCTTCACCATCCTGACGACCCTGCCCTCGGCCGGTGTCGGGGCGCTGATCGCGCTGTCGGCGACCGGTCTCGAACTGTCGATCGTGGCACTGATCGGCATCGTGCTGCTGATGGGCATCGTCAAGAAGAACGCCATCATGATGATCGATTTCGCCATCGTGGCGGAACGCTCGCGCCGGCTCTCGCCCGAAGCGGCGATCGTCGAGGCCTCGCTGAAGCGCTTCCGGCCGATCATGATGACGACGCTCGCCGCCCTCCTCGGTGCGGTGCCGCTGGCGTTCGCCCACGGGCCGGGAGCGGAGTTGCGCGTGCCGCTCGGGGTCACCATCGTCGGCGGACTGCTGCTCAGCCAGCTCCTCACCCTCTACACCACGCCGGTCGTCTATCTCGCGGTCGAGCGCCTGGCGACGCGTCTGCGCGGGCGCGGTGCGGCGACGGCCGGCGAAGCGGCCGCGGAGACCGGGGAGGGGACACCATGATCGACCTCTCCGGCCCGTTCATCCGTCGCCCGGTGGGAACCATCCTCATCGCCGTCGGACTGTTCCTGGCCGGAATGGTCGCCTACGGTCAACTGCCGGTGGCGAGCCTACCGGCGGTCGATTTTCCGACCATCCGCGTTTCGGCGAACCGGCCCGGCGCGGATCCGGAGACCATGGCGGCGAGCGTCGCCGCGCCGCTCGAGCGGCATCTCGGTGCCATCGCCGGGGTCAGCGAGATCACCTCCTATTCGCTGCTCGGGGCGACCAGCATCACCGTGCAGTTCGATCCCTCGCGCAAGATCGACGGGGCGGCACGCGACGTTCAGGCGGCGATCAACGCCGCCGCTTCGGATCTGCCGAGCGACCTGACCAACGCACCCTCGTTGCGCAAGTTCAACCCGGCGGCGATGCCGGTGCTGATCCTGGCGCTGACCTCGGACACGCTGTCGGTGGCGGAGATCTACGACATCGCCGACACGGTGGTCGCGCAGCGTCTGTCGCAGGTGGAAGGCGTCGCCGATGTCACCATCACCGGCGGCGAGCAGCCGGCGATCCGGGTCAGGGCCGATCCGGCGCGTCTCGCCGCCGCCGGCATCGGCCTCGACGAACTCCGTAAGGCGATCGCCACCGCCAACGTGCGCGGGGCGCTCGGCGCCATCCAGGGCGAAGAGATCGTCGAGACCCTGTCGGCCGACGACGAGATGTCGCGACCGGAGGAGTTCGAGCGCGTCGTGGTGAAGAACGCCGGCGGGGCGATCGTGCGGGTCAAGGACGTCGCCACGGTCTCGGCCGGGGTGCGCAACACCCGCGCCGCCGGCTGGTACAATCGGCGACCGGCGGTGATCCTCAACATCACCCGGCAGGTCGACGCCAACGTCATCGACACCGTCGATCGGGTGAAGGCGCTGATCCCGGACCTGAAGCGCTGGATCCCGGCGGAGGTGCAGTTCTCGGTGGTCAACGATCGCACCGTGACCATCCGTGCCGGTGTCGCCGACACGCAGCGGACGCTGGTCATCTCGATCGCTCTGGTGATGGTGGTGGTGGTGGCCTTCCTCGGGCGGCTGACCCCGACGGTGGCGGCCGGCGTCACCGTGCCGCTGGCACTCGCCGGCACCTTCGCGGCGATGTGGGCGGCCGGCTTCTCGATCGACAACCTGTCGCTGATGGCGCTGACCATCGCCGTCGGCTTCGTCGTCGACGACGCCATCGTGATGATCGAGAACATCCACCGCCGCCGCGTGGCGGGGGCACCACCGCTCGAGGCGGCGGTGACGGGAGCTCGGCAGATCGCCTTCACCGTGGTGGCGATCGGCCTGTCGCTGATCGCCGCCTTCATCCCGCTGATGTTCACCGGCGGCATGATCGGCAAGTTCTTCGCCGAATTCTCCTTCACCATGACCTTCGCCATCCTGGTGTCGACGGCGGTGTCGCTCACCGTGACGCCGATGATCTGCGCCCGCTTCATCCCGGTCGGACCACCGACGCGGGCCGAACTGGCGATCGACCGCGCCACCGCACGAGTCGCGAGGCTCTACGGGCGATCGCTCGGCTTCACCCTGCGCCATCCCTGGTCGATGGCGGTGCTGGCGAGTGCCACGGTGGCGGCGACGGTGTGGCTCTACGCCGCCGTGCCCAAGGGCATGGTGCCGCAGGACGACACGTCCCTCGTCTTCGGGTGGACCGAGGCCGCACCCGACGTCTCCTTTCCGGCGATGGTCGAGTTGCAACAGCGGGCGGCCGAGATCGTCCTCGCCGATCCGATGGTCAAGGGCATGGCCTCGTCGGTCGGCAGCGGCATGGGGGCGGTGAACAGCGGCCGCATGTTCCTGTCGCTGAAGACGGTGAAGGAGGGGGGAGAGCCGTCGCGGACGGTGATCACGCGGCTCCGGCGGTCGCTCACCGCCGTGCCCGGCATCCGGGTCTACATGAGCCCGATGCAGGATCTGCACGTCGGCGGCCGGGTCGGCAAGTCACCCTTCCAATTCACGCTCTGGGATCCGGATTTCGGCGAGCTGGTCGAGTGGACGCCGAAGGTGGTGGAGGCGCTGAAGAAGCTGCCGGAACTCGTCGACGTGTCGAGCGACCGCATGACCGCCGGGCTGCAGGCCGACGTGGTGATCGATCGGATGGCGGCATCGCGGCTCGGCGTGGGGATCCGCGACATCGACACCGCTCTCGCCGACGCCTATGCCCAGCGCCTGATCTCGGTGATCCACCGCCCGCACAACCAGTATCGCGTGGTGCTCGAAGTGGAGGGGCGCCGGGCGCGCGATCCATCCGACATCGAGGGCCTGTGGGTGCCGGCGTCGGGCGGCCGGCAGGTGCCGCTCGCCGCGGTGGCCCGGGTCGAGCGGCGGACGGCGCCGCTGGCGGTCAACCACCAGGGCCAGTTCCCGGCGGTGACCGTGACCTTCGATGCGGCACCGGACGTGACCCTCGACGAGGCGACGGCGAAAGTGCGTGCCGCGTTCGCGGAGCTGCATCCCCCCGACACGCTCCACGCCGACTTCGCCGGCGACGCCAAGGAGTTCACCAGGTCGTCGCGCAGCACCTGGGTGCTGGTGGTCACCGCGCTGTTCGCCGTCTACATCATCCTCGGAGTGCTCTACGAGAGTCTGATCCACCCGCTGACCATCATCTCGACCCTGCCACCGGCCGGGCTCGGGGCGCTGATCGCGCTCCAGGCCTTCGGAATGCAGCTCGATCTGGTCGGCATCATCGGCATCATCCTCCTGATCGGCATCGTCAAGAAAAACGGCATCCTGCTCGTCGACTTCGCGTTGATGGAGAGCCGTGACCACGGTCTGGCGACGGTGGAGGCGGTGCGGCGGGCGGCGGTCGAACGCTTCCGGCCGATCCTGATGACGACGCTCGCGGCGCTTTTCGGGGCGCTGCCGCTGGTGTTGGCGAGCGGTGCCGGGGCGGAGATGCGCCGCCCCCTCGGCGTCACCATCGTCGGCGGCCTGGTCGTCTCGCAGGTGCTGACCCTCTACACCACGCCGGCGATCTATCTGCTGATGGATCGGCTCGGCACTCGAATCCGCCGGTGGCGCGGTCTCGCGGAACCCGCGGCGGTGGCGGCGGCGTGAGTCCGCTCAGTCGGCCGACTCGTCGTCGAACGGCGTGCGGGCGGCGATGTGGCCGAGCCAGAAACAGACGAGGGCGGCCACCACGGTGATCACCGCCAGGGTGGTGGCGAGGGTGCGACCGACCCAGAGGCCGTCGAACCACTCCGTGATGCGCGCCGCCTCCACCGCGAAGCGGCCGCCGATCATCTGCAACTGGTGTTCCTGCAGCTTGAGCCGTTGCAGCGGCACGGAGCTCACCGGGAGATCGGGGGTGGTCGCCCGGATCCAGGCGGCCACGGCGAGGCCGACGACGGCGACGATCGTCCCGGCGAGGTGGAAGCGGTGCGACGACGACAGGCGGGTGAGAGACCATCGCGGCGGGATGTGCATCGGAAGCCGACCTCTCGGGCTGACGGAACCGCAGCGATCGCGACTTACGACGGCGATGCGGCGGCCACAAGTCCGGGCGCGGTCGGGTTGCCCGACGAGGCCACTCCGCCCTATCTAGAGGCGAGCCTTCCGACCCCGAGAGACGCCATGACCGTTCCGCTCCCGCTTCCCGACCTCCTCGACCGCCTGCGTGCCATCGTCGGGCCGGCGGACGTGTTGACCGAGCCGTTCGACGTCGAGCCGCATCTCATCGAGCTGCGCGGCCTCTATCACGGCGCAACGCCGGCGGTGGTGAGGCCGAAGACGACGGCGGAGGTGGCGGCGGTGCTCGCCGTGGCGAACGAATTCGGCGTCGCGATCGTGCCGCAGGGGGGCAACACCGGCCTCGTCGGCGGGCAGACGCCGTCGGAATCGGGCGACGAGATCGTCCTCTCGCTCAAGCGACTCGACCGCGTTCGCGAGGTCGATCCGGTCACCGACACCCTGACGGTGGAGGCCGGTGTCACTCTTCTAACGGCTCAGGAGGCGGCGGAAGCAGTCGATCGGCTGTTCCCTTTGTCGCTGGCAGCGGAAGGCTCGTGTACAATAGGTGGAAACTTGGCTACCAATGCCGGCGGCACTCAGGTGATCGCTTACGGCAATGCCCGCGATCTGGTGTTGGGTCTCGAGGTGGTGTTGGCCGACGGTCGGGTGCTGAACGGGCTCGGCAAGCTCAGGAAGGACAACACCGGCTACGATCTCAAGCACTTGTTCATGGGCTCGGAGGGTACGCTCGGCATCATCACCGCCGCTGTGCTGAAGCTGTGGCCGCGGCCGAAGGCACAGGCGACCGCCTTCGTGGCCACTTCGTCGCCGGCGAGCGCGGTGGCGCTGCTCGGCCGGGCCAAGGCGGCCTTCGGGGCGGCACTCACCGGTTTCGAACTGATGCCGCGCTTCGGTATCGATCTGGTGCTGAAGCACCTGCCGGGCACGCGCGATCCGATCGCCGACCGCCATCCCTGGTACGTGCTGATCGAGGTCTCCTCGGCGGCCGAGGGCGGGGCCGAAGAGGTCTTCGAAGCGCTGCTCGGCGAGGCGATGGAGGCCGGTGAGGTCGACGACGCGGTGATCGCCGGCTCGCTCGACCAGCGTGCCCAGCTGTGGCGGATGCGCGAGGGCATGTCGGAGGTGCAGGGCATCGAGGGCGGTTCGATCAAGCACGACATCTCGGTGCCGATCGCGGCGGTGCCGGAGGTGATCGACGAGGGCATCCGGGTGGCGGAGGCCTTCATTCCGGGGATCCGGCCGGTGCCCTTCGGTCACCTCGGCGACGGCAACATCCATTTCAACTTCTCCCAGCCGGTCGGCGCCGACAAGG
>CALMFH010000218.1 GCA_937864925.1 uncultured Alphaproteobacteria bacterium | reverse complement strand
GGTCGAGTCCGCGCCGTTGATCTGCATCGGCGGGCACGGCGGATAGCAGGCGCCGCAGCACACGCACTTCTTCTCGTCGACCTCGAGCGACGGCTTGCCGTCGACGATGGCCGGGCGAATGGCGGCGACCGGGCAGCGGGCGACGACGGCGGGGCGCTCGCAGACGTTGGCGACGAGATCGTGGTTGATCTTCGGCGGCTTGGTGTACTGGACGTTGATGGCGATGTCGCCCTGGCCGCCGCAGTTGATCTGGCAGCACGAGGTGGTGATGCGAACCCGGTTCGGCATCTCCTCCTTGACGAACTCCTCGTGCATCATGTCCATCAGGGACTTGACCACGCCGGAGGCGTCGGTGCCGGGGATGTCGCAGTGCAGCCAACCCTGGGTGTGGGAGATCATCGACACCGAGTTGCCGGTGCCGCCGACCGGGAAGCCCTCGCCGTTCAGCGCCGAGATCAGCGCCGGGACCTTGGCGAAGTCGCTCACCATGAACTCGATGTTCGAGCGGGTGGTGAAGCGGACGTAG
Source organism: uncultured Alphaproteobacteria bacterium (assembly GCA_937864925.1). GTDB lineage: Bacteria > Pseudomonadota > Alphaproteobacteria > Rhizobiales > Ancalomicrobiaceae > CALBKH01. The sequence continues at coordinate 8,508 of CALMFH010000218.1, read as the reverse complement.
CCCTCGCCCTTGGTGTCGGCGATGTCGCAGAGCTTGCGGATCGTGCCGACGTCCATCTGGCGCTGGGTGCCGGCGCGCACGGTCCACACTTCGTCGCCGTTCTTGGAGACGTGGTGCAGGACGCCCGGACGGGGACGGTCGTGCCAGTCCCAGTTGCCGTAGTTCTTCTTCAGAAGCGGATGCATCAACGGAAACGGATCCGGCACCCCGTGTTCGTCGGGCAGCCGCGGCTTCTTGGCCGTCTGGGCGTCGGTCATATCGCTCCCTCCCAGGGAATAGCTCGTGCGTGACGGATGCACGACCGCAAACGGTCGCGCGGGATGGGGTGACCCGGCCGCTCATCGGCCGGGTCGCAGAACGCCGGACTTCACTCGGCCGCTTCTTCGCGCGCCTTGCGCTCGAAGTACTTGTCGGCTTCGTCGGTGAAGTCGTCGGTGCGCACGTAGCTCGAGGTGCGCGGATGCTTGACCATGTTCGGATCCGGCTCGATGCCGACGCCCTTGAGGAAGGTGGGCAGACCGATACGGTCGATGGTCTCGCCGATACGCTCGTGCTCGAGCGCGTTCTCGGCGAAGAACTCCATGATCGTGCGAGCGAACTCGACGAGCTCCTCGTAGTCCTCGTCGGACTGCAGCTTGAAGAACGGAACCACCATGGTGCCCATGAGGTCGCCGACCTTGAGCGAGCGCTTGCCGCCGATCAGGATGGTGGCGCCGCGATCGTCACCCGGCGCCAGCGCCTTGTTCATGACGTTCAGGCAGTGCATGCAGCGCACGCACGAGCGGTTGTCGATCTCGATCGTGTCGTCGTCGTTGAGACTGACGGCACGGGTCGGGCACATCGCCACGACATGGTCGATGGTGTACTTGCGGCCGTGGCTGGCGACATACGCCTTCACCTCGTCCTGGTTCACCTTGATGTCGTCGCGCCAGGTGCCGATCACCGCGAAGTCGGCGCGATGGATGGCGTTGACGCAGTCGTTCGGGCAGCCCGAGAACTTGTACTTGAACTTGTAGGGGAACGACGGACGGTGCATCTCGTCGAGGAACTCGTTGATCACCGAGCGATGCGCCTTGACCTCGTCGTAGAGGGACATTTCGCAACGCGCGTGACCGACGCAGCTCATCGAGGTGCGCAGCGCCGGGCCGGCGCCACCGAGGTCGAGACCCATCTCGTTGAAGGCGTCGAAGGCCTTCTGGACGTTCTCGGTCTTGCAGCCCTGGAACATGATGTCGCCGGACTGGCCGTGCAGCGCGATCAGGCCGGAGCCGTGCTCCTCCCACACGTCGCACATCTGGCGCAGCAGGTCCGTGGTGTAGTGGTAGCCCGCCGGCGGCTGGACGCGAAGGGTGTGGAACTCCTTCGATTCCGGGAACTTGTCGGCAACTTCGGAGAAGCGCGGGATGACGCCGCCGCCGTAACCGAACACCGAGACCGTGCCGCCCTTCCAGTAGCCGAGACGGTTGGTGTAGGAGTGCTCGAGCTGACCGAGCAGGTCGTTCATCATCGCGGCATACTGCTTGCCGCCGCTGTCGCGCAGCCGCTTCAGGCCGGTCACGAAGCTCGGCCAGGGCCCGCTCTCAAGCTCGTCCAAGAGCGGCGTCGGATGCTTCTCGCCCGTCATCACTGTCTCCTTCGGTCGTTTCCTCGATCGGACGCTCGCGTCCGATCCCGTGTCGTCGTTCCCGTCCCGCGGCCCTTGAACGAACCTGCAGCGGAGCGACGTCTCTGTCCTCTGCCCGGCTCGCCTTCGGCGCGCTACGCATTCGGCAAGCCGGCGGCCCGCTCGATGCGTGTCGCTTCGCATCGCCGGAACCGCTTTCGAAAACCATTATATGCGTTCTCTCGAATATAATGCTATGCTGATTTTCAAGCTTTGCAAGAGCGCTTTTCAATCGATCTGCATTCTCACGCTGAAATTTTTTCAAAGCCCGGCCGGCGGTTGGAATCCCGATTGCGTGATCGCATGAAAAAACAGAACGTTGTGCCCCGCTCCCGAGATCCGGAGGCAACCGGCACGGCAGGGAGGACGAGCAGAATGCAGGCTGTCGACACCCCTTTCGGAGCCCGAAAACCGGTCGCTGGCATTTCAGCGGAGCCGTCTTCGGGACCGTTTTCGCTCACCGACGAGGCGGCCTATCGAGCGTGGCGAGAGACGAAACTCGCCGCTCATCCCACCGATCCGACCGCGCTCGCCGTCGACATCGTCGATCCGCTCGCTCCGTCCCGGGCGGAACTCGCCGCGGTCGCGACGGCGGTCGCGCGGGCCGACATGTGCCTCTACCGATTCGTCGACGCGCCGACCGACGAGAGCCATGCGCGGCGCGCCGTCTCGGCCCTCGCCGCCGCCTGTGGCCTCGGCCGATTCGAAAAGCACCGCTCGGCCGGACCGGACGGACTGGTGGCGATCGAGGTCGCCGCCGACGCCCACCGCTCCGGCTTCATCCCCTATTCGACCCGGCCGATCGGCTGGCACACCGACGGCTACTACGCCTACGAGGGACCGAGCCGGGCGATCCGCGCCATGGTGCTGCACTGCGTGCGTCCGGCGGCGGACGGCGGCGTCAACGCCCTCTTCGACCACGAGATCGCCTACATCCGCCTGCGCGATCGCGATCCGGCGCTGGTCGAGGCGCTGATGCGGCCGGATGCCATGTCGATCCCGCCCTCGGTCGAGGAGGATGGCTCGGTTCGCGACTGGGCGGTCGGGCCCGTCTTCGAGGTCGATCCGGCGACCGGTGGCCTTCTCATGCGCTACACCGCGCGCAAACGGCACATCGTCTGGGCCGACGACGCCACGACCCGCGCCGCCGTCACCGCGCTCGAGGAGATCTGTGCGACCGACCCTCTGGTCTTCCGCCTGCGTCTCGACGCCGGCCAGGGCGTCGTCTGCAACAACGTCCTGCACGACCGCACCGGCTTCGGCGACGACGCCCACTCGACACGGCTGCTCTATCGCCTACGTTCCTACGACCGGCTCTTCGCCTCGCCCGGCCTCGCCGACGCGCCCGGTGTCCGAGCCCTCCCCTGATTCCGTGAGACCGACGATCCGATGGCCAATCTCTCCGACCTGATCATCTCCCACCGCGAGATCACCTCCTATTTCGACCTGGAGAGCCTGGTCGAAGCCGCCGCCCAGGACGGTATGGTGGTGTTGCACATGGACCTGAAGCCGGATTATCAGGACACTCCGCGCGACTGGCAGAAGCGGCTCGAACTCGCCTTCTACCGCGCCGGCGGCCACAAGCCGGGGCTGGGGAACCCGAAATGAGCGACGTCGTCCGCACCGATCTCCTCACCCTCGCCGCCCCCTATCGCCGCGAGGTGCGGCTCGAGCACGTGGTGTTCGAGAGCGGCATGAAGATGCTGCGCGTCATCGTCCGCGAGGGCCATCGCATCACCCAGCTCGACCTCGATCCCGAGACCGCCCGCGCCTGGGGCGCCGCCATGGTCGACTGGTCGGAGAAGATGGAGAAGGGCGAAGCGATCGCTCCGGCGCCCTGAGCCCGCCCTCCCCGCGCGATCGTTCTCGACATCCCCAATCTCGAGTACGCGGGGCCCTCCGGCCGCGGTCTAAGTTCGCCGCGACGCAACCCACGGAGGCCCGATGATCGCGCGCGCCCTGCTCACTCTGTCGCTGATGGTCGGTACCGCACCGGCCGTGATCCGTTCCGCCGCCGCCGGCCCGTCCTTCGATTGCGCCAAGGCCGGCAAACCGGTGGAGAAGGCGATCTGCGCCGATCCCGCCCTCGCCGCACTCGATGCCGACGTCGCCGCCGCCTATGGCCGCGCCGCCGATCGCGTCGCCATCGACGCCGGCGCCGCGACCCGGCTGCGCGAGGCCCAGCGCGCCTTCATCGCCGAGCGAAACAAGGCCTTCTCGATGCCGGGCTACGACCTCGGCAGGCATCTCGCCGATCAGAAGCACCTGCTCGAAGGGTGGCCGGCGAGCGGCACGCCGATGGCCCATGCCGACGTCATGGACTGGGTCAAGGGGCTTCCCCGCGAGGCCTTCGACGCCACCACCGCCGGCGTCGAGACCGAGGCCGCGGCGAAGGCGTTGGTGACCACCGGCGAGAACGACGAGTTCCGCATCACCCGCCTCGACGCGCGCCGCGCCGTGGTCGCGAGCAAGCACAACGGCGACAAGGTCCACCTCACTCTCAAGGCCCTGCCCGAGCCGACCCTCGAGGCCCATACCCGAAACATGCAGGTGACCACCTTCACCTATTGGGCGCCGCGACCCGACGGCCGGCTCGAACGCCGCCATCCGGCGATCGCCGTCCAGGCCGCCAACGAGATCTTCGTCTCCGGCAACGGCGACGACCTCGTCGTCGGTGTACCGCTCGCCGAGATCGGCCCGGAGCTGGCGCGACATCTCGCCGCCCGCGAAGCCTGCCGGCACTGGTCCGGCGAAGTCGGCGACGACCTGCCACCGGCGCGGCTGAAGGAGATCGAAGCGGCGGTGAAGAAGCTCGGGTGCGAGCGCCTACCGGCCGAAGAGGCTCGCCTGCGCAAGGCCGCCGCGTCGAAGCCGAACATCGTCGCCGTCCTCGACCGGGCGAAGGAACTGCTCGGCGATTGAACCCGGCCGCCGCCTTGCCGGCGCCGTGATCCTCGGCCATGAACGAGGCACACTCGGTGGCCGGATCGCAGGGGTGGACGGATCCATGACGACGAACGACGACGGCATCGCGGGCTCGGTCGCGCCGACGACGACCGGCCGCGCCCTCCTCGCCGCGCTCGTCGCCGTCTCGTTCGCCCTGCCGCCCTCCCCCACCGCCGCCCAGTCGCGGCCGCTCTCCTTCGTCCGCGACGCCGAGACCGAGGCCCTGCTCGGCGACTATGCCAGACCGATCTTCAAAGCGGCCGGCATCCAGGCCAAGGACGTGCGCCTGGTGCTCGTTTCCAGCCGCGAGTTCAACGCCTTCATCATCGACGGCGGTCGCATCTTCATGAACACCGGCGTTCTGATGGACGCGGCGACGCCGAACGAAGTGATCGGCGTCCTCGCGCACGAGACCGGCCACATCGCCGGCGCCCATCAGGTGCGTTTCCGCGAGGCGGTGGCGCGGGCGCGCAACATGGCGCTGATCGGCGCGGTGCTCGGTGGAGCGGCGATGGCCGGCTCGATCCGCTCCGGCGGCGGCGGCCAGGCCGGTCAGGCGGGTGCGGCGGTGTTGACGGGATCGGCCTCGCTCGCCAACGCGACGCTGATGGCCTACGCCCGTACCGAAGAGATCGCCGCCGATCGCGCCGCACTCAACTACCTCGAGAAATCGGGTCAGTCGGCCGAGGGCATGCTCGTCACCTTCCGCCGATTCGCCGACCAGATGCTGGTGGCCAACCAGGGCCGCGACCCCTACGCCTTCACCCATCCGATGCCGCGCGAGCGCATCTCCCAGATCGAGGATCTGGCGGTGAAGTCGAAGTTCCACGGCCGCAAGGATCCGCCGGAACTCCAGGCCCGTCACGACCTGATGCGCGCCAAGCTCACCGCCTTCATGGACAATCCGCGCACCGTCGGCGGCAAGTTCCCGGCTACGGACACCAGCCTCGCCGCCCGCTACGCCCGCGCCGTCGTCGCCTATCGCCAGAACCAGCCGACCGACGCGATCCGGCTCACCGACGAGCTGATCCGCGAACACCCGACGAACGCCTATTTCCACGAGTTGAAGGGGCAGACCCTGCTCGAATGGGGTAAGCCGCGCGAAGCGTTGGCGCCGCTGCGCCGCGCCGTCGACCTCGCCTCCGGCCCAGCGGGTGCGCCGATCCGAGTGATGCTCGGCCATGCGTTGGTGGCGACGGAAGACAAGGGGCTCGCCGACGAAGCGATTCGCCAGCTCACCATCGCCGCCGACCGCGACCGTCTCGATCCGTCGCCCTACCAGCATCTCGCCCGCGCTCACGCGATGAAAGGTGACCTGCCCAAGGCCGACCTGATGGTGGCGACCGGCCTGTTCGTCGCCGGCAACGCCAAGGAGGCGCGCAAGTACGCGGCGCGGGCTCGAGACAATTTGAAGGCGGGCTCGGCCGATTGGCTTCGCGCCGACGACATCGTGTCCTATAAGCCCGACGAATGATCACGAGACATCCCGAAGGACGGCGCACGCTCGCGCCCCGACACCTGGAGCCGCCCATGATGCGCCGCCTCTCTCTCCTCCTAGCCGGAGCCGCCGCGCTCGCGACCGTCGGCTTCGCCCCGGCCGTCGCCGAAGCGCCGCTCGACAAGGCGGCGATCGAGAAGATCGTCCACGACTACATCGTGAACCATCCGGAGGTGCTCGAGGAGGCGATGGCGGCGCTCGAGAAGAAGCAGGCGGCGGAAGCCTCCGCCGGTCTCGCCAAGGTGCTCGAGGAGAAGAAGTCGGTGCTCTTCGACAGCACCCGGCAGATGACCCTCGGCGATCAGAAGGGCGACGTCACCGTGGTCGAGTTCTTCGACTACAACTGCGGCTACTGCAAGCGGGCGCTCACCGACATGCTGTCGCTGATGGAGAAGGACCCGAAGGTGCGTATCGTGCTCAAGGAGTTCCCGGTTCTCGGCCAGGGCTCGGTCGAGGCGGCACGGGTCTCCGTCGCGATCTCGCGGATCGCCCCGCAGAAGTACCTCGACTTCCACAAGCGCATGTTGACCGGCCGCGGCTCCGCCGACCACGCCAAGGCGATGGAAGCGGCGAAGGCCGCGGGCGTCGACATGAAGGCACTCGAGGCGGCCCTCTCCGACAAGGAGATCTCCGCCACGCTCGAAGAGGTGTACGGCCTCGCCTCGGGTCTCGGCCTGTCGGGCACGCCGTCCTACGTGATCGGCTCTCAGGTGGTGCCCGGCGCCATCGGCTTCGACCGTCTCCAGGCCCGAGTCGCCGAGGCGCGCTGCACCACGACCAAGAGCTGCTGAGGCCGTCCACGGCGGGTCGGGCGAGATATCCGGGGATGCGGGCGACGCTGCGTGCCCCGGGCCTTGTTCGCGTGATCTCCCCCGCCTATAAAGCGCCGACGCCCCGGCCCCGGCCGGATCGGCCGCCCGACCCGCCACGGACCTCTTCGCCGTCGGTCGACGCGCGGCCGCCGGATCGCCCGAGCGGAGGGCGCGTCCGAACCGACACGAGATCCGACACGAACCGAGATCCGACCAGATGGCCACCCCCAAGAAGCCCTTCGACACCGACTTCATCCGCGATCTCGCGCTGCTCGTCGCCGAGACCGACCTGAGCGAGATCGAGGTGGAACAGGGCGACCTGCGCATTCGCGTCGCCCGGAACATCCAGGTGGTGGCACCCGTCACCGTGGCCGGTCCGACCGTCGCCCTTCCTGCCGCCCCGATCGCCGCCGCCGCGCCCGCCGCCGCCGCACCCGCAGCGCCGGCCACCGAGGCGAGCTGGGCCGATCATCCCGGGGTGGTGAAGTCGCCGATGGTCGGCACCGCCTATCGCTCACCCTCGCCGGGTGCGGCCGCCTTCGTCGATGTCGGCACCCGCGTGCGCGAGGGCCAGACGCTGCTCATCGTCGAGGCGATGAAGACGATGAACCAGATCCCCGCGCCGAAGGCCGGCGTGGTCACCGCCATCCTCGTCGAGGACGCTGCCCCGGTGGAGTACGGCGAGCCGCTCGTCGTCATCGAGTGACGGGGGCCGCGATGTTCAACAAGATCCTGATCGCCAACCGCGGCGAGATCGCCCTCCGGGTGCTGCGCGCCTGCAAGGAGCTCGGCATCCGCACCGTGGCGGTCCATTCCACCGCCGACGCCGACGCCATGCACGTCCGTCTCGCCGACGAGAGCGTCTGCATCGGCCCGCCCAAAGCGTCCGAGAGCTATCTCAACATCCCGCAGATCGTCGCCGCCTGCGAGATCACCGGCGCCGAGGCGGTGCATCCGGGCTACGGCTTCCTCTCGGAGAACGCCCGCTTCGCCGAGATCGTCGAGGCCCACGGCGTCAAGTTCATCGGCCCCTCGGCCGAACACATCCGCATCATGGGCGACAAGATCGAAGCCAAGCGTACCGCCCAGCGCCTCGGCATTCCGGTCGTGCCCGGCACCGACGGAGCGGTCGAAACGGTCGAGGAGGCCGAGCGCTTCGCCGACGAGATCGGCTATCCGGTGCTGATCAAGGCGTCGGCCGGCGGCGGTGGCCGCGGCATGAAGGTGGCGAAGACCGCAGCAGATCTCCACGAGGCCTACGCCACCGCGCGCGCCGAGGCCAAGGCCGCCTTCGGCGACGATGCGGTCTACATGGAGAAGCTGCTGATCACCCCGCGCCACATCGAGATCCAGGTCCTCGGTGACGGCAAGGGCGGCGCGGTGCATCTCGGCGAACGCGACTGCTCGCTGCAGCGCCGCCACCAGAAGGTCTGGGAAGAGGCCAACTCTCCGGCGCTCAATCCCGAACAGCGCGAGAAGATCGGCGCCATCTGCGCCAAGGCGGTGGCCGATCTCGGCTACGCCGGCGCCGGCACCATCGAGTTCCTCTACGAGAACGGCGAGTTCTACTTCATCGAGATGAACACCCG